>JBCNMJ010000065.1:0-22510 GCA_039594975.1 Chryseobacterium sp. | reverse complement strand
TAGTTCAAATATTGATTTATAATGTTAAATTAATGTGAAGTCAAATGCTTCTATCTTAGCCCACAAGAAATTATATGAATGAAAAATTTCAATATTAAAGCGGTTTTATTTTTAAACTATTTTGTTTTTGCAATTCTCCTGAATTCTGTAGGAACAGTGATTCTGCAGGTTCAGCAAAACTTCGGAATTTCAAAATCTCATGCCAGTGTTCTGGAAGGTTTTAAAGATCTGCCAATTGCGATCTGTTCATTCATATTAGCATCGTTTCTTCCTAAAATAGGCATTAAAAACTCTATGCTGATTACTTTGCTTTTGGTGAGCTGTATGTGTTTTGTAATGCCTTTCGCCAATGATTTTTGGTTTTTTAAACTATTATTTACCATTGTCGGAATTTCTTTTGCTTTAATTAAAATTTCAGTTTTTACCTCTATAGGGCTGGTGACAAATACAGATAAAGAGCATTCAAGTTTTATGGGTTATCTGGAAGGTTTTTTTATGATCGGAGTATTAATGGGAAATGTTTTATTCAGTTTGTTCATAGATGACCATAATCCAAGATCAACCCATTGGCTGAATGTTTATTGGGTGTTAGGAGGAGTTTCAACACTGTCTTTTTTGTTTTTGTTCTTCACAAAGCTGAATGAAAAGGAAGCAAAAAGTGAAAAGACAGATTTGCTGGGAGATCTAAGAAACAGTGCGAGTTTATTTGGGCACAGAAAAGTATTGTTCTTTTTACTATGTGCTTTTCTTTTTGTATTGGTAGAGCAAAGCTTCCAGACATGGACGCCAACTTTTTATAAAGAAATTTTAAAAGTTCCGACTTCGATGAGTATTCAGGCGGGAGCAGTTTTGGCGGGAGCTTTTGCGCTGGGAAGATTTTTGTCGGGATTTTTCTCGAAAAAATTCAGCTGGATTTATGTAGTTTCTTTTTGTGTGGTTGGTTTTGCAATAAGCATTTTACTGGTCCTTCCATTGACTCATAATATTCATATTGATACTTCTACAACTTGGCTGAATGCTCCACTGGTTGTGTATTTATTTCCGTTAATGGGAGGATTATTGGCACCAATTTATCCAAGTATCAATTCGGTGATCTTAGCATCCATTCCAAAATATTTGCATAGCGCAATGTCAGGTTTAATTGTGGTCTTCTCCGCAATCGGAGGAACTATTGGATCGATTATCACTGGCTTTGTGTTTCAGGAATTTAGTGGACAACAGGCGTTTTACCTATCATTAATTCCGCTTTCCTTATTGATTATTTCGGCAGTTTTTATGAATAAATTAAAAATAAATCCTAAAAAATAAATATGAACAAACAATTATACATTAACGAAATCCAGGCTCTTTTTGACGATGTTCAGCGTTCGAAAATCTTCGAAGATCAGAAGATGATGACCGATGCGGTCCCGTTGTTTCCGATTACTGAAATTAATGCAAAATATCATGAGGCAAAACAGCTTGAGAATTTTGATCTGAAAGAATTTGTCTTATACAACTTTGATTTTTTAGGAGCAAAAATATCCATTCAGACAGAAGATCATCTGCCCATTAAAGAACATATAGAAAAGCTCTGGGATGAATTGACCAGAACTGCTTATGAAGAAAAAGGAACATTGCTGAAACTTCCCAAACCTTATGTTGTTCCGGGAGGTCGTTTTAATGAATTTTTTTATTGGGACAGCTATTTTATCATGTTAGGCTTGCAGGTTTCCGGAAGGATTGAAATGATGGAAAATATTGTTGAAAACTGTTCTTATTTAATTCAGACTGTCGGATTTGTACCCAATGCGAGCCGGACCCATTTTTTAAGCCGTTCTCAGCCACCTTACTTTTCGTTAATGCTGGATTTGCTTTTTGAAACGACAAAAGACGAAAATATTTACATTAAATATCATGATACTTTAGAAAAAGAATATGCTTTCTGGATGAATAGTGTTGAAAAACTGGAAAACGGTTCAAGTTCAAAAAGAGTATTGAAAACAATTAACGGAGATGTTTTAAACAGGTATTATGATGCAGAGAATGAACCCCGTCCCGAAAGCTATTTAATTGATATTGAAGATGCGGAAAATGCAGGTGAAGAATTTTACAGAAATATAAGAAGTGCCTGTGAATCGGGTTGGGATTTTTCAAGCAGATGGTTTGCAGATGGAGAAAATATACAGACGATTGAGACCTTGAACTTGGCTGAAGTTGATCTGAATTGTCTATTGTGGCATCTGGAAGCAACATTGGCAAAATCCTCATCACTTCAAAATTTATCGGAAAAAGAAAATGTTTTTAAAGAAAAAGCAGAAAACAGGAAAAAGATGATTGATAAGTATTTTTGGGATGCAAATTCCGGAATTTACAGAGATTATCATACAAAAAAGCATGCAACAACCTCATCTGAACATATTGCTACTCTTTATCCTTTGTTTCTTGGATTAGCAAATGAAAAGCAGGCAGAATCTGTTGCAAAAAATATCGAAGAAAAATTTCTGTATCAAGGCGGTTTGGTTACCACTACAAAGAAAACCGGGCAGCAATGGGATCTTCCTAATGCATGGGCGCCGTATCAATGGTTGGGTTATCAATCTATGAAAAACTACGGTTTTGATGACTTGGCGGAAAAGATTAAAAATAACTGGTGCACAAATGTGGAAAGAGTTTATAGAAACACAGGAAAGCTGATGGAGAAATATAATGCATTAGATATAGAAACTGTTGCAGGAGGTGGAGAATATCCTAATCAGGATGGTTTCGGATGGACGAATGGTGTTTATCTTAAATTGAATCAAAATTAAAACTAACTATAAAAAATTAAAGGCTATGAAAAAAAGATCGATTTTCTTACTTGCCGGCATTGCAACACTTTATTTTAATAATACGTATGCTCAGGAAACGACTCCACAGGATTCTACGAGAACGGCATCTATTGATCAGGTAGTAATCACAGGAAACTCCAATCCCAAAAAGAAAATAGAATCCAGTACAGCAATCTCCACTTTTACAGCGAAGGAAATTCAGAAACAAAACCCGATCAGCGCGGCTGCTTTATTGCAGAGAGTTCCTGGTTTTGCTGTGGAAACTTCGGGTGGTGAAGTCGGAAATAATCTTTTTGCAAGGGGGATTCCTTCTGCGGGAGCGTATGAATTTGTACAGGTTCAGGAAGACGGACTTCCAGTTTTTGAAGATGGAGCTTTGCAGTTTGCCAATGCAGATAACTTTTTCCGTGTAGATAATTCGGTAAGCAGACTGGAAGCATTGAGAGGTGGTTCGGGGTCTATTTATGCAAATAATTCTCCGGGAGGTCTTATTAACTTTATAACAAAAGAAGGAAGTAACGATTTTAAAGGAACTGCAAAACTGGAGACCAGTACGTATGGTTTGATGCGTACTGATGTCAACCTTGGTGGTGCTTTGGTACAGGATAAGCTATTCTTTAATGTTGGTGGTTTTTACAGAACAGACAACGGAATCAGAAAAACAGGCTTTAAGGCGAACAATGGCGGGCAAATCCGAATGAATCTTAAATATGTTTTTGATAAAGGTTATGCTAAAGTGTATTATAAAAAGCTTGATGACCGAAATACATTTTTCCTTCCTATTCCTTTGTCACAAAATGGAAATGATCTGAAAGAGTTCTCAGGTTTTGATGCTAATTACGGAACATACAGCTACAGAGCGATCAGTCAATTGAATATCCCGCAAGCCGGAGGAGGATTTTTCAATAGAAATCTAGAAGACGGAATTCATCCGAGAGTGGATGTGTTAGGTGCTGAGTTTAAATATGATCTGGGAGGAAATTTCTCAGTCATTAATAAAACTAGGTATACCAATATCAATATGAACTATACCGGAATTTTCCCGGCAGGTGGTCCTCAGACAATGGCAGATTTTGCAAAGTCGGAAGGAATTACAGGAAATAATTATCAATATTCATTAGTAAGCAACGGAGCTATTGTAAATCCTGCTTATGTTCAGAAATTAGGATTCTGGGCAATCGATAAACAGATGAATAACTTTGTCAATGATTTACAGTTCAATTATAAGTTTGACAAAGGAAATGTAACGGCAGGTTTCTACAAATCCAACTGGAAATCTCATCAATACTGGAACTGGAGTAATATTTTGACAACGGCAACGGACAGGCCTGAACTTCTGAACCTGGTTGATACTTCATTAACTCCAACAAGTACAGGATATTCAAAAACATATAACGGAGTTACGGATATGTCTTTCCTGGTAAGAGATTCTCAGATTCAAGGTAGCTTAAATGATCTTTATTTAAATTTAGATTATAATATCACTGAGAATTTAAGCTTCAACGGTGGTATCCGTTACAGTAAAGATTCTTATAAAGGATATGGTGTAAATACAACAACCTCAAACTTAAATAATTCCGGACTCACAACAGACGGAACACATTCTTTCTTAACCACTACTGCAGACGATAATATGTCCGTTTTAGGAAATAAATACACATATTGGTATTATGATGTAGACAGAGTGTCTTTCACAACGGCTCTGAATTATAAGATCAATAGGGAAAATGCTGTTTATGCCCGTTTTTCTAATGGTTTCAGATCGCCGAATGAAGAAGCGTACTATAATAATATGAACAATTTATCTGCAATAAAACCAGTTACGACCAACCAGCTGGAAGTTGGATATAAATATTATTCAAGAACATTTGATGTGGCAGTGATTCCGTTCTACTCTACTTTGAAAAACCTTTCGTTTACAGATGTATTTTCTGACGGAACTTCTGAAAATAAATTCGCCAATACTACCAACTTTGGAGTGGAATTGGAAGGATATGCAAGATTATTCAACAATTTACTGGAAGTGACTTTTAACGGAACGATTCAAAATCCGAAATATAAAAACTTCACCGGAATGGATGCGGCAGGTAATTTCTTTGATTATGACGGAAATACCGTAAGAAGAATGCCTAAATTCTATTTCAATATTTCTCCGGCGGTGAATATCACAAAAGAATGGAGAGCTTACGTAAGTATGAATTATTATGGTAAGCGTTTCCAGGATGAAGCCAATACGGATAAAAATATTTTGCCTTCATTTTCAGAATTCGGAGCGGGAACTTCTTATCAGTTAGGAAAAATAAGATTTGCAGTTGACGGAACCAATATCTTCAATACGATCGGTATTACAGAAGGTGATCCAAGATCTCCGCTTACAGGAACGGGAGATATCAGAATGGCAAGACCAATCATGGGAGCTGCTGTAAGAGCTTCAATTACCTTAGATTTCTAAAATTAGATATTTTTACATTGAAAAACCGTCGGAGATATTCCGACGGTTTTTGTTGTTATATATTAAATGTAAATCTACTTTTTAATAAACGGATAGATTTTTTTGTCAAGTTTTAATATATAAGAACCTTTAGATAAATGTTGAACAGAAATATTCTTTTTGTTTTTAAACGGAACTTTTTCCGTGGAAATTACTTTTCCCGAAAAATCTAAAATCTGTGCTGACTGTATATCTTCAGTTTTTCCACTTACAAAAATATTTTCATTGGCAGGGTTGGGATAGATCTTAAATTCTTCTTCATGGGAAGTGATAAGGTCTGAAGTTGATAATGATCCTAGATTTTGGCAATAATTACTTGCATAAGAATCCCATTCAGAAAGCATAAAGCTTGTCGTAGGTTGGGTTACACTTGCCTTTCTGTATAAAGAAATGTTTCCTAAGGTTGAAGAATTGCTTGTGCCTGAAATTCCAATAGCGTCTACGGTTGCCGATTTGTATCTTAACTCTAAGTATTGGCTTCCTGAATATGTCATTTGCGGAGCTGCTGTTACAAATTTTGCCTGATTAATGCTGTAGCAGGAAAAATTGGCTTCAGGATGCAGCACTACGAATGTTTCGTTATTCTGAACGATTCCTTCCAATTCATACGGGTCGGGAAAATAATAGTTACTTCCGCTTGAAAACTGAATAGATAATCTATAATCGCTCAGGTTTACAGGGTGTCCTGTTTTATTGGTAATTTCTAATCCTTTATTGTTTGAAGTTCCTTCCAGGTATTTTGTAACCATCAGATCTTTAGCATAGATATCTGAAGCTAAGGTTATGGTAGAGGCAACATTACTGTCGGAAGAAAGCAGGTATCCGTTGTCATAAGCTTTAACGGTAAAAGTATAAGCTGTTGAAGGTGTCAGGTGATCTACACTGAAGGTTGTGTTTTTCGTTGCTCCAACCAAAGTACCATTCTGGTAGATCTTATAACCTATTACATCCGTACTTGAACTCGGAGTCCAGCTTAATGTTGTAAAATAAGCACTGTTTTGTGTTACATTTAAATTGGTGGGAGCTTGCGGAGCCGCAGTATCGGGAGTTTGCCCCCAGATTGCATTCACCCAGGTTGGGTTATCAATAAAAGGATTTCTGTTCTTCTGTATAGCATATACTGCATTATTTCTGTCGATTTCCCTTTGAGAAACCGGATCTTGCTGGTGCCACTGGAGAAGCATAGCGATATAAGCAGGATCATAACCTCTTTCTTCTGTTCCATCCAGAGGATTGGTGTCGGAAGCGGGATTGGTATTGTTGTTAAAATTAAAAGTCCCTAATTTACCTTCGTATCTTACGGCAAAATACAACAAACTTCTGGCTATGTCACCTTTAAATTCGTTAATAGGCTCATAAACACGTCCCGTGTAAGTTATTCCGGGAATGGCACAGTTCCCGATTTTTGAAGTGTTGGTAAATGTATAATATATAGTGGAACCTGTGATTCCGTAAGGGTAATTGCTTCTTAATTGGTTTATTCTCGCATCTGTAGGAACTACATAAAATAAATCAGAGTACATTGGATAATTACTGTAAAATGTACTTTGTGGCATCATATGCTCTCGGTTCCAGCCTTGCCCTTCTGCGCTTGCGCTTCCGATAATATTAGCTGTTGTGTATTCATAAGCATCCGGCCCTGTAGGGATTTCAGAGTAGATATCTAATAAAATAGTTGTATTGCTTGGACCGTAGTCATAATATTTATCTAAATCAGTCTGGTTGTAATAATTGGTAAGATCACTGTAATGCCAGTTGATATTCTTTGCAGAAATAATGTCATGAAGTTTTGATTTCAGTGCGTAGCCGGCTAATCCGGTTGTGCCATCATAATACCCCGCAGGAGCTTGTGCTGCAAAATATGATGAAATCAAAATTACAGGAAGTAGAAGTTTTTTCATGTTTTAGTATTGGGAAGCAAAATTAGTAAATTATTAAACTTCTTTTTAAGAAAAATTTATTAAAAAATCATTAATTGTCAGAATATAAAAAATTGAAAACTAAAGCTTTGTTCATAAATTACTATGGAGGAAATAATTTTTTTGGGCGTTTCGTCAATTTATTTATCTTTGGGAACTAACTATTATCTATTATGAATACAGAGACTATTGACAACATTAAAATGATAGCGGAAACAGCAAGAGAGTTTGCTGAGAAGAATATCAGACCTAATATTATGGAGTGGGATGAAAGCCAGACTTTTCCTAAAGATTTGTTTCATCAGTTAGGTGAGATGGGTTTTATGGGGATTGTCGTTCCTGAGCAGTACGGAGGTTCTGGTCTTGGTTATCATGAGTATGTTGCAATTCTTGATGAGATTTCCCAGGTAGACCCTTCTATCGGTCTTTCTGTGGCGGCTCACAACTCTCTTTGTACCAATCATATCTACGAATTCGGAAATGAAGAGCAAAGAAGTAAATGGCTTCCTCAGTTGGCTTCAGGTAAAGTAATCGGAGCTTGGGGGTTGACGGAACATAATACAGGTTCAGATTCAGGAGGCATGTCTACAACAGCGGTAAGAGACGGAGATGACTGGATCATTAATGGAGCTAAAAATTTTATTACTCATGCGATCTCTGGAGATATTGCTGTGGTAATGACAAGAACAGGTGAGAAAGGAGCTAAAAATAATTCAACGGCTTTTGTTTTAGAAAAAGGTATGCCTGGTTTTACTTCCGGTAAAAAAGAAAATAAATTGGGAATGAGAGCTTCTGAAACTGCGGAGTTAATCTTCGATAACGTTCGTGTACCGGATTCTCATCGTTTAGGAGAAGTGGGTGAAGGTTTCAAGCAGGCTATGAAAATTCTTGACGGAGGTAGAATTTCTATTGCTGCCTTAAGTTTAGGGACAGCCAGAGGAGCTTATAAATCTGCTTTAAAATATGCCAAAGAAAGACATCAGTTCGGGAAATCAATTTCTGAATTTCAGGCAATTAATTTCATGTTAGCAGATATGGCAACTGAAATCGATGCTTCTGAATTATTGATTCAAAGAGCGGCAACATTGAAGAATGCTAAGCAAAAAATGACAAAAGAAGGAGCTATGGCAAAATTATATGCTTCTGAAGCCTGTGTAAGAATTGCTAATAACGCAGTTCAGATTTTCGGGGGATACGGATATACAAAGGATTTCCCGGCTGAGAAATTCTACAGAGATTCTAAACTTTGTACCATCGGAGAAGGTACTTCCGAGATTCAGAGATTAGTGATCGGCAGAGATATCACAAAATAAACTTTTTTACAAGTTAGCGACATAAAAGTTCTAATTGTAAACAAGTTTTAGAAATTTAGAATTATATTATTGATAACTGAATAGCGTACGTATTTTGCGTATGCTATTTTCTTTTTATGAGAATATAGTATTTGAATTATTTTCAATGCATTGCATAATATTTTAAATGAATAATCTAAAAAAATCTTAAAAAAATTTGTTTTTCGTAATATAATTTTTATTAGCTTTGATATTCCACAAACAAAATAAAGATTATATGAGAAAACAATTATCGATGATCGGAGTACTTCTGATCTCAGGAATTTCTTTTGCTCAGACCGACCGTCTTTGGTCTGAAAGTTCTAGAAAAACGTCTTCGGAAATTTTTGAAAACAAGTCTTCTATTACTGCTCCCAGGATTTTCAGTCTGGATGTAAACGGGCTGAAGAATGCTCTTGCAAAAGCCCCCAAGAGATTAGCAGCAGGAGAAAAATCAGAAATCATTATCTCTTTCCCAAATTCCGAAGGGAAAATGGAAAACTTTAAAGTGAAAGAAAATTCGAATTTTGATCCTGCACTGGCTGCGAAATACCCCGAAATTAAGTCTTATGTAGGAACTGGTTTAGAAGATCCTAATTCTACAGTTTATTTTAGTATTTCCCCTTTAGGCTTGTCTTCAATGGAAATCTATGGAGATAAATCTGCAGTTTTCATCGAGCCTTATACAAAAGACCTTTCTACTTATGTAGTGTACAAAAAATCTGATAAAAAAGATGATCTGAGTAAATTTGAATGCAGCGTAATTGATGTCGCTCAAAAAGGTGCGGCAGGTACAACAAATCTTGCTGCAAGACCAAACGCAGACGATGCGGTATTAAGAACATTCAGACTGGCATTATCTTGTACAGGAGAATACACTACTTATTTTGGAGGAACTAAAGCGCTTGCTTTAGCTGCGATGAACAATACAATGACCCGTGTCAACGGTGTATTTGAAAAAGACTTTGCTGCAAGAATGGTTCTAATCGCTAATAATGATGCAGTAATTTATACTAACGCTTCTACCGATCCTTATTCTGCAGCCTCAGGAATGAGCAACTGGAATTCCCAACTTCAATCTACTTTAACTTCGGTTATCGGTGAAGCAAATTATGACATCGGACACTTATTTGGCGCTTCCGGAGGTGGAGGAAACGCAGGTTGTATCGGTTGTATCTGTACCAATGGTTCAAAAGGAAGCGGTTATACTTCGCCTGCAGATGCAATCCCTTCAGGTGATAATTTTGATATAGATTATGTGGCCCATGAAATGGGACATCAGTTTGGTGGAAACCATACCTTCTCAATGAATAACGAAGGGACGGGAGCAAACATGGAACCGGGATCAGGATCAACGATTATGGGATATGCAGGAATTACAAGCCAGGATATTCAGCCGCATTCGGATGCTTTCTTCCACGCCATCAGTATTCAGCAGATCACGAATAATATCAAAGCCAAAACCTGCTCTGTAAATACTGCCACAGGAAATTCAATTCCAACGGCAAATGCAGGTCTGGATTATACGATCCCGAAAGGAACACCATTTATGTTAACGGGGGCCGGAACTGATGCGAACGGAGATTCGTTGACTTATATTTGGGAACAAATGGATAATGCTTCTTCCTCACAAACAGGAGCAAGTTCGGCTGCAAGTGCAACAAAAGCTTCCGGACCTACTTTCAGATCCTGGACTCCACAAACAACTCCAACTAGGTATTTTCCAAGAATGGCTTCTGTATTGGCAGGAGCAACCACAACGGCAGGTTCTGAAATTACAGTGGAAGCTTTATCCAATGTAGCAAGAACTTATAACTTCAGATTTACGGTTCGTGACAACAGAGCCGGAGGTTCCGGAAATAATTCAGATGATGCAGTAATTACTGTAAATAGTACAGCGGGGCCTTTCAGTGTAAGTTCACAAAATACGGCAACAACCTATTCAGGAAGTACCTCTCAAACCGTAACCTGGAATGTGGCAGGAACTACGGCTAATAGTGTAAACGCAGCAAATGTAGATATTCTTTGGTCTACAGACAGCGGAAATACATGGACTACCCTATTGGCGGGAACTCCAAATGATGGAAGCGAAGCCGTAACGATTCCTAATGTTTCTACAACAACAGGAAGAATCATGGTAAAAGGTTCCAATCATATTTTCTTCGATGTAAATAACGCAAATATTACTGTAAATGCAGGTTCAGGATCTTCAGATACTGTGGCTCCTACAGCCCCTACATTAGCAGCTTCAGGCACTACTTCTACAAGCACAAATCTTTCTTGGTCAGGAGCAACAGATAACGTAGCGGTTACAGGTTACGATGTTTATCAGGGTTCTTCATTGATCGGTTCCACAGCGTCCACTTCTTATACTGTAACGAGTCTTTCTCCTTCCACAACTTACAGCTTTACCGTAAAAGCAAAAGACGCAGCAGGAAATGTTTCAACAGCAAGCAACACTGTTTCTGTTACCACTCTTGCAGGCACTTCAGTAAGCTATTGTACAGCATCAGCAACTAATACAGCTGATGAAAGAATCGGAAATGTAAGCTTCGGAACCATTAATAATACTTCTACGGGAACAGCAGGATACGAAGACTTTACTTCAGTTTCTACAAATGTAACAAGAGGTAGCGCATATACTATTTCTGTAACGCCAACCTGGACTTCTACAAAATATAGTGAAGCTTACGCGGTTTATATTGACTACAATAAAGATGGTGACTTTGCAGACAGTGGAGAATTAGCCTGGTCTAAAGCAGGATCTACTACATCTCCTGTAACAGGATCAATCACAATCCCTGCAACGGCAACTTTAGGAACTACAAGAATGAGAGTGATGATGAAATACAGTTCTGTGCCAACTTCATCTTGTGGATCGTATACCTACGGACAGGTTGAAGACTACACTTTGAACATTGTTTCGTCCGGAAGAGGAGATTTACTTGATACTAAAGATTTAATAACTGATATTAAATTGTATCCGAATCCGGCAAGAGATATTTTAAATGTTTCAAATTCGGCTTCCGAAGACTATAAAATCTTCGATATAGGTGGAAAACTAATTAAATCAGGAAAACTTGAAAGAAGTTCTGTTAATGTGAGCAGCCTTATCAAAGGGGCATATATTATTCAGATTGGTGAAGTGTCTAAAAGATTTATCAAAAACTAATACCATTATTACATTATGTATGACTGCCTGTTATCACAGGCAGTTTTTTTATTTATAAAAATCATTTTTATTGTAATTAATACATTCATAATCAGGCTAAATAAAAATGTGAATTTCTCTTTTATAATTCATTATCCCTATAAGAATGATAATTTTCTTAGAAAAAATCACAGGTAAATGAATTTTTTATTTAATTTTATCGCCGAAATTATTCTTATTGTACCGCCTACGACTTGTCTTTTAGGGAAGTTCCAAAATATATTTTAGGAAACAGGTAAAATATTATTTTCTTAGATTTTTGCCATACATTTTCGTTCAAATAATTTGAAAGATCTGTTGTATATAAAAACCTCCCATAAAAATGGCGAAGAGATCACATTATGAAATCTTTTTCAACAAGTGTTGAGGGTGAGCTGAAGGCTCACCTCTTCTATTTACACAATTTAAAATCTTTATATGAAACATTTATTCAAGTATTTATTTTTTTTATCAACGGCTTTTCTTTCTATAGCCTGTAGTTCGGATAGCGATGCAGAAACAGATATCCCGCCTGTTAAAACCGTATTTTACAAAAGTGCCAATGAATTTGCTACAACTTACGATACAGGCGGAAAAGTAGATCAGCAGACAAGAGACTATATATTTGAACTTTACAGACAAGGGAAATGGGGAGAATTGGAAGCTATTTTTAAAGTTAATAATTTAAACGGAGGATGGCCACCTGCAAACGGAGGATATAATATTGTTGATGATGTTTCTTTTCAGGCAGGACAAAAATTTGACAGATACAGCGGTGCTGTCGGTACTTATAACGGAACCGGAGTTCCTACTTTAGGAGGAAGTTTTACAAGTCCTATTATCAATGGATATGTCTATACTTTCTCACAAAGAGCTTTAAATCAGCCTGAAACTGCATATGATTTCTATTACGAGATCGATGTGTTAAATAATTTATTACCTTTCAAATCTCAAACTGCTGATGTCATTCCTTGGTTTGGTCAAGTTGGAGGAGGTAAACAGACGATGTGGAAAATTCCGATTGATATTACAACGGGTTATCAGAAAACATGGAATAAATTAGCAGAAGAAGGATATGTAAAAATCACCATCAAAAAAAGTCCGAGTGGAAAGTATAATAGCCTGGTCGGTACGGTGATACAATAATAAAAAAAAAACAATGCATTCAATATCAAACAAAATAACTCTAGGCAAGAAAGTCTTTATTGCAAAAAACTATTTTATCAATGATGAGATGAGTCCGTCGGCTGTAGTGGAATTTACTTGCAATGAGTGTGATCATATAAATACAGTTGAAATAACTCCTTACGAATCAGGTTTTCCTATCTTTCAGATCTATAATGAAGATAAAGTACTGGCTAAAGCAGATCTTTTAAAGAACAACATGGTAACGAAAACATCACCGGGAAGAATTCATTTTGGGGAATTAACGGTGAATGAGCTGCCTACATTATATTTTGGAACAAAGTGTGTATCCTGTCAATCCAATTATATAGGAGTTTTCAGTTATGGAGAAAAACAGCCGGGATTAACGGTTTTAGACGTTTCAGGAATTTGGGAATATCAGGAAATATAATTTAAAAATAGAATTAATTGTCTGTCATTTCGACGAAAGGAGAAATCTAGAACATTATTAATAGATTCTTCATTTCACCTATTTGATTAGGATCACAATAGATAATTGAGAGAAATCCACGGTTCACAACTGTGGATTTTTTAATTAGAAGATACAGTAATTCAGCAGGATGGGATTTTATTCTAAGAGGCGTTGTATATTTTCCGAAATCGTTTTTTATATTTGCTTTAAATAAAAAATATTCATGGATAAAATTGATAGTCTGAACCAGGTAGCAGAATTCCACACCACTTTTAAAGCCCCTATTTTGGATACCCCACAAATTCCTTCACCTGAAAGATGTAATCTTAGGGTTGAGCTTTTACAGGAAGAATTAAACGAATTAAAACAGGCGATTGCAGATAACAATATTGTAGAAATTGCTGATGCATTATGCGATTTGCAATATGTTTTGAGTGGTGCCGTACTGGAATTCGGACTTGGCAGCAAATTTGTAGAACTATTCAACGAAGTTCAGCGTTCCAATATGTCAAAAGCTTGCGATAATGAGGAACAGGCACAGGAAACGGTTGAATTTTACAAAGCAAAAGACGTAGAATCATTTTATGAAAAATCGGGGGAGAAATTTAATGTTTACAGACAGGCAGATCATAAAGTCCTGAAAAATAAATACTATTCTCCAGCTGATTTGAAGACAATTATCGAAAAATAATATGAAAAAACTCATTACAAATGTTGCGGTGATTTCCTGTTTGGCTTTTACAGTTCAGCAGTTCAGTGCTCAGAAAGTAGTTGTAAACCGAGAGGTTGAAACAACAAATGACGGCAAAATGCTTTTAGGAAACCAGTTAAAAGATCAGTTTCTGAAAGCTCCGTATGCTGACTGGTATGTGAAAGAGCATGATGAATATGCAATGGATCAAAAAGCAATTAATGATCTTAAAAAGGATAAAATCAATTCCTATAATATCACAGTTTTCATGGGAACATGGTGTGAGGACAGTCATAGAGATTTCCCGAGGTTAATGAAAATTCTGGAAGAAGTAAAATATCCGGAAAATAAACTGACGATTATTGCGGTGAACCGTAAGAAAGAATCTCCAACAGGAGACGAAGGCCGTTATAATATTCAGAAAGTTCCTACAATTATTGTTGAAAAATACGGTAAAGAAATCGGAAGAATCATAGAAATGCCAACCACAGGATACATTGAAAGAGATTTGGTGAATATTCTGAAGAAAGACGACCAGTCTGTAATCAATGAAATTTTAAAATAACAGGTTTGAAAAATACCAGATTCATAATACCGTTTATAGCAGGAGCTCTGTTGATGGTTTTATTATTTTTTGGATTGAAGTCCTGTCTGAATCTTGGCGGAAAAACTGAGCAGTCAGATTATTACATTCTGACCAATCAGATTTCCAAAATGAATAAAATGGTGGTGATCGAGCAGAACTTTTCTTCCATGCAGAAAACCAAAATGGGGTACGAATTTTTTGGGAAAGAAGTTTCCAGCAATAGCATTATTACGTATACCAAGACAAATGCGCAGGTTTCTTATGATCTTAATAAAATGAAAATTAAGGTTGATTCCATTAATAAAAAACTGGTCATTACAGATCTTCCGGAAGCTGATATAAGAATTACACCGAGTGTGGAAATTCAGTCGCTGGATGACTCTTTTTTCAACAGGATTTCTGAAAAAGATATCAGAAACGTTACCCAGAAAGCAAAGGAAACAGCCGTTAAATCTGTAGATCAGAATAAATTAAGATCCGAAGGGCATAAACAATTAATGGAAAATCTGAATAATATTTTCGTTTTGGCAAAGGCTTTGAATTATAGTATAGAAGACCAGACCGGCAAGCTGGGTATTTTAGGACTATAAAATTCAAAAATTATGGACTCAAAAGAAAATAAAAAAGGAAAAGAATCTGCGAACAATGCAGAAACAAAGAAACAAAATCAGGATTTTCCCAATATTCCTGCTTCGTCAAAAAAAACGAATCCACCTGATATTGATAAAGAAGATGTTCAGGAGTCTTCAAAAAACAAATCAGGAAAAACAGATAATACAAAAGAAAAATCTTAATCATACAAAAGGTTCGGTCTCATGGAGACCGAACCTTTTTCAAAAAAAATATAAAAATAAAAGTCAAACATAGTAATGAACTGACAGTGGTCAATTCGCTTCGCTCGTGAATTACCCCTAACTATTTGACTATTGACTCACGAAGCAAAATTGACAGATCACTTTATTACACGATTGTAGATTTTCCAAGTTTTACATTCTCGAAATTATAATATGTTTTTTCAGAATATTTAATATAATCTGCAATGAAACTTCCCACTTCACTGGTGGAATAAGACTGTTCTGCATTGAGATCGATGGTAACATATTTATTTTCTATAGCATGCTCTACGGATTCTTTCAGTTTTTCAGCAGCATGATCCAGTTTTAAATAGTCAAGCATCATTGCTGTACTCAAAATTGAAGCGATCGGATTGGCAATTCCTTTCCCTTTTGCTTGTGGATAAGAACCGTGAATAGGTTCAAACATAGCATTTTCATTTCCAATAGATGCGGACGGAAGCAAGCCGATAGAACCTCCGATTACACTCGCTTCATCAGAAATAATATCCCCAAACATGTTTTCTGTAACAATCACATCAAACTGTTTAGGATTTAAAATCAGCTGCATGGCTGCGTTATCTACAAACATGAAACCAAGTTCCACATCAGGATATTCTGTTGCAATTTCCTTACAGATTTTTCTCCATAATCTGGAAGTATCCAATACATTGGCCTTATCAATTAAGGTTAATTTTTTTCTTCTTTTTTGAGCTTCCTGAAAAGCCATATGAACAATTGGAGCAATTTCATCACGGTTATACTTACAGATATCATAAGCGTACCCTGCTTCTTCATCCGTAAATTTTTCTCCAAAATAAATTCCGCTCACCAATTCCCTGAAAATCTGAATATCCGTTCCTTCAATAATCTCTTTTTTCAAAGGGCTTTTTTCAATCAAAGAATTATATGTTTTCAAGGGTCTTATGTTGGCAAAAAGACCAAGCTCTTTGCGAAGTTTCAATAATCCCTGTTCAGGACGAACTTTCGCATCAGGATTATTATCAAATGCAGGATCTCCGATAGCCCCGAAAAGAACTGCATCAGATTCTTTACAGATCTCTAATGTTTCATCCGGTAAGGGATTTCCGGTTTTAAAAATGGCTTCTGCTCCCACCAATCCATATTTAAATTCGAATTTATAGTGAAAAGCCTCAGCAATTGCATCTAAAATTTTAATGCTTTCGTTCACCACTTCCGGTCCTATTCCGTCACCCGGAAGAACGGCAATTTTAAAATCAGTTTTCATATACTTTTTGTGTCTTTAATTCAAATTCCTGGATTGCCTGTTTTCTGCTGATTAAAAAATCAATATCATCATAACCGTTCATCAGGCATATTTTTTTATACGAATCAATTTCAAAACTTTCACTTTTATCATTGAAAGTAATGGTTTGTTGTTCAACATCTACCAGAATTTCCTTTTCAGGATTTTCGGTAATATCGTTCAGGATTTCTTTTAAAAATTCTTCGGAAACTTTTACAGGTAATAATCCGTTATTTAAAGCGTTTCCTTTAAAAATATCAGCAAAAAAGCTTGAAATAACGACCTTGAAACCATAATCTGTTAAAGACCAGGCAGCGTGCTCTCGACTGCTCCCGCAACCGAAATTATTTCCTGCTACAAGGATTTCACCGCTGTATGTCGGATTATTCAAAACGAAATCAGGATTAGGTTCATTCGTATGAACATTATAACGCCAATCTCTGAAAAGATTATCTCCGAAACCGTTTTTATCAATACTTTTTAAAAACCTCGCAGGAATAATCTGGTCTGTATCTATATTTTCAACCGGCAAAGGAATTGCCTGGGATTTTATAATGACTAATTTTTGCATTGTGTTAAATAATTAATGTGAAATGTGAATTTTGCTTTGCAAGTCAATGGTGAATTTTTAATTGTTTTTATATTGACCTTTCACCTTTCACTTATGAAATAAATTCACTTTATCCTTTATTTAGTTTTCAAAAACTGATATTTTCCCTTCAATGGCAACTTTTGCGGCTGTTAAAGGGCTTGCTAAAATGGTTCGGGCTCCTTGTCCCTGCCTTCCCTCAAAGTTCCTGTTGGAAGTGGAGACACAGTACTCTCCTTCCGGAATTTTATCATCATTCATAGCTAAACATGCAGAACATCCTGGTTGTCTGATCTGAAAACCGGCTTCGGTGAAAATTTTGTCTAATCCTTCTTCAAAAATCTGTTTTACCACCTGTTGAGAACCAGGAACAATTAAAGCCTGAACGTGTTCTGACTTACTTTTTCCCTTGATATAATTGGCTGCTGAACGGAAATCTTCAATTCTTGCATTGGTGCAGCTTCCGATGAAAACATAATTAACTTTAATATCGGAAAGAGCTTGTCCGGCTTTTAAACCCATGTATTTCAAAGCTTTTTCCTCAGATTCATTTTGAGGATTTGGAATGTTCTGATTGATAGAGATTCCCATTCCCGGATTGGTTCCGTAAGTTACCATCGGATAAATTTCAGACGCATCGAAAGAAAATTCTGCATCAAAAACCGCTTCATCATCTGTTTTTAAGGTTTTCCAGTACTCTAATTTTTCTGTCCACTCTTCTCCTTTTGGAGCGAAAGTTCTGCCTTTGACATAGTTGAAAGTGGTTTCATCAGGAGCAATCATTCCTCCTCTGGCTCCCATTTCAATGCTCATATTGCAAACAGTCATTCTGCCTTCCATCGACATTTCTTCGAAAACATTTCCGGCATATTCACAAAAATACCCTGTTCCGCCATCAGTTCCTACCTTTGAAATGATATATAAAATTACATCTTTGGGTTGAACATTTTTATTAAGCTTACCATTTACGGTAATTCTCATCGATTTTGGTTTGTTTAGCAGTAAACACTGGCTCGCAAATACCTGCGCCACCTGACTGGTTCCGATGCCAAAAGCAATAGAACCAAAAGCACCATGCGTTGAAGTATGGCTGTCACCACAAACAATGCTCATTCCTGGCTGTGTAACACCCAATTCCGGTGCAATGATGTGGACAATCCCTTGATATTGATGTCCTAATCCGTAGAGCTCGATATTATTTTTTCTGCAATTTTCCGTTAGTTGTTCAACCTGATTTCTAGAAGAATCATCACGGATCGGTTTGTCCTGATCCAGTGTCGGAACATTGTGATCGGCCGTAGCAACAATCTGTTGGGGTCTGAATATTTTTAAGTTTCTGGATTCAAGTTCTGCAAAAGCCTGTGGGCTTGTTACCTCGTGAATCAGATGTTTGTCGATGTATATAATTTGAGGTCCGTCCGGAATCGTTTCTACAACGTGAGCATCCCAAACTTTGTCAAAAAGAGTCTTTTTATCGTTGTTCATTTTAATTTTAGCACATTTAAATCAATTATCCTACCCTATTTTTTTTGTCACTCTCTCGATAATGGAGCTTAAATCATCATTGTTGACTTCTTTTTTCATATCGGCAACTTTCAGAAATTCCTGATATAAAAAATCAAGCTCGTTTTTAGTAACATCAAAACCGATATGCTTGAATCTATAGGCTAAAGCTGAACGTCCGCTTCTTGCTGTCAAGACAATTGTAGACGCATTCACCCCTACTTCTTCCGGATCTATGATTTCGTACGTTTCTCTGTTTTTGATTACACCATCCTGATGAATTCCTGAACTGTGGGCAAAAGCATTTGAGCCAACAATTGCTTTGTTAGGCTGAACAGGCATTCCCATCAATTCAGAAACCAAAATGCTCATAGGGTTGAGCATTTTGGACTGAACGTCAGTATATAATTTTAAGTGTGTATGCTGTTTAAGAATCATTACCACTTCTTCCAAAGCTGTATTTCCGGCTCTTTCTCCGAGTCCGTTGATGGTACATTCGATCTGTCTTGCTCCGTTCACGATTCCTGCAATAGAGTTTGCGGTTGCCATTCCTAAATCGTTATGACAGTGACAAGACAGAGTTGCTTTGTCAATGCCATTTACATTCTCTCTCAAAAATTTTATTTTTTTTCCATATTCTTCAGGTAAACAATATCCGGTTGTATCTGGAATATTCAGCACTGTGGCTCCGGCTTTGATTACAGCTTCACAAACTTTTGCCAAATATTCATTATCGGTTCTTCCTGCATCTTCGGCATAAAATTCTACGTCTTCTACGAAAGTCTTAGCGTATTTTACAGCCTGAACAGCTCTTTCGATAATATCTTCCCTGTTAGAATTGAATTTGAATTTAATATGAGAATCCGAAGTTCCGATTCCTGTATGTATTCTTGGTCTTTTAGCATATCTTAAAGCTTCTGCAGCCGTATCGATGTCCTTTTGATTGGCTCTTGTCAATCCGCAAACCTTCGCGTTTTTTACCAGTTTTGAAATCTCAGAAACCGAATGAAAATCTCCGGGGCTGGAAATTGGAAAACCGGCTTCGATAACATCTACACCCAGCTCGTCCAGTTTTTCAGCGATAATTAATTTTTGTTCGGTATTTAATTTACACCCCGGAACCTGCTCTCCATCACGCAATGTGGTATCAAAAATTTCGACTTTTTCGGAATTCATAATGAAGTTTTTACTTAATTTTGATTCAAAACTAGAAAGTTGAAAAGATTTTTAATTTTCGGTTTCTATAAAAATTACAATACTCAAAATATTGATTTTTAATTTTAATTATTTGAATAACAGTATTTTAAATTCTATAAATTTACAATGGCAGAATTGCAGAAAGATTTTTTATTTGTATTGATCAAGTCATTAACAACCTCTGAAAAAAGGCAATTCAAGCTCTATGTAAACCGTCTCGGGATTAATGTGGATGCTAAATTTCTTCTCTTATTTTCAGAGATTGATAAGATGAAGGAATATGATGAAAATATCATTATTGAGAAGAAAATTTCAACCAAACAGCAACTGTCAAATCTAAAAGCTCATCTTTATAAACAGATTTTGGTGAGTT
Organism: Chryseobacterium sp.; assembly: GCA_039594975.1. Taxonomy (GTDB): domain Bacteria; phylum Bacteroidota; class Bacteroidia; order Flavobacteriales; family Weeksellaceae; genus Chryseobacterium. The sequence goes on along the minus strand of JBCNMJ010000065.1, from coordinate 2,133 downwards.
TAAGAATGAATCCCAGTCATCAAAACTATAGAATACAACTCCGTGAACAGCTTGATTTTGCGAATATTTTATATCAGAAAGGACTTTATAAACAAGCGCTGAAGATTTTAGATAAAACGAAACAATCGGCTTTAGGTTTAGACGAAAAAAGTATTGCTTCGGAAATTATAAATCTGGAAAAAGTAATTGAATCACAATTTATTACACGGAGTATCGAAGGTCGTGCAGAGGAATTGATCCAACAGTCTACCGAGATCAGTAAACAAAACCATTATGCTACGGAACTATCCAATCTGTCACTGAAATTGTACAGTGAAATGCTGACGCATGGTTATGTGAAAAATGATGAAGACAGAGCTGAAATTATGGAAATATTTAATGCTCAGATTCAGAAGATTAATTTTGAAAAGCTGAATTTTACTGAGAAATTATGGTATTTTAAAGCGCATGTCTGGAAGAACCAATTGCTTCAGGAATATAAATACACATTGAAATATGCTTATCAGTGGGTGGATTTATTTCACAAAAATCCGGATATGATTGTAAGCCATCCTGTATGGTACATTAAAGGAAATACCTACCTCCTGAAAATCCTATTTTTATATGGAAATATTGATATTCTGGAAGACAGCTTCAATGAATTTAATGAAATTATTCATTCTTCAAGTTTTGCTCAAAATGAAAATATACAATCACTTGTTTTTCTGACTTATTATAATACTTTAATGAATATTCACTTTGTGAAAGGTGAATTCTTTTCCGGCTCTAAACTGATCCCGGAAATTGAGCTGAAAATGGAAAGATTCCGTGATAAAATAGATGAGCATCATTTCATGATTCTTTACCTGAAAATGGCAGCCATGTTTTTTGGCAGTAAGAAGTTTAAAGAATCGATAAAATATTCATTAAAAGTCATTGAATCTAAAGGAAATGTGCAGGAAGACCTGCTGTTTCATACAAGGATTCTGATTTTAATGGCAAAACATGAATCGGGGAATGATGAAGATTATGATGAGTTTATAAAAGCGGCTTCAAAATTCACAAAAAAAATGAAAAAACCGGATGAGTTTCATTTTGAAAGCATTAAATTCTTTAAAAACCTGAATAATTTAACTCCGGACAAGCAATTAAATTCCTTTAAAGAATTTGACAAGAAGCTAGAGGTTTTTGCTGAGAATGAATATTATCGTAGATCTTTGTTTTATATAGATATTCACGGTTGGGTAAAATCCAAAGTAAGAAATGTGGATGTGATTGAAATTATTAAAGAAAAAGTGAGGTATAAGAGAAGATGATAATTGTTTTATTGACTGTCGTATTCTAATAAATAAAGGATTACAGTTAAGTAATCCTTTTTCGTTAAAAGTATATTACGACTTTTTTGATCTGTAATAAAATAAATTGAATATTACAAAACAGATCGTAAATACAACGATCAAAAGGTTGTCATGTATATTAATATTGAAAAATTTTATAATAATCTTAATTATAGAAACAATTACAACTAAAACAATTATATTGATTAATAAGTTTTTTGTGGTCATAAAAAAGCTTTTAAGCACCAATATTACTAAATTTCTTCTAAAAAAATACAGTTTTACATTACTTCTTCACTTTTACCAGCTCAGAATTAATGAATTCAATATTGCTGTTTTCAAATATTCTTTGAGTTTTTGCCCGGTTAAAATCTTCCTGGATCTTTATGGTTTCAATCTCCCTTAGTCTTAGTGTTTCGGAACGCAGGTCCCATAATATCATAGCCACCCGTTTTAATCATAGTTTTCAAATAACCAAATTTACCTAATGCTTTTTTATGATGAGTTGATAGGTTGAACATTTTTAATTTTATATAATTTAAAGTCTTCATTATTTCTTCTATGGTCTGCTGAAAGGATTTCTGCAAGAAAATAGATTTCAATATTCTTGTTATAAGTCACTGAAAATTTTGATGATTTTTTCTGGGAAAAACTGAATATGGAAATTGTAATTGAGAATGCTAAAAATATTTTTTTTATTATTTAATATTAATTCTGGGTTTAAGTATGTGTGAATATAGTATTTTAACTAAAAAATGCGTATTTTTGCATCTTAAAATTTCTTAGTAAACAATGATAAAAATTACACTTCCAGACA
>JBCNMJ010000064.1:0-22543 GCA_039594975.1 Chryseobacterium sp. | reverse complement strand
ATAAAAACTAAAAAAAAATTAATCTATGATAATTAATTTAATATTTTTTTGTTGTTTATTTGTTCTTCGAAATAATTTTTTTTCATCATTTGTGTTTTTACCTTCTTGCAGGGATTCCTGCAAGAAGGTTTTTTATTCATTCCCTAACAGCACGCCCGATACATTCCATGAGCTGAAGCTTGTTCCTTCTGTAGGTCCCTGTGGAATTTTTACCTGAATGATATGTTTTCCGGCTTTTAAATCTCCAAGCGGAATGAAGTTAGGATTAGTAACCGTTCCCGGACACCAGTTTGATCTGCTTAAATCTGAAGACGAAAGCCCATCTGCAAAATTTCCTGATGCAGGATTGTAAAGTCGGTAAGAGCCACAATCTGATCTCCACGGTATAAAAGAATAGGTCATTTTACCGTCAAGGAAAATGGAATTGGTTTTAGGAACGAATTCGTCACCGTTTTCCCAGCCGCCATGTCCTGTTGTAATATATCTCAGTTGAGCTTTTTTCAAATCTTTTTTCAAAGTAAATTCTACAAATAACCCTTTATCCTGATTAAACATGGTAGAATAATCCTGTCCTGCCATTTCCATAATATTTAACGTATTAAATAAAGGAATCACTGTGTTGTTTTTATAAACCGTCTGATCACTTTTATGAATGGTGATTTCCATGCTCACTTTGTGACCGCCTTTGTCGTAGTTTCCAATAAATGTGCCGATCCATAATTCTTTTTCTGATAAAGAAGGTTTCAGATCTGTAATATCCTGACGATACGGACTGATAGTCTGCCAGTTTTTATCTTTTAACTGAATATGATTGAATTTGTTGATTCCGAAAGCGGTAAAAAATCTCATCATTTCAACTGCAGGATTATAATTTTCAGTAGCAACGACTCCAAAGTATTGTTTTCCATTTCCATTGTCATAAGCAGGAAGAGTTTTTGCTCCTTTCTCTAATCCATCAAAGAAGGATTGAGATTTATCCTGAGGAACAAAAAATATGGTTCCGGTCCTGTCGTAGGCATCACCGTTTGACTGTTGTTTTAATTCAACGAAAATATTTTCTCCTTCAGTAATTTTCGGGAACTTTATCTTTTTAAGAATAATGGTTCCGTTGGCAAATCGTTTTATGCTTTCGTCAGATTTTGAGGCATCCGAAAAATTGATGGTTTCATTGTCAAAAACTTTTAAAGTTGTAAATCTGCTTTTCCAGAGAAGGTCTTTGTAGCCTAACTGATCTGTAGAATTAATCGAACCTTTAATAATGTTGTCGATATCAGTTTTTTTAATTTTTTTAATTGAGCTTGCTGTAATCAAAGAATTTTTATTTCTTTCAATTTCTAAAACAAATCCCAGATTCTGGCCAATTGTGGATGGTCCACCCTGGATTTTCAAATCATTAGTATACCAAACTTCAATGGTATTGGAATTGATTTTAGTAACAGCTTTTTTACAGGTATAGCCTAAAATTTTCTTTGTTTCATTGGTGAATTCAAAAGTCTGTTTTCCTATAGACTCTGTATCGGAAGCTGAAATAATTTCATTAGGTTTTAAAAAAGCATAAGAAACAATTGTATTTGAAGGTTTTTCGATTTTGGTAAGCTCAAATGGATAATCAGCTTTTTGTTCACGGATTTTATTATTTAAAATGAAATTTTCCTTTTCGTTGGCCCAAACCAATGTCGGAGACTGATCAGTTAATATTTTTCCGTTGTAGGAACTCATATACTGTACTTCATAAGTCTGTGCTAAAGTAAGGCAACATAAAAAGGTAAAAAAACTTAATAAAATTCTTTGATACATATTAAAACAGGATTTTTCACAAAGATAATTTTTAATTGATATGAAGATTATTCTTTATGAATTTTATATCTCTATTAGTATGAAATAATTTTAGAAATGTTACGTTAAAAGAAAAAAATAATAACCTTGACGCGATTTTTTCTTCTTTTTATATTTCTTCTATATTCAGAAATTCTGACTGCTCATAAGCCAAAGTTTAAAGCCGAGAATTTTGGAAATGTGAAAACCTTTTTTAAATCAGGATTCAATTTTGGTAATCAGATAATAGAATCTCAAGAAATGAAGATTCATATTATTGGAAAGTTATCCGAAACTATTGCAAAGAGATTGAATTTTAAAGATACTCTGATGATCGAGTATGAAAGAAGTTTTTCTAAGAATAAGTTGATTATTTTAGAAAATGGTAATTCCAATTATAAAGTTTTAGGGTTAAATGATGGGGGAGTCATAAAAAGTAATGGAAAAGGGATGGCGGTAAGAATTGTAGATGAAAATATTAATGTAATTGATGTTTTAAAATTGGTGGAGTATTCTATTCTCAATAAGAAAAAGATCAATAAATCGTTAATCTCTGTGGATTATGCTTATAATTATGAAGGAGATAAAATTACCGTTCTTGCTAATTCTGAAGTTTTTATTCAAAAGCTTATACAAAAAAAATCAAATTTAATTAATGAAATAATTAACGAAGAAATTGAATTGTTAAATAACGGTTTTACCCAGACCAGAATTTCTTGGAGAAATGATGAGTTTATATTTGGATTTAATGAGATTCCACCAAAGGATGGAAATTATATAGAGCTTAAAAGCAAAAAATATGTATTAAAAGATTTTAAATATTATATTGAATCCATGTGGCACAATTTCTTTCTCATTTTTCCTGAATCAGCTAGTTTTATATATTTTGATGGGAGAGATGAAAATACATTTTTACAGCATATTAATGATACTGTGAGTGATCTTTATCCTTTTAGGCTGGGGAAGGACATCATTACAAATAATGTAGTTTTACTGATTCCATATAAGGATGATTTCTTTTATGTCTATAATATAAAGAAAAAACTACTCCAAAAAATAGAGTAGTTTATATATTGTATTTCATTTATTTTAAGAAACTCTTTCGATCAAAGCCATATAGAAACCGTCGTAGCCTTCACTAGGCATTACTTTTTCGTCTTTAATCATCTTAAAATTCGGGTTGTTTTTAATGAATTCTTCAACCTGTAAATTGTTTTCAGAAGGTAGGATAGAACAGGTTGCATACACCATTTTTCCTCCTTTTTTAAGCATTTTAGAATAATCCTGAAGAATTTGCTGCTGCTCAACTTTAATTCTGTCAATAAAAGCCTGATCAATTTTCCACTTACTATCCGGATTTCTTTTTAAAACTCCAAGTCCTGAACATGGAGCGTCAATTAGCAATCGGTCTGCTTTTTCATGCAGTCTTTTGATCACTTTATTATCAGATATCAAACGCGTTTCGATGTTGTGAGCTCCGGCTCTTTTTGCACGGCGTTTCAGTTCGGCCAATTTCCAGTCGAAGATATCCAAAGCAATGATCTGACCTTTATTCTGCATTAAAGCTGCTAAGTGAAGGGTTTTTCCACCCGCACCTGCGCATGCATCCACAACTCTTTGTCCTTCTTTTACATCAAGGAAATACCCGATCTTTTGCGAAGAAGCATCCTGAACTTCAAATAATCCTTCTTTGAAAGCTGTGGTAAGAAAAACGTTCTTTTTCTCTTCAAGCTGAACTGCATCCGGATAATTTTTAATAGGATAAGAAACGATATTTTCATCGGAAAGATCTGAAATAAGCTCTTTTGTAGTTGTTCTTAAAGAGTTAGCTCTTAATACAGTCGGAGCCTGCTCATTTAAGGCAAGCATTTCTTTTTCCCATCTTGAGCCTAATTCCTTTTCTAAGGTTTCAGCCAGCCAATCCGGAATGGAGTATTCTATTGCTTTTGTAGGAACGGTGTTCTTTTTAAGCTTAGTGAGAATATCAGCAATTTTGATCCCGTCGAATTCTTCAAATTTTTTATAGTTGGTTTTGCTCCAAAGAAGATAAGCGATGATCAATTTATAGATGTTGTTAGGTTTTACCCCTTCACCCATATAGTATTCCAGACGTTTTTTCCAACGGATGATATTATAGAAAATTTCAGAAACAACAGCTCTGTCCTGGCTTCCCCATTTTTTGTTGGCTTTTAAAAGCCTTTCGATTACTTTATCGGCATATTTATTTTTCTCGAAAAATGTTTCCTGTAAAGCATCGTGAATTCCGATTGCTAAGTTTCTGTGAATAAGTTCCATAAAATTGGGTTCTGCTATTTTGAATCTGCAAAAATACGAATTTAAGTTGAGATACGGGTTTGGTGTTTCTGAGTTTCGGGATTCGTATCGAGAACGGTGTTTAAACTCGTATCACGAAACTCACAACTCGTTTTAAAATCTTACCTTTGCAAAAAATTAAAAATATGAGTGATACTGTACTTTGTCCGAAATGCAGCTCGGAGTTTACCTATGAGCAGGATGGTTTGATGGTTTGCAGCCAGTGCTTCCACGAATGGGACCCTGCAGAAGCCGGAAATGATGATAAAATTCTGGATATTAATGGTAATGAACTTCAAAACGGAGATTCAGTGATCGTAATGAAGGATCTTCCGGTAAAAGGAGCGCCGAAACCGGTAAAAGCAGGAACCAAAGTGAAAAATATCCGTCTAAGACCAGACAGTGATCATAATATTGACTGTAAAATCGATGGTTTCGGAGCTATGGCTTTGAAATCAGAATTTGTGAAGAAAGCATAAAAAAAAGGAAAGAATTGGACAGTGTAATCTTTCAAAGACTCATTGCAGGATTGCTAATTTTGTCTTTAGGGCAGAAAGAGAATTAACCAAAAATTTCCTTATGCTGTGGAACTACAAATGTAAGAAAAGTTTAAATCCGATTCTTGTGTTTGTAGTTTTTTTATTAAAATTTTAACAGTATAAGTAGAAGGAAATGTGATGGTTGCAATGTTTAAATAAATGAAATATTGACAGAAGTGTTCAGCTTTTCATCTGTATATAAAATAATTTCTTTATCCTTCGCTTTTACTTTATTCCAATAGTAATTTCCGGCAAACCTGCTTTCTAGAACTTCTGCCTCAATACCATTTTCAGAAATACTGATTTCTTTCGGATAATAAGAGAATTTTTTTAGACTGAAATCGGAGATTTCTTTTTCATTAAATATATTCACTTCTCCAAAAAGTTTAGCAACATAGGCATTGTAAGGACTTCTAAAAGTTTCTTCAGGGCTGTCATTTTGGATCAACCGTCCGTTTTGGAGCACAATAATCTGATCCAGCCAGGGAATAATATCCTGAAGTTCATGCGTAGAAATAATTAAAGAAATATTATTCTGTTTTACATAAGAAAACAGCTTTTCACGAAGCTCAATCTTTCTCGGGAAATCCAGATTGCTGAAAGGTTCATCTAAGATCAATAATTTTGGTAAAACGGAAAGCGCTCTTGCGATGGCAACTCTTTGCTGCTGCCCTCCACTTAAGTATTTGGGTAAAACATCAGCGTATTCAGAAAGTCCGACTACTTCAAGAAGTTCTGCAACCATTTCTTTCTTTTGTGCTAAATTAATATTGGAAATAAATTTTCCTACATTCTCGGCAACGGTTGCGTAAGGCATCAGGTCAAAGTTCTGAGCAACAAACTTCATATCAGCTTCTCCGGGAACCAGGTTTCCTTTAGGACCAAATAGTTTTTTGCCATCAAAAATAATCTCTCCGCTTTCCCAATCCAAAAGGCCATACATCAAACTTAACAATGTTGATTTTCCACATCCGCTTTCTCCGGCCAGAGCAATTATTCTGCCGGCTTCAAATCTCAGATTAAGGTTCTGAAACAGAGGCTTTTCTTTTGTATGGGAGAAGTATAAATTGTTTATTTCTAATAGCATACTACAAATGTAATGAAATGATATGTTTTAGGGAGCAAAGATTTTTTATTATATTAGCTGTAGTAAAGAAAATTTATGAAAATGAAGAAAAGGCTGTTTTTATTGGCAATTCCCACTTTTTTGATCACCGCTGTTACTATATCTTGTAACAAAGAAAAACCATTAGCAAGTGAGAGTAATGAAATCACCACTACAAAAGATGGTCATCAGTTTATTCTGGATACATTGAACAGTAGAGTGGAATGGAAAGGGTATAAAATTTTAAAATCTGAAAATACAAGTCATTTCGGAACGATTAAATTTGAAAGTGGAGATGTTACGATAAAAGATGAAAAGCTTGAAAGCGGGAAATTTGTGGCAGATATGAATTCCTTAACATCTGTTGATTTAAAAGATGATGCCGATCAGCTGGGGAAATTAAACGGACATCTCAAAAGCGGCGATTTTTTTGAAGTTGAAAAATTCCCTACCGCTTCTTATGAAATCACGAAAATTACTCCTTTAGCAGAAGGGGATTATAATACACTTTTGGATGGCAATTTAACCATTAAAGGAATTACCAAACCTATTGCTTTTAAAGCGAACGTATCCGTGAAAGACGGAGTAGTGAGCATAGCAACCGAACCTAAAGATATACAGCGTGAAGAATTTGGTATAAAATTTCAGGCACCAGTTGAAAACGGGGTGATTAAAGATGAGGTAACACTACAGATTAATGTAAAAGCTTTAGAAAAAAAATAAATTTTTATTTAAGAGAAATAAAATTATAGTCTGCCTCCAAAAAGTGGCAGATTTTTTTTAACAGTTTAAGGAAAATTATTCCGTTGAAAAATCGTATTTTTGCAAAACATTTTGAAAGGGTAAAACAATGATAGAAAAGATAGAAGAATTACTAGTTGAAGTAAACAGCTTCAGTACCACATCAAAAGAAGAAATTGAAAACTTCCGAATCAAGTTTAATGGTAAAAAAGGAGTTTTGAATGATTTTTATGAGACTTTAAAATCAATTCCAAATGACCAGAAGAAAGACTTTGGACAGAAGATCAATACGCTTAAAAATGCTGTGAATATAAAGTTGGAGGATTTAAAAAATGCTTCAGCATCCTCTATTATTGTTGAGAAAGAAGATTTAACAAGACCGGCTTTTCCATTGGATCTGGGTTCAAGACATCCGATCAATTTGGTGAAAAACAGAATTATTGAAATCTTTAAATCTATAGGTTTTGCTGTAGCGGACGGACCCGAAATTGAAGATGACTGGCATAACTTTACAGCCTTGAATCTTCCGGAATATCACCCGGCAAGAGATATGCAGGACACTTTCTTCATCGAACAGGACCCGGATATTTTATTGAGAACACATACTTCTTCGGTACAGATCCGTTATATGGAAGAAAATCAGCCGCCGATCAGGATTTTATCTCCGGGAAGAGTATTCAGAAATGAAGCGGTATCTTCACGTTCGCATTGTATTTTCCATCAGATCGAAGGTTTATATATTGATGAGAATGTAAGTTTTGCAGATTTGAAACAAACCATTCAGTTCTTTACAACCGAACTTTTCGGCAAATCTAAGATCAGACTGAGACCTTCTTATTTCCCTTTTACAGAACCAAGTGCTGAAATTGATGTATATTGGGGACTGAATTCGGAAACGGATTACAGAATTACCAAAGGAACAGGCTGGCTGGAAATTATGGGTTGTGGAATGGTAGATCCTGCCGTTTTGAAAAACGTAAACATTGATGCTGATAAATATTCAGGATATGCTTTCGGAATGGGTATTGAAAGAATTGTAATGCTTCTTTACCAAATGAGTGACATCAGAATGTTCTTTGAGAATGATATTAGAACTTTAGAGCAGTTTAAAACGTTATAAAAAAATTAAACTTAAATAAATCAAATCCTGTAAAAATTTAATTTACAGGATTTTTTATTAATTTTATTTTTACAAAAAAAACAGTGGGAAAAAATGCTTGTAGAACCGTTAAATTCCAGATCGAGAAAAACAATTCATTATGCGCTTATTATTTGTATTCTGCTGATACAGCTCTTAATAGCAGGATATTTTTATAATGAATTTATTCATAAGAAAAATTTGGCTTTTATTGAAAGCCAGTTGAAAGAGGTTCGTGTATTAGAGGGATTAACAGATAATTCCAGAAAAGAACTTCTGAATGCACAGGACTATCTTCAAAAATACGTAACGAGTAATGACAGTATTTTTTTAAATTCTTACCTTACATCATTAGGTAAGCTAGGAAAAAATCTGGATAGCATTGGTTATTATGAAAATAAGTATGTGAAATTAAAAAATGCGTTAGCACTACAGAAAAAAGATTCATTACAGATCAAAAAATTAAAAGTGTTGATTGACTCTACCTATAATTTTTCTACTAAATCTAATCTTAAGCCCAATAATTCGTTTAAAATACAGAAATATACTCCGGAATATCATTTTGATAAGTTTGATTTAGAAACCAAAACATATACCGACACTGTAAAAAAGAAAGGGTTGTTTGGAAGGTTGGGAGATGCGATATCCGGTAAAGAAACGGTTCGTAAAGACAGTACTGTGGTGACACTGAAGCAGAGAAAAACTCCAGTATCTTCATTAATGAAATCTGAGTTTGACAGTATCATGAATGTAGTGAACAACCATTATTCCAGAGAAGTGAAAAAAATTCAGGTGAATGTGACTGACAGTAAGACTGATCGTGATAAAATTTATAAAATGTTCAGCAACCTTCTGATGTATAACAATGGCCTGATGAATATTTATGAATCTGCTATTAAAGAATCTAAATCGAGTCTTGAGAAGGAATATGAAAAACAGAATTCAAAAAATAATCAGATCAGAAAATATCTGATATTCGGAGCGATGATTCTGATGTTTATTGTTTCTATTTTAATAATGTTGCTGACAAGAATCGCATTTATTTATGAACGGAAACTGAATGAAGCTAATCAACAGATAAGGGAAAACCTGAATTTTAAGAACAGAATTTTAGGGATGTTGAGCCATGAGCTTCGATCTCCGTTAAAGATAATCGATCTTTTTATTAACAGAATTAATAAGAAAACAGATGATAAGAATATCAAAGAATATCTTAAATCTATAAGTTTTACCAACAATACCTTGCTTATCCAGGCCAATCAGATTTTAGAATATACCAAAAACCAGGCAGTGGAAAATAAGCTGAATCCGGTAGTTTTTAATCTTAAAAATGAAATTGCGTCCATTTTAAATGCCATTGAACCTTATATTGAAACGAGAAACAATAAATTAATTATTGAAGAGAATATAAATCCTGATCTTGTTGTTTTTTCTGATAACCGAAAGATCAACCAGGTTTTTATGAATATTCTGGGGAATGCGAATAAGTTTACGGAGAATGGGGAAATTAAAGTTACAGTAGCGGTAGAACCGGTCAATAAAAATATAATTTCCTTAACCGCTAAAATAAAAGATTCCGGAAGTGGAATTTCCCCTTCTGACATAGAAAAAATTTTTGAACCTTATTATCAGGGAGTTTTATCTGAAGATGTTGAAAATTTGGGCGCAGGTCTTGGATTGAGTTTGTGTAAAGAAATTGTTGAATTGTACGACGGAAACATATCGGTATCCAGCGAACTGGGAAAAGGCACGACAGTTGTTTTTACAGTTAATCTAAATCTTACTGCATGAATCCATCGAATATTACAACCACCCGTTTTCTATTGGCAGACGATCACAGTCTGATAAGGCAGGGTATTATTTTTTTGTTGGAAGATTTTGGATTGGAGCATGAAATTTTTCAGGCATCCAATCTTCATCAACTCATGGAATCTGTTAAAATGAATCCTATAGATCTTGCTATCATTGATGCTCACTTTCCCGATGGCAATAGTCTTTCTATCTTGGAAGAACTCAAAAAAATGAGACCGGAAATGAAAATCCTGATTTTTACAGGTATTGATGAAAGTACATATTCACTTAGATATTTAAATGCCGGAGCAGATGGTTTTCTAAGTAAAATGAATGAAGAGGAAGAAATAGAACGGGCGATCCGAAAAATGCTGGACTTTGGAGAATACATTTCTCCGCTTACACAGGCATTATTGAAGAGTTCAATAAAAAATCCTCATCTGATCAATCCTTTGTCTGCTTTAACGGAAAGAGAACTGCAGATTGCCGAAATGTATGCTGAAGGTTTGGGAAATCTGGAAATAGCGGGGAAACTGGATGTTAAGCAAAATACAGTAAGTACGGTTAAGAAAAGGATATTTGATAAACTTGAAATTGAAAATCTGGTGGAGCTGATAGAACTGATAAAAAATAATCAGTAATAGTTTTGTAGATAAATATCTACGAGCCATACGAAATATATCTACATTGTTTGTGATGATTTTCTTTTGTGCTGTTGTTATCTTTGTATCAACATAAAGAAAGAAAATTATATTGTTAAGAATGGGTATTTAATACTGATTTTTGATTTCTATAAAACACAAATGATGAGAAAGAATCAAGATTAATACACAAATGAAGAAAAAAATCAGCCTCCGAAACTTTCGGAGGCTTTTTGTTTTTAATTACTGACCTAAGAAACAAAACGTAATTAAAAACTAGATTCATAAAAATTACTGTGGTTATTAGCTTTTTATATTCTTTTTCTTTGTCCAGCTCTTCACGCGATTATAATCTAAAAAGTAAGTAAGCTTCAGTGAAAAATTATTTACAGTAGGCTCGCTAAAAAGCATATCGTAGTTTTTTGTCACATTTAGCCTGGACATTTCAAGATAATTTGAAGTTGCATTTCTGTAGAGCAGAGTCAGCTGACTTCCCGGAGCGAACCACCATGAAAATCTTAGGTCGACATTCCATGCGTTGTAAGTTCCGTTTAAATTTTTATTAAAAAGATCAGTTTCGGCCAAACTTCCATCCTGATTTAAAGTGTAAAACTGCTTATAGGTAACATCAGAAAAGTAATGTCTGAAAGTTAAGGTAAGAGCGGCTTTTTCATTAAAAGTATATTTAGAAGTCAATGCATTTTCATAGGTGTTTCTTTGCCTTCTTCCGATGAAAATATCGGTGTCACTTTTTCCTGCGAAGCCGGTTTCATTATTGCTGAAACTTGGGTTGAAGCTCCAGTGTACATTGAATTTATCTGAAAAGCGGTAACGAAGCCCAAAGTTGGTAAATACCTGATTTCTTCCTTTTTCGTCAAAAGCATAATAATCAAACTCAAAATTGTATTGTAATTTTTTTCTGCTGTCACTTTCAAACCATATCCATGAATCAAAATATCCGGGAATTTTAAGGTGTCTTCCGAAGGTACGGGGTTCATAAATATCATTCTGACCAAAAGGAGTAAACTCAATTCCGCCGCCGAAGCTTCTGAAGTTTTTGTCTGTAAAGCTATTATTATGGTTAAAAACAAAATTCTGGAAGATGAAAGGTTCTAATCTGTGATAATAATTCAGATTAAAATTTAAATAAATATTATTGAATGTTTTGGTGGGCTGCAGAATTCTGTAACCATACCAAGCATTATAGTTCGCAAAATTGGTTTTTGTTGAAAATCCGACATCATTGATATCCCAGTCTTTGGTCGTGAGATTTCCATTGAGGCTGAAACGGTGTTTTCCCGCAATTTTTTCCAGTCCGGCTTCTGCTTTTGTTCCGAACTTTGTTCCTTCATCCATTACCCAGCTTCCTTTAAGGCTTCCGAAAGTTTTATATGTATTCTTCTTATTGTTGAGATCCCAGAGAAGTCCTGTCGCATTGGCATCGCGGAAATTTCCGTCTCTTGTAACATTTGTATTAATTAATGATACAGACGAATTTCCGTTAAATCTTTGGTCAAAAACCAATACATTATAATTTGTCCATGGTTCTACCACTTCCTTTCTGGTTTCCCCGGTCTCTTGATTAAAAATAGAAGCTTCCATTTTTTGAGTGACCCCGTTGAAAAAACCGATTCCCAGTCCTTTTTTCGTTCTTCCCGAAATTTTAAAAGCATTAAATAATTTTACTTTTGCAGGATATTCCGTGACTTCTTCATTATCGTTGGTTACAGGATAACGTGATGGTTCTCCGCCAACTCTTCTAGAGTAAAACATTCCTCCTTTGCTGAATAATTCCGTTCCTTCCGTAAAGAAAGTTCTCTGCTCGGAAAACTGCTGCTCGAAAGGGGTTAAATTTAAAATGGAATTATCAAAATTGGCCTGCCCGAAATCGGGAATTAAAGTCATATCGAAAGTGAAAGCATCATTGATTCCATATTTTACATCCATTCCACCGTTAAAGCTTGACGTGGTTTTACCGTCAAAACTATTGACATAAGTGGAAAAATAAGGAGTAAAAGACAATCGGGTAGGAGGATTTATGTTTTCAATTCCCTGTAAAACACCGTCAAAAAGAGTATAAGAGTTTTTGGCATTGTCTACAAAATTCCAGTCATAAGATGCTTTAATTCTCTGTATTCTTCTGAATATATTCATCCCCCATTCCTGAACACTGCTTTTAGGAAACCTGAGTTCTGAATATGGAATCTTCATTTCTACAGCCCAGCCTTTTTCATTGATTTTTGCACCGCTGTACCAAATGGAATTCCAGGTATCATCTTCACCGTCTGTGGTAAGTTTCGCATCAAACTGAACCCCTGCTGCAGTCACTACAAATTCTAAGCTCTGCTGTTTGTCATTATATCCGTTCAGTGCCACACCAAAAAAATCGTCGTTGTTGATGCCGTCTCTTTCTGTCAGTTCTTTGGCTATTTTCTTGGGAATGGGATCATACATTTGTGCCCCGAAATAAATACCGGTATCGTCATATAAAATTCTTACTTCGGTTTTTATAGAGTCTGCCTGAGGTTTTCCATTATTAGGATTTCTTTCAATAAAATTGGTTGCAATAGGTGCATTCTGCCATTCAGCATCATCCAGAATACCATCTATTTTTGGGGATGATGAGGTTTTTGTGATAAGTATTTTTTTTCTTACAATATGGTCGTCTTCCTTTTTCTGCGGATATATGAAGCAGGAAAATAATAATAAGGTGAAAAGCAATTTGGTTTTCATGATGTTCTTAGGCTTATATACTCATGACAACTAATATTTAAAATGTATTACATATGGGTAGATTAAAAAAGAAATTTTTCCTTACTCAATTACTAAATTGGCCTTTGGTTGTCTTTAACCGATTTCGGCTGCCCAAAGGGCAGCCGAAATCGGTTTATATCAAAATTAATGATGTTATTTTGCAAACTTTAAAGGGTATTTTACATTTTTAAAATCATCAATACTTGCCTTTAGAGAACCTACAGCCAA
Organism: Chryseobacterium sp.; assembly: GCA_039594975.1. Lineage (GTDB taxonomy): Bacteria > Bacteroidota > Bacteroidia > Flavobacteriales > Weeksellaceae > Chryseobacterium. The sequence continues at coordinate 9,478 of JBCNMJ010000064.1, read as the reverse complement.
TTCAGCTTTCAGCAACATTGGAATATGGTTGTAATCATTAGAAACCCACATTGTAACCCCTTCTTTTTCTTTGAAAACTCTACCACTTTTTACAGATGGGATAATTTTCAAACAGTTAATGGTTCCGAATTTTGTCTTTAAATTCTCTGTACCGACTACTTTCAGCTGGAAAGGGAACATTTCATCATCAATCCATACATTCATATTGATAACAGTTCCTGTTTTTAATTCAGCAGGGCTTTTGCTTCTCAGATAATAAAAGCATGACAGCATATCCTGAACTCCTTTTACTGATTTTAGTACTTTAGAGCCGTTTGCAGGTATTTTTTTATCGGTTAAAACCAACGTATTATTGTCATGATTGAATGTGGTTTCAAAATGCTGACGATAGCTTCCTTCCTTTACATTTCTTACATAAAAGCTGGGCAATCCTGTATTGATATTAATATAACTTTCATATAAATCATCTACTTTAAAAAAAGCTCTCACAGCACCCGTAGTTTGCCCCGTTCCTTTTACGTATAAATGAGGCGCTCCTTTGTAGGTAGTGTTTTGAGTGGTAAGTGTTGCACTTCCGGCATTCAGAAACCCATAGTGAATTCTAAGTGTTATGGATTCACCATTTGAAACATTGTCTATTTGAGCAAAACTCAGAAAGAACATCAATATTGCAATAAGGTTTAAAATTTTCTTCATGGTTAGACATTTACAAAAAGGTTGCCAAATTTTTGGTCTGTTTTTCTTCGTATTTGACAAATCTCAGTTTTTTATTTAGAATGAATTAAATATGCTTCGCATTAAAATTAGTAAATTTGCAGCTACAAGTATAATTAAATTATCTTATAATTATGATAACTACCGATATATTGATCATAGGAGCAGGACCAACGGGGCTTTTTGCTGTATTTGAAGCAGGATTATTAAAAATGAAGTGTCACATCATTGATGCACTTCCTCAACCAGGAGGACAATTGGCAGAGCTTTATCCTAAAAAACCTATTTTCGATATTCCGGGATATCCATCAGTAAATGCAGGTGAATTAGTAGATAATCTGATGGAACAGATCAAGCAGTTTCAGCCGGGTTTTACGTTAGGCGAAACAGCAGTTTCTTATACTAAAGTAGATGATGAGTGGTTTGAAGTAGTTACCAACAAAGGAACTGTTCACAGAGCTAAAGCTATTGCTATTGCGGGAGGTTTGGGAACTTTTGAGCCTAGAAAACCGACAATTGAAAATGTGGCTGATTATGAAGAAAAAGGTCTTGAGTATTTTGTAAAAGAACCTGAACATTTCAGAGATAAAAAGGTGGTAATCGCAGGTGGAGGAGATTCAGCACTTGACTGGAGTATCTTCTTATCTAATGTTGCGAGTGAAGTAACATTGATTCACAGAAGAAATGAGTTCCGTGGAGCTTTGGATTCAGTAGAAAAAGTTCAGGATTTAAAAAACCAGGGGAAAATTAAATTGATCACTCCGGCTGAAGTTACGGCAATTAAAGGAGATGGAAAAGTTGAAGCTATTACTGTTGCTGTAGACGGTCAGGATCCTTACGATATTGAAACAGATTATTTTATTCCATTATTCGGATTGACACCAAAATTAGGGGAAATCGGAAACTGGGGATTGAATATCGAGAAAAATGCAATCGTTGTAAATAACGCATTGGATTACCAAACGAATATCGATGGAATTTACGCAATCGGAGATATTAATACTTATCCTGGAAAACTGAAGTTAATTCTTTGCGGTTTCCATGAAGCAACTTTGATGTGTCAGAGTGTTTACAACAGACTGAATCCGGGTAAAAAATTCGTATTGAAATATACAACCGTGAGTGGAGTAGACGGTTTCGACGGAAGTAGAAAAGAAGCTGAGAAGGCAGTTGTGAAAAAAATTGACTAGTTTTGCAATTATGTCAGATATTAATATAAAAATCACCGACAGAGAAGGTGTAACTCACGATATTGTAGCGCCTACAGATATGTCCATGAATCTAATGGAAATTATCCGTTCTTATGAATTGGCAGAGGAGGGTACGATCGGAGTTTGTGGAGGAATGGCGATGTGTGCTTCTTGTCAGGTATATGTAGTGAACGACCCTGGATTGGAAGAAATGGGTGCTGAAGAAGACGCAATGTTAGCTGAAGCGTTTCATGTGAAGGATAACAGCAGATTGGGTTGCCAGTTGCATATCGTTCCTGAAATGGAAGGGCTGGAAGTGGAAATTGCTCCCTATCCTTAGAAGAATATAATTCAAATGATAATAAAACCTCCCGAGAAAGTCTTCGGGAGGTTTTTGTTTTATATCAAAAAGTTATTTTGTTTGTTTTAGTTTTTTGTATATCGCAAATTGAAATCATTGTAATTTAAAGAACGATTCATATAACGTTTAAAATGATACGACATTTCTTCTGAAAGCTCAATTAGGAATGTTTTGTCTTCCAAATACTGTTTTACTTCTTCATCATTAAGCTTAACTAGCATTGTTGCCTGAAAAAAACTGACTGGTGAATAGGGAATGTCAATATAAAGCTCCTTATCAATAGATTCGAATAAAATATATTTCCAACGTTCTTTATGAATTTCATTTAATTCAATTTTTTGCTTTTCCATTCTAACTTTAAATACAATTTATTTGAAGATCATATTGTTTTACTTCTTCGAAGGCTGAAAATTAGAATGTCCAACCTGCCATAATGCAAAGGCAAAAATATCTGCATATTCTTTAAAAATGACATCATAATCACTTGTGAAATGGCCGTTATCATAATTTGCATACAATAATACAGGTTTTCCGGAAGCAGAACTGTTTTGTAAAGCCGCAGCAAATTTACCAGGCATCCAGGGAGCAATTCTAGAATCATTCATTCCTACTCGTACAATTACGGCGGGATATTTTACTCCTTTTCTTACTTTGCTTTGAGCGTCCATTTCAATCAGATGCTTTGTATCTTCTTCATTTTTTAATGTACCGATTTCCGGGATTTGGTTGGGGCCGTTCGCTGTTATTTCTGTTCTTAAAGCATTGGTTAACCCAACTTCTGGGATAGCTACAGCATAAAGATCCGGTCTTTCCGTAATCGCTCTTCCGATAAGAATTCCACCAGCGCTTACTCCGTTTCCGATTAATTTAGAAGGAGACGTATATTTTTGATTTACCAGGTATTCTGAACAGGCGATGAAATCTTTCCAGGTATTGGATTTTGTAGCTTTCTTTCCTGCTTCATGCCATTTTTCACCTTTTTCACCTCCACCTCTTACGTGAGCTACAGCAAGAATAACCCCTTGTTCCAATAATACAGAAAGTCTTACCGAAAAACGGGGTTCATAAGAAAAACCGTAACCGCCATATCCTGTAATATAAGCCGGGGTATTACCATCCATCTTCATGTTTTTAGGATAAATAATAGAAAGTGGTACCATTACACCGTCATGACTTTTCACTTCGACTTCTTTTACATCATAAAGTGCATTATAGTCTGGGTAGTTTGTTTCAGAATTAAGGTATTTGCTTTTTATAATATCTCCTTTTTCCGGATTGTATTCATAATTTGTTAATGGAGTCAGCCAGTTGACATTGCTACAATAGATATTATCATTTTCTCTTTGGCTGAGGGATAATGAACTGTTAACTCCGGTTGGAAAATCAATTTTTTTTCCTTCCAATGTATTGATATTTACCTGGTACTTATCTCTCACAATACCGTCTCCTAAAGAATAGTAAAGATAATTTTTAGAATTATGAATGCTGATGATTACTTTATCCTTACTCTCAGGAACAACTACTTTAGCATTGTTAAAATCAGGTTTTGAAAGGTTTGTAAGCGTGATTTTGTAATTTGGAGTATCCTTATGGGTAAGCAGGAAAAGCTTGTCTCCGGAAATAAATACGTCCGTAATATCATCTGAAGGTTTTACGATCTGTCGCCATTTTACCTTTTTATTTTTTAATTCTGAATATGGGGCAACAAAAATCGGGCTTTCTGATTTTACCGAGCTTAACCTCAGAACAATATATTTATAGTCATCAGTAAAATAAACACTTGTGAATTGTTCTGTCAAAGCATTCAGTTCCGGATATTCTTCTCTTGAAGCTAATATTTTGTCGGTTTTTGTATCCGTCCCGATGATGTGAAGCATGGCTTTCATATCTTTTAAAAGCATATTGCTGTTGGGATCTGAAGTACTCATTTTCGTGTAAAGTATTCCTTTGTCATCCTGTGTAAATTCAAAAGCAAATTCACTCCAGATAGGACCGATCTCGTCTTTTAAAAGTTGATGAGTCGTAAGGTCTAAAATTCTCAAATGACAAATTTCACCACCGGATTTTGAAAATAAAATAGCAATTTTTTTTGCTTTAGAATCAACCGCGAAATTGGTAATCTGGGTGTCTTTTCCAAGTATTTCCGGATCGAAGATTAATGTTTCTTTTCCGGAAGAAAGATCTCTGGAATATAACTTAGACAGGTTTTCGTTTTTTTTTGTTTTTGTATAGAAATAAGTGTTTTGCCTTTGAAATACTGCCTCGAAAGAATCACCGTTCATTTCCTGTACTTCCTTCATGCGTTTATACAGGTCTTCACGATGCGGAATTTTATTTATAATGCTATGGCTAAAGTCTGACTGGGATTTAAACCACTTTTCTACTTCAGGATTTTTAAGATCTTCCAGCCATCTGTAGTTGTCTGTGATTTTGGTGCCAAAATAGTCATCAACAACCGCTTTTTCAGGAGTTGCAGGATATTGGTACTGTGCAGAGATTATTTGACTTAAAAATAATCCTGCAGTCAGAAGAATATTTTTCATTTTATATTTCTTTTATATGTGAAAAATTAATACTGCAAATATATTAAACTTCATCTTTCGAAATCCATTTTTCAACAGTCGGAGCTGTATAACTTTTCATCATTTCCAGCAATTCATCAATAGTATCGCTGATCAGCAACATATCCCGGTTGATGTGTTTTAAAAAACCTTTATCAACCATCGTTTGGGTGAGTTTAATCAAATCGTCATAAAACCCGTCAACATTCAATACAGCAATAGGCTTTTTGTGAAGCCCTAATTGCGCCCAGGTTATCATTTCAAAAAATTCCTCCAATGTTCCGTAACCTCCGGGAAGAACGATCACACCATCACAAAGGTCGTTCATTTTGGTTTTTCTTTCGTGCATGGTATCTACCAAGATTAACTCGGTTAATTGCTGATGAGCAATTTCTTTGGATTGCAAGAAGTGGGGAAGAACTCCGATTACTTTTCCGCCTGCATGTAGGGAACCGTCTGCAACAGCTCCCATCAGACCTGTATTTGAACCGCCATAAACGAGCTGAATATTTTGTTTAGCTAAAGTCTGTCCAAGTAAAGTTGCCTGTTCTTTAAAAACATCATCTGAACCGAAACTTGAACCGCAAAATACGGTGATACTTTTCATTGTATATGATTTGTTTCTTATTCTATTGTTTAGATGCTTCGACAGGCTCAGCATGGCACTCTATAATACTAACAATGTATTTTAACATTATCATGCTGAGCCTGCCGAAGCATCTTTATTTTTAATTAACTTAAATAAAGTTCAAGTTTTAAAAATTAAAAATATCCAAAATCAAATGACTTTGGATATTCATAATTATAATTTTTTAATCTTATTTTAAAGGAATATTCGCTAGAATATCTTTTGTAAACGCCCAGAATTTCTGAGCAGAAGGAATATTCGCCCTTTCATCCGGAGAGTGTGCTCCTCGGATCGTTGGTCCGAAACTTACCATTTCCATTTCAGGATAGTTAGCTCCGATAATTCCACATTCTAGACCAGCATGACAAGCTACAACGTGTGGTTTTTCACTGAATTTTTCAACATATATTTTTTCCATCAGCTGAACAATTTCAGAACCTGGTTTTGGTTTCCATCCAGGATAAGAACCACTGAATTCTACATTCATTCCTGCTAATTCTGCTACTGATTTTAATTGCTCAGCTACGGAATATTTAGAAGATTCTACGGAAGAACGGGAAAGGTTTAAAATTTTTAAAGCACCGCCTTTTAATTCTACTCTTGCCACATTGTTCGAAGATTCTACCAAATCCTTTACATCAGGACTCATTCTGTAAACCCCGTTGTGAAGAGATTTTAATGCCAAGATGATTTTCTTTGAATCTACCTCAGTAAGTGCTTTATCAGAAGATGTGGTATTTTCAATATTAATTTGAATTCCGGCTTCTATAGTTGCAAATTCTTCTAAAATCTCTTTTTTAAGATCCGTAACTTCCAAAATGAACTCCTGAGCATTTCTTACAGAAACAATGGCTACAGCTTCTCTTGGAATCGCATTTCTCAATCCGCCTCCATCAATAGAAATTAATTGGATGTTTTCTTTTTCTAAGCCTTTGTAAAGAAGTCTTCCTAAGATAATATTGGCGTTTCCGAAACCTTTGTGAATATCCATTCCTGAATGACCACCTTGTAATCCTTTTACTTCAAGTCTTACCATTTGTCCGGTTGGAGTTTCAGTTTCGTAGTTTTGGGTGATCGTCACATCAATTCCTCCTGCACAGCCTATATCAATTTCATCATCTTCTTCAGTATCAAGATTTAATAAGATTTGTCCGGTTAATTGGCCTGGCTTCAAGCCTAAAGCTCCCGTCATTCCCGTTTCTTCATCGATAGTGAAAAGGGCTTCCAGATCAGGGTGAGGAATGTCTGAACTTTCCAGAATCGACATAATAGTGGCAACTCCCAATCCGTTATCTGCTCCTAAAGTGGTTCCTTTTGCCTTTACCCAGTCTCCGTCAATCTCCATTTTAATCCCTTCTGTTTCAAAATCGAAATTTACATCATTGTTTTTCTGGCAAACCATGTCTAAGTGCGACTGCAAAACAACAGATTTACGGTTTTCCATTCCCGGAGTTGCCGGTTTTTTAATGATTACGTTTCCTACTTCATCCACAGTAGTTTCCAGTCCCAGGTTTTCACCAAATTCTTTAATGAAAGCAATTACTTTTTCCTCTTTTTTTGAAGGTCTTGGAACAGCATTTAATTTGGAGAAGTTTTTCCAGATTATCTGCGGTTCTATATTAGATAATTCCATGAATTTTATTTTTCTCAAATTTACAAAATAAAAAATGCTTCCGGTTAATCGGAAGCATTCTTTTGTATTTTTTGAAAGTCAATTTAACATCCACATTCGCCGTAAATAGGCATTGTAACTGTTGTACCATCCGGTTTTTCAATGGTGAGCGTTCCCTGAAATAATAAAGCCTCTTCGTTCTTTATTTTTTTACCTTTTACAGATATTTTATAGTCTCCACTTTCTATTTCTTTACTAAGTTCTTCATCTGCTTCCATATCACTGGAAGAAATAAGATTCATAGCCAGTCTTTTGCCGTCAAGTTTCATATAAGCTGTTTTTCCGGCATCATCTGCATAGATGTACTTTTCGTTTTCGAAATCTGCTTTGTTCTTTGCAAAATAGCATGAACATTCCTTAATTTCAGTGGGAAAAGGAAATGTTTCTACAGAAATTGCTCCTGAAGAGGTTTTATTTTGAGCAGAATCCTGAACGATGGCTAAAGAATCCCGCGATGTCTGGGAAGAAACAGCTTCTTTATCTTTTTTACATCCGACTAATAAGAATGCAGAAAAGAAAATGATAAAATATTTCATGTGAATTGTATGTTTTGATTATCCTCTGGCTCTTTCTAACAGAACCATCATGAGTAGGGAAAGAATAACTAAGCTTTCTTCCTCATCATCAATGTCAATAAGCCTGTCAAGCTGGAATCTTCTTCCGAAGAATGAAGGCATTTTCTTTAATCTGAAATAAGCTTTTCCGTCGGTTCCCGTTACTGTGTAAGAAGGGTTCAGAAAATATCCCGTAAACATTCCTATGATAGGAATTTCTCCTACGAAACCATCCCAGAACCTTACCCAGGCGCTGTCTTCCTGAATTTTAAATTTCGGCTGATCATGAGCATCTAAAATATCATAGCTTGCTTTCCAAAGAGATCGCATTCCTTTTCTTGCCAATCTCCCGAAGTTCTTATTCTCGATTAAATCATTTAAAGAGTAAGATGCATTAAAGTCTATCCATTGATTAGCCTTAATTCTGAAAAGTTCCTTTGATTTGCTTTCATCATTAAAAACAATAACATCTTCTTTTAACTTGAACATTTTCTGACGGACATAGGCTACATAATTTCCGTTTTTGTCTGTAATGTTGAAGTCGCTGGCTAAAGTTGTGATTTTAAATTTAAAATCTAATGGATAATTTAGATTGTTAAGTACCATTTAGTGTATTTTTTTCATATTTCGGGGCAAAGATAAAATTTTTATAATAAATGAAACCTATTTTTAAGCCTCATAAGGGATAAAAACTCGGCTTTTTATTTTATTTTTGTAGTTATGGATTATCCTAGTAAAGTTTTAGCGAAGGCAGTAGATGAAATCTCCGGGTTACCCGGAATAGGAAGAAAAACTGCTTTGAGACTAGCCCTTCATTTATTGAAACAACCCCCTTCCAGAGCAACAGGTTTGGGTAATTCTCTCATTAATCTTGTCAATGAAATAAAATACTGCAAAAACTGTCACAATTTTTCTGATTTTGAAATCTGTGAGATATGTAGCAATGATAAACGCAATGACGAAACAATCTGCATTGTTGAAGATGTCCGGGATGTTATAGCCATTGAAAATACTGGAAAATACACAGGGAAATATCTGATTCTGGGAGGAAAAATATCTCCGATGGAAGGAGTGGGGCCCCATCAGCTGAATATTCCGAGCATTGAAAGAAAACTGCATGAAGGAAGTGTAAAAGAACTTATTTTTGCCTTAAGCGCTACAATGGAAGGTGATACCACCGCTTATTATATTTATAAGAAATTCAAAAATTTTAAAGTGAATTTTTCGAGTATTGCAAGAGGTATTTCTGTAGGCGATGAGTTGGAATATGCCGATGAAATTTCTTTAGGCAGGTCTATTATGAACCGATTGCCATATAATGATGGAAACGTTTAATATTTTATATAAAAGTTTTTATAATGGTTTCGGTAATCATTCCCATATATAATTCTGAAAATACGGTAATAAGTGCTTTAAATTCAGTTAAAGCACAAACATTGGGTATAAAAGAGTTTGAAATCATTGTTATTAATGATGGTTCTACCGATAGCAGCCAAAGTCTTGTAGAAGAATATATAGAGCAAAATCCTGAAATGAATTTTCAATTACTGAATCAGGCAAATAGGGGAGTTTCTAGCGCCAGAAATTCTGGCTTGAAAATCGTGCAGGGAGAATATATAGCCTTATTGGATGCAGATGACGCATGGTTGCCCGAAAAAACAGAAAAACAAATTAGTTACTTTGAAAATACAAACCTGAATATTGATTTTCTTGCAACAAAGGGCAATGATAAGGAAATTTTATATCCATACAGCATAGGAAAAAATAATCTTGCGGAGATAACATTCAGGAAATTATT
>JBCNMJ010000063.1:0-22552 GCA_039594975.1 Chryseobacterium sp. | reverse complement strand
GGAATTTTGAAAAAGAGGTAGAAAGTCTTGAAAATACAGAGGATATAGCAGAACTTTATTTTTTAGATTTGCTGGCTTACAGACCTCTTTCCAATAAGATTGCGGAAGATCTTGGAATAAGGCATGAAAGTCCGCAATTGCTTGTCATAGAGAACGGAAAAGTAATTAACAATGCTTCTCATCAAAATATATCTATAAATCAACTATCATAATGAAAAATATCAATACTTATTTAGCAAACATTCTCGAAGTTCCCGTAGAAAATGTAAGTGCATGCAGCCTTCATTATGAAGTAAAAAAAGTAGCTAAAAACGATTTTCTTTTGCGATACGGAGAAGTCTGCAGATATAACTTCTTTGTAGAAAAAGGCCTGCTCAAGATGTATTCTATCGATAAAAACGGAAAAGAGCACATCATACAGTTTGCACCGGAAAGTTGGCTGATTTCAGATAGAAGCAGTCTTTATTTCAATGAAAAATCAGTCTATTATATTGAAGCGGTGGAAGATTCCGAAGTGCTTTTACTACAGCCCGATTTCTTCAAAAAACTGGTAGAACAATTTCCTAATATTGCTCCGAAGAATGATATTTTGCTTCAAAAACATGTTAGAAGCCTTCAAAACAGAATCAATTCTTTACTGGGTGAAACTGCAGAAGAAAGATACCTGAGCTTTATTAAAATGTATCCGGATTTACTGTTAAGAGTTCCACAATGGATGATTGCTTCTTATTTGGGCATTACTCCCGAAAGTTTGAGCCGTGTAAGAAAAGAACTGGCAAAAAAGAATTTTGTTACGAACAAATAAAGCATGATGCTTTATTTCGAAATATAAAATCATTTTCTTTTTAGAGAATGATTTTTTTATGCACTGATTTCAAAGCCAGAATGTTGTTTATTTTCACTCACAAGACTTTTGTAATATTCTGATGGTGTTTTTCCAATTATTTCTTTAAAATATCGGTTAAAGGACGATTTAGATTTAAAACCGGCTTCATAAGCAAAGGATAAAAAATTAATATTTTCACCTTTCTCAATAGCCTTATCAACTATATTTTTGAAATACTCAATACGATATTCGTTGATGTAACGGTAGAATGGTTTATGCTTATAAGCGTTCAGCATTTCGCTGATCTGGTATTTATTAATTTCTGTTTTCAGTGCCAATTGATCGAGGTTCAGATCACAATCCCTGTATAATTGTTTTTGCCTTACCGACTGGTCCATCTTTTGCCAAAGCTCATTGAATTTTACTTCATAATCAACCGTATTTAATATTACATCATCAGTATTAAAATTATGATTTACAAATAGTTGTTTCGCCTCATTTGAATCAATTTGTTGAATTAATCCATTTTCGGTTTTTAAGCTTTTCCTGACAATTAAAAGACTGATCACCAACAACAAAAAGTATGCGGTAGTCCGTATCGACAGATTGATTACCTGAGCTTCTTCAGGATACATATAAAGCATTGTTTTGGAAAATATGACTCCAAATTCCATAAAAAGAATACAGTAGGAAATTCTGGTAATTACATCATATTCAACCTTATCAATCTTAGTTTTTCTAGCAATTAAAATACTTTTTAAAGGATAATACAGATTAATTGCAAATATTAAATACAGGCTGAAATTATTATATAAATCAAGAAGCCTTTGATCTACATGGTTTAAAATAATAAATACACAGGAAATGGTAAAATAAGCGATCATGAGTACAAAAAGCGGGATAAAAATAAACCACTTACTGGCAACGGAAAACTCCCTTTTTGTTTTACTCAGAGTATATAAATAAATTAAAGGGCCGTAACAAACCCCAATGAACGTATTCATCTGCTGTCTGATACTTTCATCAAGAATAAAATTAAAGATGACAAATTTAATTGTCAAATGAACAGCAATCGCCGAAAGCAGAAAAATAAACAGATAATTTGATACTGATTTTCTTTCTCTGAACTGTAAAAGCCAAAGCGACACAACTGCCTGAAAAGCCCCAATAATAACTATATATTGCATTCTTCCTTAGGTTTTCACAAAATAAATACAAAATCATGATTTCATCATTCCTAAGTCTGTTATCTATCTATTAAAAATTTTATTTGCAATTTAATATTGAGTTCATAAATAAATAATAAACAGTTAAACAATATTAAAAAACTGAAAATCAAATAATTAAAAGTATAACTCCAACGAGTGACACGTTACAGTAGCTGATTTTTTCCCTCGGACGAATAAAAGCGATTGGCATCCCAAATTTGCATCAAAAAAATCTATGAACAATTCAATTGGTTTTTCAAAACAAAAGTCAAGAATCATTCAGATATCTGCATTTTTCCTGATGGCTTCTTTGGGAACCATTCATGCACAGTCTATCAAAGGAACCATAGTAGGGAAAACCAACGGAGCACTTCCGGGAGCTAATATTTCAATCGTAGATGCGGATGCAAAAGCAATTTCATCCTTAGACGGAGATTTCAATCTTCTTGCTCCAAGATTAGGAGAAATAAATCTGAAAGTTGAATATATAGGATATGAAACAAAAATTTTTCCTATCACTATAAAAGAAGGAACAAATGACATTGGTTATATTACAATTACTCCTGAAGAAAAAAAGAACAAAGAAAAGGTAAGCGATATTCAGCAGGTGGTTATTTCAAGACCGAATGCTTTAACTCAGGCTAAAGCTTACGAGATCAAGAAAAACAACAACGCCATTATGGAAGTCATTGCAGCCGATGCTATCGGAAAACTTCCGGACAGAAATGCAGCTGAAGCCGTACAAAGAGTTCAGGGGGTTGCCGTTGCAAGATATCACGGTGAAGCAGATCAGGCTACAGTAAGAGGAACTCCTTTTGCATGGACTTCAGCATTATTCAACGGAAACAGGCTTCCCAGTGCGAATGTTTTAGGAAACAGATCCTTTGTCTTAGATGTTATTCCGTCTGAACTGATTCAGTTCGTACAGGTTTCAAAAGCAGTGACTCCAGACATGGATAGCGATGCCATTGGCGGAAGCATCAACTTTATAACAAGAACAGCACCGGCAAAGAAAACTCTGAGCGTAAGTGGCGCAGGAGGTTACAATACTTTTTCACAGAATGCCACTTATAACGGATCTATTGTTTATGGTGATCGTTTTTTCAAAAATAAACTGGGAGTTATCCTTTCAGGTACAATCTGGGACAGGCAATGGGGAGCAGATTCATTTGATGTGACTTATAATACTGGCTCTTCCAACATTACTCAAAAAAATTCTATCAGTACCATAATGATGAAACGATACATGGGAACAAGAAGAACAATCGGCTTAAATGGAGGTTTAGAGTATAAATTGAATGCGAATAATAAAATCTATTTCCGTGGAATGTTCAATAAATTTGATGACATCCGTCCGGTTTATGAATCCTATGTAGATTATAACAACAGCCGTTATCAGTATAATTTCAGATATTCTCATTATCAGACCGAATTATACGGTATGGAATTAGGAGGAGAGCATTCACTCTCTAAAAAACTAAACTTAGATTGGATGTTAAGTGATTATCAGGCTAAATATTTCCTTGATACGCCTCCGACCAACGACATAAAAGGGCTTCCAATTGCTACTTTCAGACAAAAAATTACCGGAGGCTTTGCTAATCTTTCGAATGACGGAAAACGCTACTGGAGCTTTGATTCACCGAATGGAGTTGGAGGGGAATATTTGGATTACAGCTCAGATACTGCCAATCCAAGTGAAGTGATGAGTGCAGATAAATTATTGCTTTCTCAACTGGTTATTGCGAAACTTGATAACAATGAAAGAGACAAAATAGCAAGACTGAACTTAAAATACGATGTGAATTCAAATATCACATTAAAAATTGGAGCAAAATACCGTGAAAAGGAAAGAAACAGCACCTATGGTTACAATGCTGTTTACATACCCAATGCAGCATTGGGAGTTCCAAATTCTCCTGCGCTATTGACTTTATCTCAGTTATCTACCGATGAACCGCCAAAAGGAACAGCCTTCCTGAATGGAATGAACGGAAATTACAGCTCATACATTATGAATGCACCAACTAAAGATCAGCTTTTCCAGATGTATTCACCTGCATTCTTACAACAATATGGTTTCAGGGATTTTTCAAGTGCGGATGCCAATGCAACAAGTGTTTACAATGGAGAAGAAAACGTTTTTGCAGCTTACGCCATGGCAGAAATTAAAGCCAGTGACAAATTTAAAATTGTTGGAGGCTTTAGAAACGAAACAACAAGGCTCACTTTATACGGCTCAAAAGCGACTAAAGAAAATGCAACTTCAACAGTAATCAGTCCGTCAACTGTAGAAAGTAATTATAATGCTTTTCTTCCGATGCTTCATTTACGATATACTATTTCACCCAAATCAAACATCAGGTTTGCCTATACAAGATCATTCATCAGACCTAATTTCGGAGATATGTCTCCTGGGTCAAGTATTGATAATACGACCAGTCCGAACAAAATCACCAGAGGAAACCCGGATCTGAAGCCTACTTTCAGCCACAATTTTGATTTGATGGGAGAGTATTATTTTGACAATATTGGTATTCTTTCAGGAGGTGTCTTTTATAAAAAGATCTCAGACATCGTTTTTCAGGACACCTCCATTATGAATCTTAGCGGAACAGATTATATGGTAACCCAGGCTAAAAACCTTAAAGATTCCAATCTTCTTGGTTTCGAAATGGGAATCAATAAGCGTTTTGATTTTTTACCCGGTTTTTGGAGCGGTTTCGGAGTAGAGTTTAACTACACATATATCGATTCTAAAGTAGATGTTTCAAGGAATGATGCCAATGGAACACTGATCGCTACAGACCGTACTTCGCTTCCTAATCAGTCGAAGAATCTTTTTAATACTATTCTTTACTATGAAGGAAACAAAGTAATGATCCGTCTTGCCGGAAACTTCAGAGGAAAATCTTTAGAAACTATTAATAAAGATCTTGGTCCTCAATATTATATCTGGTCAGACAAAAACTTTACAATTGATTTTTCTGCAAGCTATGACATCAGCAAGAAACTTAAATTGTTTATTGAATTAAATAACCTAAGCAATGAAAGCTTAAGACTTTATATGGGAGACAACAAAAAGAGAATTACTTCCAATGAATGGTACGGAAGCAGAGGGCAACTGGGAATTCGTTGGCAAATATTTTAAAATTATATGAAAAAATTAGTATTAATAATGGCTATAACAGCTTTAGGAACAGTAGTAAATGCACAAATTAAAGACAGTCTTCGCCGTGTTGTAAAAATGGAGGGAGCATACAATTTCAGAGATACAGGAGGATATAAAACCTCTGACGGAAAAGAAGTAGCATTGGGAAAAGTATTCAGAAGTGATGCTATTGATAAATTATCTGATAAAGATTTGAAAACCCTTAAAGATAAAAAAATTGTAACCGTAGTAGACTTCAGAGGAGTAGATGAAGCTAAAAAAGCTCCGGACAGGCTGCCTCAAAACACCCAGTATCTTCTTTGTCCCGCAGGAAGTAATAATCTTCCTACCGCTCAGGATATGGTTAAATTCCTAAAAGACAAGAACTTTCTGTTTGATATGTATGGAGAAGGAGGACTGCCTTATTTTGGAGAAAGATACAGATCTTTATTTATACAGTTACTGACTTTAAAACCGGATGAAGCCTTGCTTTTCCATTGTACGGGAGGACGTGACAGAACCGGAATGGCATCAGCTTTATTCCTGAATATTTTAGGAGTTCCTCAAGATGTCATTGAAAGCGATTATGTAGCCTCAAATTATTACCTGGCTAAAAATCCAACAATGAGAGGAATGTATTCCGGACTTTCAAAAATGTCGGGACTTACAGAAGCTGAAATTAAGCAGCAAATGGAATTAAGGCCGGAACTGATCAGAAACTTCTTCGCAGCCGTTAATAAGAAATATGGAAGCGTAGAAAATTTCTTTCAGGTGGAAATGGGCATCGGACCGAGAGAAATTGCCGTTTTAAAACAGAAATATCTTAAATAGTCAGTTGTGAATCATCAATTCGCTTCGCTTGTCAATTGAAAATTGATTATTAAAAAGAAAAGATTTAGTTAGATTTTTATTAAAATAAGCCGTGCAGAATGTTCTCACGGCTTATTTATTTTCTGAAACCTTTAAATTAAAACTTTTCTGCAGATCACTCCAGGCTCCGCCGTTATATACATGTTTAAAACCTTTTTCCTTTAAAATAGTTTCCACTTTTACACTTCTCAAACCATGTGAACAAACTGTGATATACGATTTATTGGGATCAAGTTCAGTATATCTTTCTCGGATCGTTCCTAAGGAAATATTTTTCGATCCTTCAATATGGCCGGTTTCGTATTCTTTTTCAGTTCTTACATCCAGAATAATGGCTCCTTTTTTAATTAATTGGTCCAAACCATCATCCAGCGTTTGGTATTTGTACACTCGATACACAATATAGATCAGTAAAGTGATTCCACAGAAAATCAACGTATTTTTCATAATTTGCTTAATATTTTTCTGTCAATATAAAATGTTCCAAACGGAATGATGCACGCTAAAAGCACTTTCCAGGTCGTTTCTTTAAACTTCCAGTTGTGTTCAACTCCAACACTTAAAGTATTGAATAAGAACAATAGAAATAGAGAGCCGTGAATGGGGCCCATCATCTTCACAAAAGAAGGGTTATCAAATCCGTACTTCATGGGAACCGCTATAAATACTAAGGTTAATAAAGAAATTCCTTCAAGAATCGCTATGATTCTTAAACGTCCGATTTTGCTTTTCAATAAATCAATCATAATTATCTGAAATAAGGTCTGTTAGCAAGAGGTGAGAACGGCCACGGAATGGCTATAAAAATAATGAGTAAAGCAATCAGAAAGTAAATCAGCATCGTTTTAAACTTCTCTTTATCAGCTTCTTTTCTTTTCGAAATTGCAGATCCTACAGTAATTAAAATAATAGAAAAAAGCATCAAGAAGATATGAATCAACCCAAAAAATAAAAGATCAAAAGATTCTTTTGCTTGGTCAAAATTTTTCCAAAAATACTTAATAA
The DNA here is from genome assembly GCA_039594975.1 of Chryseobacterium sp. GTDB lineage: Bacteria > Bacteroidota > Bacteroidia > Flavobacteriales > Weeksellaceae > Chryseobacterium. The sequence goes on along the minus strand of JBCNMJ010000063.1, from coordinate 15,492 downwards.
TAGGGCTTTGAGAATAGAGTGTGATTCCCAGTACCAATTGAATATGAGCAATAGTTGCAGTCCAATGTCTTACACTATCATCAGTCTTTGAAAATATTTTTTGAGAGAAATATCCTTTGTAAGCTCTGAAAACCGCGTACAATAAGCTTAGTAGAACCAGCCATCTGAAAGTGGAATGTAGAAAGGTGAGTGTCTGATACATCATCAATTTTTTATGAACAGAACAAAGGTATAATAAAAACATACTAATTAGTATGTTTTTATTGAAAAAATTATTTTAAAGTTTCAAAATAAAACTTAAGTCCTTTTAAATAAACAAGATAAACTCCTTTTGAATTTTCCAGTTTTCCCAGATTTCTTACTCCCCAATATCCTGATAAGACAAAAACGGCCACTTCTTTTGCATTCACGTTAGTTTTTACGATACCGTTTTCTTTTCCTTTTTCAATAGATTCAATCATAGTGCTTTCCCATTGCTGAGAAAGAAGGTTTAATGCTTTCGTAAATTCCATGTTCCAGGGAGCCATTTCCTGTGTAAAATTGGAAGCAGGACAGCCATACTCAACCTTTAAATTCTCATTCTCAATTAATAAACTGTACATTAAATTATAAATCGCATCCAATGGATTTACAACACTTTGAAAAGGTTCAATAAAAGTATTTTTGAAGCTGGGAATCATAAGTTCGTTAATGATTGCCAGTCCCATTTCATCCTTTGTTTTAAAGTGATAATAGAAAGCTCCTTTAGTTACCTGTGTTGTAGCAATAATTTCATCCACACTGGTTGTTTGGTAACCATTGACATAGATCAGTTCAAATGCTTTTTGAAGAATGTTAAGGCGCGTAGCTTCAGATTTTTTCATAAAATACCAGTTAGTCTTTTTTACAAAGGAACAAATATTTTAAGTAAGAAAAAAAGAGTTGCATAAAAACAACCCTTTGATTTAATTAGTAAACTCTTAGTCATTATCTTAAGCCATAGTATTTTTGTTATTTTCCACTTCTAGACTGATTTGTAATTAAAATACTTTTAACTTGGCTCTTTTTACTTAATTCTTTTTACCTGGCTCTTTTACTTAAAAACTGAATAATTCCAATCACATCATCTTTTCCTAAACCAGCATCATGTGCAGCCTGATAGGTTTCAATCAGTGTTTTGGAAAGAGGAAAATCCGCACCTGCATTTTTTGCCAGTAAAATATCTTTCAGCATTAAATCCAACGCAAAAGCAGCAGGATAACTATCCTCAATCAGCAAAGGAGTCTTTACCTTTGTAGCACCGCTTCCGCTTGCACTTTCATTGATAATTTCTAGCATATCTTTCCTTTCAATCCCCATTTTATCTGAAAACAGAATCGTTTCTGCCAATCCCTGGTAAATAGTAGAAATAAAATAGTTAACAGAAAGTTTTGCAGCAATTCCTTTTCCGTTCTCTCCCAGATGCTTGATTGTTTTTCCTAATTTCTGAAGGTAAGGTTCAGCACGCTGAAGATCTTTTTCTTCACCACCCACCATAATTATTAATGTTCCGTCAGCGGCAGGTTTTGTACTTCCGGCAACAGGAGCATCAATAAAACCTGCCTCTTTTATTTTTACAGCGCTGGATATTCCGCCTGTTGTTTCCCGAGAAATAGTACTCATATCCACAAAAAGTTTTCCTGTGACATTCTGAGTTAAAATTTCTTCATAAACAGCTTTCACTGCATCATCATTGGTAAGCATAGTGAAAATGACATCACTGTTCTTCACCACATCGGAAACAGTATTACAAACGACAGATTTCTCTTTAAAATCTTCAGCTTTTTCTAAGGTCCGGTTAAAAACATAAAGTGGGAAACCTGCCTTTTCCAAATTTTTAGCCATCGGATGTCCCATATTTCCCAATCCTATAAAACCTATTTTCTCAGTATTCATGCGCTATACTTTTTAAGATTCAATTATAAAATTACATTAAAAACTTTTCAGTTTCTTCATAAATTCTACCATGGCAGGTCTGAATTCTTCAAATAAAGGATGCTTTTTGCTTTTGAGCATCACTTCTGTAAAAAGTTTTAAACCTAAAGCAAATTCATGGGATGTATTTTCGTCTTCAAATACTTTCTTCGACTTTATGACTTCAAAAATGTGAAACAGATCGTCATGGTTTTCGAAATTGAATTCTAATGTTTTGTTTCCTTCCGATCCATCTTTTAATGATAATTCTTTAAGCTCAAGATGGTATGTATTATTTCTTTTTTCCATAATTTTAAAATTCGTAAAACTTCCGGAAATTTGCAAGAAAATAAATCAATGAAGGTAATAGATTTTGAAAGTTGGAACAGAAAAGAACATTTTGAATTTTTCTCTGGGATGAAAAGTCCGTTTTTCGGATTTACAACAGAAGTTGACTGCACAAAAGCTTATGATGATGCCAAAGAAAAGGGATATTCTTTTTATGCTGTTTATCTTTATAAATCGATGGTGGCGATTAATACCGTAGATGAATTGAAACTGAGAATTGTTGATGGAAAAGTAATTTTATATGATGAAGTGCATGTAGGCGGAACGATCGGAAGACCGGATGGAACATTTGGGTTTTCATTTTTCCATTATTCTCCGGATTTCGAAACTTTTAATAAAAACTTACAGAAAGAAATACAGTCTGTTCAGAACTCAACGGGTTTAGGTATCAGCAATGATATTTTGCCGATTAATCATATCAGACATACAACAATTCCCTGGAATTCTTTCAGTGCGTTATTACATCCGACAAATTTTGATCCCAAAGAATGTATTCCTAAAATTGCATTTGGAAAATTCAGTATCAGAAATGGAAGAAAATTCATGCCTGTTTCCATAGAAGCACATCACGGATTGGCAGACGGGCTTCATTTATCAAAATATATCGAAGAATTTCAGAGACAGCTTGATCTCTAATCCATACGAAAAACGGGCAAAGAAACTTTGCCCGTTTTCTATTTAAATGTATTTGTTTTTAAGATTTTTCATTCTTAGGAATATTATATGCTTCATTGAATAAATGATTCGGCTTCAGATACACCACATTTTCCTGGAAATCAAGAATTGTATTAAAACGCTTCAGAACTTCGCCTCCTAAAAAATGAGTGGTAAAACCAGCTGGTTGGCTATAAGAATTGATTTGGGCAGGTACATTTTTCAAAACATACTTTCCAAAAACCAGTTTTTCATTAAATACTGTTTCCACAGGAATTTCGTCTTTATTGGAATTGTACATCACGGTTTTCGCAATGACCGGTAGTTCGGCTTTAGGATAGCCACTTTTCTTTATTAAAGTATTATCCAACATCAGTGTTTTCTGAAATCCCGAATCAAATAAGAATCTGCTTTTGAATTTTTTATTATTAACTTCCATTTCGGCATTGATACAGAAATGTTCCTTCATAAGCTCCATCTCAAATTTTTCATAGTCCTTGCTTATTTTAGGACGTTGAGAATGAACAATGATCATGTTCTTATCATAATCGATCTCTACAACTTTACCGTCAAAAGCATCCCAGCCAAACATTCCTTCACAGCCATGTCCTGTAGTTTCAATCGGATAGATTTGCTCATGCTGCCATTCCAGATTTCCCATTTTAAAGTCATTATCACTGATGTCTTTCATTGTTAATTGCAGTCCGTTAGGATTCAGATATCTTTTTATTGCATCTTTTATGAGATAAAAACCGGATGCTCCTGTATCAAACATCAGGTCAACTTCATATTTTTTATTAAGCTTACCTTTAATTTTTATATTATTTTGTTCTGTAAGAATAAAAGGAATCGTATCTTTTCTGGCTGGCTTCACCTTAGAAAAATTTCTGATTTCGGGACTTTCAAATCTGGTAAGGCAAGAGTCTTTGCCTTTATACAGTACAATAAAATCAAATTTCTGATCTGGCTTCAGCTTAACTTCAATAGAATCTATGTCGGTTTTTAATTTTACATTTTTAAATTTTACATTTTTTCCTGTAGTATAAGTATCTGGTTTTACCTTGGAATTCAGGAACCAGTTTGTTTTTATTTCATTGCTTTCAATGATTGTTACCTCTTCTTTATTAGACTTTATCACAGGTAATTTTTTCTGCGAGAAGAACAGGGTGGAGCTTAATATTAAAAGAGCGGATAATGGCAGTTTCATGTATTTTTTATTTACAAATATAGAACACAACTCACCAGATAAAGAAATAAACAATGTAAAATATATTAAAACTAAATAATAATTACAGATTTTTATAATAAAATTTCAACAAATTCAAATTTTATTCAAAATTTAATAGTTAATTTACGTTTTTTTTAAAACTATGTCCTCAAAAAGTATTTCAACTCTAACTCAAAAGATTTTCAAGGGCAGATTTTCTGCTTTGTTCAGTATTTTAGTCTTATACATTTCATTATCGTTTTTAATAAGAACAGGCTTTCTTATTGTTTCAATACACGATGTAGATTTTAGCATATTCTCTGTTTTAAGAGCTTTCCTTACTGGATTTTTGTTCGATTTTACAATAGGATCCCTGTTTCTGCTATTATACGCGACTTATCTTTTTATTCTTCCTAAAAGATTTATCGGTTCTGTTTTTGACAAAATTTTCAGCTATTTCTATTTCACGCTTATTTTTATCATCATTTATTTCAGCCTTTTGGCAGAAATTCCGTTTTGGGATGAATTTGGAGCAAGATTTAATTTTATTGCGGTAGATTATCTTATCTATACATATGAAGTGGTAGAAAATATCAACCAGTCTTATCCTTTACCGCTTATTGCTGGAGTTTTGATTCTTTTAATTGTTCTTACTTTTGTCATATTTAAAAAATTAAAAGTTTTCAGAAATACTTTTGCAGATAAAAAACCATTTACCTCAAGATTAAAATATTATTTGCCACTTACAGTAGTAACTATCCCCTTAGCTGTTGTTTTAAAAAATAAACAGGCAGAATTCAGCAACAACCTTATTGTAAATGAACTGGGAAAAAACGGTGCATTTTCTTTTGTAACGGCTTTCAAGTCAAACGAGCTGGATTATCTTACTTTTTATCCTAAAGTATCTGATCAGGAAGCTTATAAAACATTAAAACAAAACCTTTTACAAAATAATCAGACGTACACCTCTGCTCAATATGATGATATTTCAAGGTTGACAAAAGGGGAGAATGAACAAAATCCCAATATCATCCTGATCGCTATCGAAAGCTTCAGTGCAGATTTTTTAACGGCTTTCGGAAATAAGAATAACCTTACGCCGAATTACGATAAAATGGCCAATGAAAGTATATTTTTCACCAATTTATATTCAACCGGAACCAGAACGGTAAGAGGGATGGAAGCATTGACGCTTTGTGTTCCTCCGACTCCGGGAAACAGTATTGTAAGAAGGCCGAATAATCAGAATTTATTCTCAATTTCTACGGTTTTACAATCTAAAAAATATCATCCTTACTTCATTTACGGAGGAGACGGTTATTTCGACAATATGAACAATTTCTTCGGAGGACAGGGTTTTGATATTGTAGACAGAGACAGAGGAAACCCACTGTCCGATGAAATTAAAACCAAAAGATATGCTATTGAAGACAAAGAAGTTAATTTTGAAAATGCATGGGGAATTTGTGATGAAGATCTTTATAAGCAGTCTATCAAGTACGCTGATAAAAGCAGTAAGGAAAACAAACCTTTCTTTCAGTTTGTCATGACAACGTCTAATCACAAACCTTATACTTTCCCTAATGGTAAAATTGATCTTCCGCAAGGTGAAAGAGATGCTGCGGTGAAATATACCGACTATGCTTTAGGCCAGTTTATTGCTACTGCCAAAACAAAGCCTTGGTTTAAGAATACGGTCTTTTTAATTGTTGCTGACCATTGCGCAAGCAGTGCAGGAAAATGGGAAATCAATATTGCCAAACATCATATTCCAGCAATTATTTACAACCTTAATCATACTCCGGAAAAAATAGATCGCCTGACTTCTCAAATCGATCTTATGCCAACATTATTCGGATATTTAAACTGGAATTACAAGACAAGCCTGTACGGGAAAGATATCAACCAGACAAAACCAGGAGAGGAGAGAGCCTTCCTGGGAAATTACAGAACGTTGGGATTATTAAAAAACAATGTTTTCACCCAAATCGATGACAAAAGAAAAGTAAAACAGTTCAATGTTACCGGAGCAGACCAGTCTTTATCAGAGGTAAAATCTAAGAACAACAATTTGGTTACGGAAACAATTTCTTATTATCAGACAGCAAGTGAAAGATTTAAAAATGGGAAAATGAAGCAGAAATAAGCTGATTTTTCAATTATAAAAACTCTTCTCTGTATTTAGAGAAGAATTTTTATTTAAACCTATCTTGTTTCTATTTATAATAACCATTAAGGCATTAAGAAATTTAAGATATAAATGCTATAAAAATAGATAGTGCTTTTATCTTAATGAACCTTAATATCTTAATGGTTGAAATTTAAAAAATATCCATTCTTATTTTGAACTTAAAGAAAGCTAATTTATGTTAGATTAAAATTCTATAACGGCTTTCTCAAGATCATGATATAATAATATTTTCCAGTGATTTTCTATCGCTTCCTCTTGCCATTTTAATCGGAGTTCCATTGCCTTTCTGCCATCAAAATCACTTTTATAGGCAAGATGGTATTTTAAATAAGATTCCTGTGGAAGATCATCGGCTCCGTAAAAAACAGTCTCGTTATTTTCTCTGATCCAGAACACCTGCATAAATGGAGTGTGGCCACCAACAACCTCAAAAGAGATTTCTTCTGTAATATTCCCGTTATCATCATCCATCCAGACTATATTGTCTAACTCAATTAGTTTTTCCAGCGTATCAAAATCAAAAGAATGATTTCCCTTATTTTCCATTGCAAAGCCTAACTCGCGTTTCTGAATATAGATTTCAGCGTTAGGAAAAGTAGCTTCAAATCCATTTTCATTTCTAGTGATCACTGTTTCGATATGGTCCTTATGAAGATGAGAAAGCAAAACTTTAGTTACCTGATCCGGATTAATATTTTCTTTTTTGAGAATCTCAGAAATTACCGTTTCCCCGCTTTCATTTCTCCATCCAGTTCCAGCATCCAGCAGAATAATATCTTTTTCTGTAATAATTAAAAAAGGAGTGACCGACATTTTAATTCCTTTAACAGTCTCTTTGTTTTCATCTGTTAAAAGTGTAAAATCTTTAGTCTTATTGGTAGAAAAATTTCCTTCTTTTAATGGTATAATTTTCATACTGCAAAGTTCCTTATTATTTTTAAAATAGAAAAAGCTTTTTCTCAATATGGATCATTGGTAAAACCGATGAACTCCTAATGAAATGCTTAATCTTAAAATGAGTATTTTTGTGTTGCAAAATTCAAAACTTACACAAAATTTATGCAGATGAATTCCACCAGCGGTATCTCTCGTACTGTCATTTGGTTGATGTCCGTAATTTCCGGACTTGTAGTGGCAAATAATTATTATAACCAGCCCTTATTGGCTCTTATTTCTGAAGATTTACATATTCCGGAAGCTGCTGCCAGTAAAATTTCGGTTCTTACTCAACTGGGATATGCAGCAGGATTATTGCTTATTGTTCCTTTGGGAGACAAACTTTTCCGTAAAAAATTAATTTTAATCGATTTGGTTTTGGTTTTCGCTTCATTACTATGGATGACTTTTGCTCAAGAGTTATGGATGCTGTATATAGCCAGTTTACTGATCGGAGCCACTTCGGTAATTCCTCAATTATTCGTTCCTATTGCTGCAGAATTATCTTCTGATAAAGAAAAGTCTTCCAATATCGGAATTGTCATGTCAGGATTATTACTGGGAATTCTTTTATCCAGATTCGTAGGGGGAATTGTAGGAGAGATGTGGGGCTGGAGAGCCATGTTCGGAATTGCAGCCGGAATCATGATTCTGGTATGGATTGCAGTCTATAAAATGCTGCCTGATCTACAGCCTAATTTTAAAGGAACATACGGAGAATTGATGAAATCCGTATTCCATCTGGCAAAAACGCAGCCTGTTCTAAGATTGGCTTCTTTCCGTGGCGCCATGGCTTTTGGATCGATGTGTGCATTGTTTACAACCCTGGTTTTCCACATGGAAAAACCTCCTTTCAATGCAGGATCATCGGTGGTCGGAAGTTTCGGTTTGGCAGGAGCTGTTGGGGCTTTAGCAGCAGCAAAAGTGGGAAAACTTCAAAAGTTTTTAGATCTAAACAGAATCATTTTCTATTCACTATTAGTGGTTTTAGGAAGCTGGGCATTTACTTACTTTGCAGGAGAAACTTACTGGGGATTAATTATCGGAGTGATTCTAGTTGATTTAGGTGTTCAATCCAGCCATATTATGAATCAGACCAATTATTTTTTAATCAAATCCAATGCAGTTAACAGACTGAATACCGTTTATATGGTTTCTTATTTTATTGGTGGCTCTTTAGGAACATGGACCGCTTCGTTAGCATGGCAATACGCACAGTGGAGCGGCGTCTGCTTTGTAGGAGCGACAATGGCAATATTGGCATTAATAGCACATCTGATATTCAGTAAGAGAATTTCTGTTGGTAATTAAGGTAAACTTAATTCAAATCCTGCTGAGCACAATTGACAGCAACAACCTCTCCCTGAATTAATTCACGGTGTTTTTCACCCCATTTATCAAGCTGTCTCCAGATTGGGATCAGCTCTTTTGCTATTTCAGTTAGTTCATAATCCACTCTTGGAGGCACTTCCGCATAAACAGTTCTTTTTACCAAACCTTCTTTCTCCATTTCCCGGAGTTGAAGGGTAAGCATTCGTTCAGTAATTCCGTTAATTCTTTTACGAATTTCACTAAAACGCAATCTACCATCTTCTAACTTACATAAAATTAAAAGTTTCCATCTTCCGCCGATTTTACACACAGCATAAGTAAGATTACATTCCTGAGTAATATATAGTTCGTTAATACTGTTTGTTGAATTTTCTTTTCTTTTCGCCATTACTTACAAATTTGTTAGTACCATACAATTGACTGTGTACTATGCAAATTTAAGACTTCCTTTTAATTTTGTATCACAATTATCAAAAACATGAAGAAACTCTTTAACCTATTACTATTAACCGAATTAATTTCCTGTACTACTATAAAAAATAATTATAAAATCAACGAAATGAAACTAACCCCCGAACTCACAAAAATAACAGAACATCTACAAAAAATACAGGTATTTGACGGACAAAATGAAGTCGATACCAGCAGAAAAGGATATGAAACAATGGCAGTTCAGTTAAGTGGTAAAAAAGAAGCCGTAAAAACGATCGAAGAATTTAGTATTCCTCAGAAAGACCATCAGGTTCCTATAAGAATATACAAGCCAAATGGAAGACAGAATGAGAAGTCATCAGCAATTATTTATCTTCATGGAGGCTGGTTTGTTTCGGGAAGTTTTGAAACTCATGATGCAATTGTCCGTAAATTGGCAAATGCAACAGGATCGACTATTGTATTTATTGATTATCGTCTGGCTCCTGAATTTCCTTTTCCTGCAGGATTTGAAGACTGCACATCTACGATTGAATGGATCATTAAAAATGCCGAAAATTTAAATATAGATAAAAGCAAAATAGGAATCATTGGAGATAGTGCAGGCGGAGCTTTAGCGGCCAGTATTTCCGCTCAGCTCGGAGATCTATTAAAATTTCAGGTATTAATTTACCCAGCTGCTGATAATAAATTTAATACACAATCATGGAAAGATTACGAAAGCGGGCCAATCATTAATAAAGAAGAAGGGATCAGAGCCTGGAATTGGTATTTACCACAGCCGGAAAACCAGGAAAATCCTTTAGCCATTCCGATATTAATTAAAAATTTTAAGCATACACCACCCACACTTGTTTTATTAGCTAAACATGATCCTTTAAAAGATGAAGGTCAGAAACTTGCCAACAATATGGAAACTTTCGGCATCAATGTTAAGACTGTCTTCTATAAAGATATGGTTCACGGCTTTATGCATATGGGAAGTTTAAAGGAAGCAAAGTTGGCGACAGATGAAATAGCAACATTTGTAAAAGAAAATTTAAAATAGAGTTTAATGAAAAAGTACGCTTATATAGGATTTTTAGGATTTGTTGCAGTCATTACAACCGAATTCGGAGTGATCGGGATTTTACCGCAAATTGCAGAACATTATAAAATAAGTATTGATAAAGCCGGATATCTTTTAAGTGCTTTTGCATTGATCATAGCACTTACAGGTCCGTTTATGACTTTACTGACCGCCAGATTTGACCGTAAGAAAATAATGCTTATTTCTATTTTTCTGTTTCTTATTACAGGAATTATTTCCTCTTTTTCTCCACCTTTTTGGATATTGATCCTGGTACGGATACTTCCTGCTTTTTTACAACCTGTTTATATAGCAACAGCTCTATCCGTAGCTGTTTCAAAGGCAGCACCGGAGAAAAAAAATGAATTCATGGGTATCGTATTTAGCGGAGTAACTGTCGCAATGGTAACAACGGTTCCTTTTGCCACATTGATTTCAAGTGTATTTTCTTGGGAATATTCTTTTATCATTCAAACAATTGTAAGCCTTGTTGCGTTACTGGTAATCTATTTTATGCTTCCTTCAATGCCTGTAAAGGAAAAGAAATCCTCAGGAAGCCAGCTTAAAATTTTATCTCAGCCTACTTTTATTTTAAGTACAGCTACTAATTTTTTTATGATTACAGCTTGGTTTTCCACTTATAGTTATTTTGCTGACTATCTGAATAAAGCTAAAGGAATGAACGAAACCATGGTAAGTTATATGCTTTTTGTATTTGGTATCATCGGAGTCTTATCGACGTGGCTTGCAGGTAAAATGTTGAATAAAAACGTTACAAAAACAACGGTATTTTTTCTTTCGGGAACTATATTAATTCCAGTATTATTACATATTTCAAACGGGAATTTATTATCAACAATCATTGTTATCGGAATTTGGGGATTTATGTATTCTCCTAGTTTTTTAAATGCTTCCTCCTATATGATTTCTTCTGTTCCCGATTCTTTAGAATTTGCCAATAGCTTAGCAACTTCATTCGGAAATTTAGGGGTTACTTTAGGAACAACAATCGGAGGTTGGATTATTGTTACAAAAGGAGTAAAATATACCCCTTGGATTGGTTTTATATTTGGTTTACTGGCATTTCTGATGATGATCTTAAGAAGCATTCTGGAGAAAAAAGAAAATACGGCGATTGTCTGTAAAGAATAGTTTAATAATTTTTTGGCGAGGATTAAATGTCTTAATTTTGAATAAACTTTTTAAGATATGAAAATAGAAATCTGGTCGGATGTAATGTGTCCGTTTTGTTATATAGGAAAAAACAATTTTGAAAAAGCTTTGGAAAAACTGCCGTTCAAAGACGAAGTGGAAGTAGAGTGGAAGAGTTTTCAGCTTGATCGTACCTTAGACCCGAAAGAAACCAAAAATACAATGGAATATTTCAAAGAGAAAAAGGGTTTTCCTGAAGCTCAGGCACAGCAAATGATCGGCCAGGTTATCCAAATGGGAAAAGGAGCAGGAATTGATTTTAATTTTGAAAAAGCTTTAATTACGAATACCTTTTCGGCTCACAAGCTATTGCATTTGGCAAAAAAATATAATAAAGCCAACGAAATGGAAGAAGCGCTCTTCACTGCTCATTTCATTGACGGAAAAAACGTGGGAGATCTTGAAACCTTGACTTCTTTAGCCGAATTAGGTATTGGCAGAGAAGAAGCGAAACAGGCTTTAACCTCTGAAGAGTTTGATTATGAGATCAACCAGGATATTCTGGAAGCAAGGAATAATGGAGTTTCGGGAGTCCCTTTCTTTGTCTTGAACGGGAAATATGCGGTTTCCGGAGCACAACCTGTAGAACTTTTTGAAAATGCTCTTCAACAAACTTATAATGAAACAGTAAGTCCTCTAAAAAATCTTTCTGATATAGGAGCTTCTTGTGACACAGACGGATGTGAAATTTAATTTTAGGAGGAAAACATGATAACGATAAATAAAGAACATCAATTTGCTCTTGAAGATACTCTTTTCGTTTTTGCCTTAGATTCTGAAGCAGGAAAGGTTTTTAACGATAAAAATAAATTAATTACAGGCATTGGTAAAGTAAATGCCGCAATGGAACTTACTAAAGAAATCCACAGAAAAAAGCCTAAACTCATTGTAAATCTGGGATCTGCGGGAAGCAAAAATTTTCACAAGGGAGAAGTTATTTGCTGTACCAAATTCATTCAGCGCGACATGGATGTAAGAGGTCTTGGATTTAGCCTGTATGAAACTCCTCTTTCCGGAATACCTCCCGTTTTGGAATACGGACTCAAAAAGAATGACCTTCCCGAAGGTATTTGCGGAAGTGGCGACAGTTTTGAAATGAACCATTCCGAAACCATTTATAATATCGTTGATATGGAAGCTTATCCTTTAGCATTAATTGCCATGAAAGAAAATATTCCGTTTCTGTGCTTAAAGTATATTTCTGACGATGCCGGAAGTGATGCCGCTGATGACTGGACAGTGCAGGTTCATTTGGCTTCTGAAGCGTTTAACAAAATTCTATTTTCGTAAATTTAAAATCTGAAGACTTTTCTTCAGATTTTATTTTTTTAATGATTTTCTACAACCCAGATCTTTTAAAATGAAAGTTAATTTTTACAAACCCAATCATCCGGTTCTTGAAAAATATATTGAAGGGTATTACTTTATTGCAAAAGATAATTCCGATGCAACACTGAATTATATTACATTTCCTGACAATTATTTTATTATTTCAGCTTGTGAAAATGTTTCGTTTTTTCGTGATCAGAATAAAATAGAAATTAATACATCTGAAGAGGAAAATATTTTTATTGACTTTGTTTCGCGCTGCAATTCTCCTGTAGAAATTCATTATAAACAACCCATTAATGAAATTACTATTTATTTTAAACCTTTAGGAATCTATCATTTTTTCATTTCAAATGCAAGCCGGCTTTTGGAAAATGAAATTATTTCATCGGATTGTAAAGATTTAATGAAAATTATTTTATCTGAAAAAGAAAGAACAAATCAGATTGAAATGCTGGAAAATTATTGGCTTTCAAAATATCAAGAAAAAGATTTATCTCCCATTCAATCTATTGTCAATGATTTGTATTCAGATTTGAAAATTGAGGAGATTGCTGAAAAACATACTATTTCAAGGCAATATGTAAATAAACTATGTACAAAATTCTTAGGCAAGTCGGCTTCTGAATTTAGAAAAATTCAACGCTTTAGAAATTCTGTTCGTTTAAATAAAAGTGTGAAAAATTTAACCGAGCTTTCTTATGAAAACCTTTTCTATGATCAGTCACATTTCATTAAAAATTTTAAAGATTTAACAAAAATTCAGCCTCATAAATTCTTCGAAAATGCAAATACAGAAGATGAAAATCTTTGGCTTTTTATCTGAGTTTACATTTTTACAATTCTGACTTTGCCCCGTTCAGATATTTTTGTATCAAATTAATCATCAATGAAAAAAATATGCTTTTTAAGCTCAATATTATTGTGTTCATCAATATCTGCGCAAAACAATAAAATAGAAGTATTAACGGAAATTTCGGAAAAAATTAAAGAAAATTATATTGACGAAAAGATTTTTAAAAGTATAGATTCATTATTTCAAAGCGAAATTAAATACGGACAATTATCTTCGTTAAATGAGAAAGATTTTGCTGAAGACCTGACCCAAAAGTTAAGAACAGTGACAAAAGACAAGCACTTCTTCGTTAAATATTTAGCCAATTATTCTCAAAAGAATATCGATGAAAAAGAACAGGAAAAGCAGAATAATTTCAGTAACAGTCTTGAGAATTTTGGATTTGAAAAAGTAGAAAGACTGAAAGGTAATATAGGATACATTAATTATAAAGGATTTGCCGAACTAAAATCCAGTAGAAAAGCTTTGGAAGCGGCCATGAATTTTGTTGAAAATACCAATTCTTTAATTATAGACCTAAGGGAAAACGGAGGCGGGGATAATTCGATGCTTATTGAATTTTGCAGTTATTTTTTTGATAAAAAAATAAATTTGTATACCACTTATTTTCGAAATTCAGGGAAAATGGTAAAAAACAGAGTAAAATCAAATGTTTCAGGTAAAAAATATCTCAACAAAAATATTTATTTCCTCACCAGTGTAAAAACATTCTCTGCAGGAGAAGCTTTGGCCTATTTTTTACAGGAAAGAAAGATGGCAAAAGTAATTGGGGAAAAAACGGGAGGTGCTGCCAATCCCGTCGATCATTATTACATTCAGAATAAGTATCTTTTATTAGTTCCTGATGGAAAAATAACATCTACTTATTCGGGGAAAAACTGGGAACATACCGGAGTAATTCCAGACAAAATTGTAAGTCAGGAAAATGCCTTGAAAACAGCTTATTTATTAGCTTTGCAAGAAATTATAAATCATAAAACAAAAACTGATCTTTCAGAAAATGATATCAAAAATCTTATTATTAAATTAAATCAATAATGTCAATACTCATCAAAAAAGCATCAATAAAAGATTTAGAAACCATACAAAGTCTGGGAAGGGAAACCTTTTATGAAACTTTTTCTGCCCATAACTCTGAAGAAGAAATGCAGAACTATCTGGATAAAAGCTTTGCTTCAGAAAAATTAACTGCCGAAATCAGCAATCCAGATTCCCAATTCTTTATTGCCTGGGAAGAAAACCTTCCGGTTGGGTATTTAAAAGTAAATTCAGGAAAGGCGCAGACAGAATTACAGGATGAAACTTCTCTGGAAATTGAAAGAATATATGTGAAAAGCAGTCATCACGGTAAAAAAGTAGGACAGGCCTTGTACGCAAAAGCATTGGAAATCGCTCAGGAAGAAAATAAAAAATACCTTTGGTTAGGAGTCTGGGAAGAAAACCTGAGAGCAGTTAATTTTTATAAAAAAAATGGCTTCGTAGAATTTGATAAGCATATTTTCAGATTAGGAAATGATGAACAGACCGATCTGATGATGAAGAAAACACTTCTTTAAAAATATAAATTTAAAAACCGTAAAAGCATAAAATAGCACTTTTACGGTTTTTAAACGAAACTGATTATAATAACTTCCTTAGATTTTCAGAAAGAATTCCCACGCTTTTTTCCATTTCATGCGTATTCAGATTACCAAACCCAAGCCTCATTGCCGTTAATTCCTGATTTTGATATAAAAGAGTTTTAGGAATAAAAAGATTATTCTGAATACAATTTCGGCTGAGTTGCATCAGATTAATTTTAGTATTGAGCTCCATCCATATTGCAAGACCTCCCGCCGGTTTCTGAAAGCGTACAAATTCCCCGAAGCCTTCCTTAATCAGGTGTGCAAAATAATCCCGCCTTTCCTGGTAAATTTTCAATGACTTCTTCAAATAGCGGTTGATTTCTCCTTCTGCAATCATTTCTCCCAATACATGCTCCATCAGAATATCTC
>JBCNMJ010000062.1:0-22744 GCA_039594975.1 Chryseobacterium sp. | reverse complement strand
TAAATTACTTTAGATATAGTAGAACATGTTGTGAGAATGTTTTAACTATCTGTCATTGGAAACACTTTAAAACTCCAAATTTAACTATTGAAATCTGTAAATTATAATTCATTGATTTTATCTAAAAAACCTCATTACTCTTTATCAGGTGCTTTTTCATTTTAGATTACTGTTCAACTAAATGTCGAATTTGGTTTACATTAATATAAGAATGTGCAATTACTTATTTTGTAATATTTTTTAGCAGATGAGGGGCTAAGAGATGATCAACTTTCAAGTTCATTTTACTATTTACATCCTCAATAATAGCTATAAGAATTTCTGAATTTTGATAGAGTTGCTACTCTTTGGTCTTAGGTTAAATGGAGATGTTTGGTCTACCATATATAGATATAAGTTTTTAGATCCGCTGAACACTATAAAAAATTGCATTAAATTATTAGGGGAAATGGACAAACACATCAATATTGATTCATTTTTTGAAAAATAAATGGACAATTTAATTATTTAAGCACGACTAAGTAGTTGTATTATATTGTCCATTTTTTTTTAGTTATCTATAAATTAAAATTGGCATTAGAACAAGCTTGCAACAAAAAACGTTCAGTTGTATATTAACAACTGAACGTTTTTTATAAAACTAATTAGTTTTTAAGTATTTAATAAAACTCTGTCTTAACTTGTTGAAATTATGATCTACACCCCACCCATTACAAACATATTTTCCATAGTAGGAGTTGGACTTCCTCCCTGTTTTTCTAAAGTAATGGCAAAAGCCTGAGCATTGGGAATATTAGCGATCGCTATTTTACTGTCTTTATCTTCCGTGTACATTCCTGCATTCACAGGTTTCCCGTCTGTGATGGCCCATAATTGATACTGCATTCCTTCAGGAGCTTTAGGTAAACTATCGGCATTCAGATACACTTCTTTTGTTTTAGTGTTCCAAAAAACCATCGCTTTGGAGTCGGCATGTTTTTCTACCCCTTTCAGCATAACCATTTTCATATCGGGATTGGAGACCATTTCTATTTTTTCATGCATTTTCCGCATCGCAAGATCCTGATTTTTCTTTTCAGTTTCCATTTTTGCAAGCTTTTCTTTAGCTTCAGACTGGCTATTCATCCAGAAAAGGTTTCCTGCCACACTCACTAAAAACAATACTGATGCAGCAACTGCAAAAGCTTTCCAATTACTATTTCCCTGAATTTTAATTTCTTCCTGAGGCTTTGCAGGAGGAATATCTGCTGAAACCACAGGATGCAGTTCCTCAACAGTCTGTTCCTGCTGAATCCTATTCCATATTTTTGCTTTTAAATCTGCCGGAGGCGTTACAGACTGTGCAGTAGCAAGATCTTCCAATGTTTTTTGAGCTTCTTCAACAGCCGCCTTTACTTCTGCATTATTCTTCATCACACACTCCAAAATACCTGCTTCCTCAGGAGAAGCAAGACCTAGAATATAAGATTCTATTATTCCGGATGATATGTATTCTTTAGTGTTCAATTTATTGATAATCTTTTAACAAGTCTTTTAATTTTATCAGTGCATTCCGCATTTTGGTTTTCACCGTTCCCAGCGGTATTTTCAGTTTATCGGATATCTCATTTTGAGTATATCCCTGATAATAGGCGAGATCGATAAGTTCCTGCTTGTCTACCTCCAGACTTTCAAGCACATTATTAAATCCAATGTAATCCGATGAATCATTGGTGATTGAAAGTTCTTTGGAGTTATATACGAAATCCGGAAGCGGTTGGTTTTTTAACTCGTTTTGAAAACTTTTTGATTTTAAATAATCTATCGCTGTATTTCTTGCAATATTGATCATCCATGTATAGAACCTGCCTTTAGATGAATCATACTGATGGATAGAATTCCAGATTTTAACAAAAACATCCTGAATAACTTCTTCGGTATATTCTTTAGACTGAACAATACGTAGAATGACTCCATACAACGCACCGGAATAGTTGTCATACAAATGATGAAAACCAGTTTCGTTCCTTTCTTTCAGTAAAACGATAAGTTGTTCTTCCGAGTAAGTTGTTTTAATAGGGATATTTTTTTCCAAATGTAGTAAAACAAAATAAATATCAAATCTATTTCAAATGATATTTAAAAATTAATTAATCGAACAGTTTAATGAACATTTTTCAATATTTATAATATTTCATCATCAATATCCCAATCCAACCTATAAAAGATTTAAACATCACAAAAATTAATCCGCTGAATTACAGTCATTTAATAAAAAAAATAAAATTTTTAAATCTAAATAAAAACCAAAGTCGTAGATGATTTTAACAAGACAATCAAATTCAATAACAATTAAAATCAAAACAATGAACACAAAATCAAAAATCGCAGTTTTAGGAATGATGGTATTATCATTTGCTTTCAGTGGAAATGCAGCTGCACAGATGTCAAAAGAAAAAACAGTAATAGTAGGTGGTGCACCAATGTACCCTTCTAAAAACATTATTGAAAACGCTGTAAACTCCAAAGACCATAAAACTTTGGTTGCAGCAGTAAAAGCAGCCGGTTTGGTAGAAACTTTGCAGGGAGCAGGGCCTTTCACGGTATTAGCTCCAACAGATGAAGCGTTCGCAAAACTACCAAAAGGTACAGTAGAAAACCTTGTAAAGCCAGAGAACAAAGCAACACTTACCAAGATTTTAACTTATCACGTTCTTGCAGGAAAATACAACGCTAAACAAATATGGGCAGCAGTAAAAGCAGGAAACGGAAAAGCTATGATGAAAACTGTTGAAGGTGAAAATCTTACTTTCTGGACAAAAGGAAAAGACCTGTACATAAGAGATTCAAAAGGAAATAATGCAAAAGTAACAATCGCTGACGTTAATCAGTCAAACGGAGTGATTCATGTAATTGATACGGTATTGATGCCGTAGTGTTTTGTGGTGTAAACAGCATATTTTATTATATGCTGTTTTTCCTTTTTGATAAAAGAGATCCAATTTCATTAAACAATCTAACACAAAAAAATAATTATTATGAAAAACACTATTCATGTTTCTAATCAGGGAGCTACTCTTGATACAAGCAGACGGAATTTTTTAAAGCTCAGCGGCATTGGCCTGGCAATGGCAGGACTTACATTGATTGGCTGTGATGATAATGAGTTTGATTATATGGCCAATGATAAAGTATTTGACCTAGGTACTGGCGATGTCGGGGTTCTGAACTATGCTTATGCATTGGAACAGCTTGAGGCTGATTTTTACACAAAGGTTGTTAATAACTTTTATGCTGGAATCTCAAGCATTGAAAAAGAACTTTTCACAGATCTTTACCATCACGAGGTGATTCACAGAGATTTCTTTAAAGCTGCAATTAGCGGAGCAACAATGAATGTCCTTCCCAAACTGGAATTCCAATATCCGAATGTAAATTTCAATGACAGAAATTCTGTATTAGCAACGGCAAAAGCACTTGAAGATACAGGAGTTGCAGCTTATAACGGAGCCGGTAAATACATTAGCAATGCTGATTATTTAGTGATCGCCGGAAAAATTGTTTCAGTAGAGGCAAGACATGCTTCAGCGATAAGAAATTTGATCAATCCCGGAACAGCAGCATTCTCCGGAGACGATGTAATAGACGGTAACGGATTAGATCTTGCCAAAGAGCCAAAAGATATTGTAATGACGGCAGGAGGATTTATCAAAACGCCTTTCACTTGGAAAGAACAGGGAATCAATTAATTTTCATCTTCTAAATCTACTATTATGAATATTCTTAAATTACTCGATAAACTTTCAAATGATAAATTCTTCACTACGGAAGCTACAAGATTAGAAACATTAACCAACATTTCAGAATTCGGGAAGAAAGCAGCCGTTGCTTCTATTCCTCTAGGATTAGGAACTTTGGTATCGACTCCGGCAAAAGCTGAAACGACGGCAACTGCCAATACTACATTTTTTAAATCTGTGTTAACCGATGCGTTACAACTGGCACTCGTTTTAGAATATCTGGAAAATGAATATTATGCCATGGGATTAGCTGCTGGAACATTAATTCCAAGTGCAGACAGAGTTGTTTTTATGCAAATTTCAAAACATGAATCTGCGCATGTTACCTTTTTGAAAAATACACTGACTTCTTTGGGAGTAACTCCGGGTGCAAAACCAACTTTTGATTTTACCGCAGGAGGAAATTTTACTCCTTTTACAGATTATAATCAATTTTTAATTCTTGCCCAGGCTTTTGAGGATACCGGAGTAAGAGCTTATAAAGGACAGGCAGGAAATGTAATGTCTAACAAAGCTGTTCTTCAGGCTGCCTTACAAATACACTCAGTAGAAGCAAGACATGCTTCGCAGGTTCGCAGAATGAGAGCCAATAAAGGCTGGATAGAATTGGCAGATGGAGGAAATATGCCTTCCGCAACCAATCCTGTGTACGCCGGAGAAGGTAATGTCAATCAGGCTGGCTTCAATACCTCTACAGCTTTCGGAGCAGCAGCAGGTTCAGCAGCTTATGATGAAATTCTTACAGGAAGTGATGCACAAGCGATAGCATCTTTGTTTATTGTTTAGACTTTCTTAGTTTTAGTGAATGATCCTTTTCCGGTTTTTCGGAAAAGGATTTTATATATTGTAGGGTAATATATATTAATCAAAGTTAAGATTTGAAAAGCTTTTAAGAATCAAAGGGCATAATAGTTGATTGACAACAAGAACTAATCACAAATTTTATTATTATGTCAAACGCCATTTCACCTCATGAAAATTTGAGCGGCTCTGCTGCTATTGAAAAAATTAAAAACATTACAGAGAGTACTAAAACTTGTTTTTTCTCTACAAGAGTAAATGCTGACACCAAAAGTCGTCCTATGGCTTTACAGGAAGTAGATCCTGAAGGAAATCTATGGTTTTTGAGTGATGTCAACAGCGACAAGAATCATGAAATAACATCAGATTCAGAGGTAGAACTTTACTTTATGAATAATTCAAAATATGAATATATGTTCATTAAAGGAAAAGCTACCATATCACAAGATAAAGCACTGATTGAAAAATACTGGAACAATTTTGCCAATGCATGGTTCGATGGAAAAGATGATCCGTCCATTAGTGTCATAAAAGTTGCTCCAAACGACGGGTATTATTATCAAACTAAGGAAAATAAACTCATAGCAATGTCTAAAATGATTTTTGCTGCCATTACAGGAAAATCTATTGAAGATGGTGGTATAGAAGGAAAATTGGAAGTCTGATTTCAGTTTATAAATCATAAAAACATTTCAATGCTTCTAAAATTTACGTCAAAAGGTATTTATTGCATTCCCGGGAAATTTTATATTGATCCGTGGCGGCCTGTAGATTTGGCAGTAATAACTCATGGACATGCAGATCATGCCCGAAACGGAATGAAAAAATATCTGTGTCATCATTTCACCAAACCTATTCTGCATTCCAGGATTGGAAAAGAAATTGAATGCCAGAGTGTAGAATATGGTGAAGTACTGAATATTAATGGCGTAAAAGTTTCTCTGCATCCTGCAGGGCATATCATTGGTTCTGCCCAAATTCGAATGGAATATAAAGGCTATGTTTCTGTAGTTTCAGGAGACTATAAAATTCAGGATGATGGAATTTCTACTCCTTTTGAATCCGTAAAATGTAACGAATTTGTCTCTGAAAGCACTTTTGGACTTCCCATCTATAACTGGCTTTCGGTAGAAGCTCAGGAACAGCAGATGAGAAATTGGGTACAACAAAATAAAGTCAACGGCAAAACTTCCGTATTTATAGGCTATTCATTAGGAAAATCACAAAGAATTATGAAGGCGCTGGAAGGTTTGGATGAGCTGAATGTTCATTACTCGATTGCCAAACTCAACGAAGCCTACGAAAGTGTTGGTGTACAATTACCTGATTACAATACTATTGATCTGCGTGAGGATAAAAAGCATTTAGATGGTAAAATCGTGATTCTTCCTCCTGCCCTTATTGATAATCCTGCTATGAAGAAAATTCCGAATTTAGCGTATGCTATTTGTTCGGGATGGATGCAGATTCGCGGAGCAAGACGCTGGAGAAGTGCAGATGCAGGTTTTGCGATAAGCGATCATGCAGACTGGCAGGGTTTAATTTCTGCTATTAAAGCTACAGAAGCGGAAAAAGTGCATATTACCCATGGACAAACTGCTGTTTTCTCAAAATATTTAAATGAAATAGGAATTTCCGCCGATGAAGTAAAAACAGAATACGGAAACGACGAAGAAACTACAGAATTTGAGCCGGAATGAAAGATTTTGCCAACTTAATTAACGCACTAGACAGCACCAACAAAACTTCTTTGAAACAGGAAGCTATTTTGACGTTTCTGAAAGAGGCTCCTTCACAAGATAAAATATGGTTTCTGGCCTTATTTACAGGTAAAAAGCCCAAACGAAACGTTAATTCTTCCTTTATGAAACAATGGGTGATGGAAGCTGCCAATATTCCTGAATGGCTTTTTGTAGAGAGTTATTCTTCCGTTGGAGATCTTGGCGAAACCATTGCATTGCTACTTCCCGAACCCCAACAAACCACAGAGCTTTCACTTTCTGAATGGATGAGCAAAATCATAGCATTAAAAGACTGTTCTGAGGAGCAAAAAAAACAATTTGTATTAGATTCCTGGAAAAGTCTTGATGCAGTAGAACGTTTCATTTTTAATAAATTACTGGGTGGAAGCTTCCGGATTGGAGTATCTTCTAAAACCTTAATCAATACAATAGCGAAACATTATCATTTAGAATCTACTGCCGTTGCACACAGCATAATGGGCAATTGGAATCCTCTGGAAATGGATTTTGATTCATTAATCAAAGGTGAATATACGAATACCAATTTGTCTAAGCCCTACCCTTTTTGCCTTGCTTATTCTTTAGAAAAAAATCTGGATGATTTAGGGGCAGTCAAGGATTGGCAGATAGAATACAAATGGGATGGCATTCGTGGGCAACTGATCAAGAGAAATAATGAAATTTTTATCTGGTCCCGCGGAGAAGAGCTTGTTACTCAGCAATTTCCCGAAATCGAGGAGGAACTTTCCACCTGGAAAGGAAATTTTGTATTAGATGGTGAAATTCTGGCATTTAAAGACAATACCGTTCTCAATTTTAATGAGCTCCAAAAAAGATTAAACAGAAAATCTCTAACAAAAAAAATGTTAGAAGAAATTCCTATTGTTGTTTTTACTTATGATCTATTGGAATTTGAGGGTGAAGATTACCGTGATATGCCTCTCATAGAAAGAAGAAAAAAGTTAGAAGAAATTTTACAAAACAATCCTTCTGAAAAAATTATTCTTTCCCCCATAATCTCTTATGAGGATTGGAACCAGCTTCCAGATATCAGGGAAAAATCCCGTGAAATCAATAGCGAAGGCTTAATGCTGAAAAACCATAGTTCGCCCTATCACACCGGTCGAAAAAAAGGCGACTGGTGGAAATGGAAAATTGATCCTTTAACGATTGATGCGGTTCTTATCTATGCTCAGAAAGGCAGCGGAAGAAGAAGCGCTTATTATACAGATTATACTTTTGCCGTGAAAAAAGAAGGAAAGCTGGTTACTATTGCCAAAGCTTACTCGGGCTTAACGGATAAAGAAATTCAGGAAGTCAGCAAATTTATTTCTAAAAATGTGCTAGAAAAATTTGGCCCGGTAAGAACCGTAAAGCCGGAATTGGTTTTTGAGCTGGCTTTTGAAGGTATTGGGTACAGCAGTCGTCATAAATCCGGAGTTGCTTTACGATTCCCTAGGATTTTACGATGGCGAAAGGATAAAAAAGCAGATGAAATAGATGATATTGAAGACATAAAAAAACTCATAACGTGACATCAAAATTTGAGCAATCCGAAGGTTTTCAACTCATTCAAAAGTGGCTGAATGATAAAGGAATGTCGCCTTTTTCTTTTCAGAAAGAGACGTGGCAACGCTTTTCCAACGGCTATTCAGGAATGGTGGTTGCTCCGACGGGTTTTGGAAAAACGTACTCAGTTTTTATTGCCATCCTTATCGACTTTTTTAATCATCCTGAACAGTATAAAACGGGATTAAAGCTACTTTGGATTACTCCCCTTCGTTCCTTAGCAAAAGATTTGGCAAGAGCCATGCAGGAGGCCATTAATGAAATCGGCTTAGACTGGATCGTGGAAGTAAGAAACGGTGATACTGATGCCAAACAAAAGCAAAGACAAAGCAAGGCAATGCCCGATATTTTGCTTGTAACTCCCGAAAGTCTGCATCTCCTGATGGCTCAAAAAGACAATCAACGCTTTTTTAAAAATGTAAAATGTATCACAGTTGACGAGTGGCACGAATTATTGAGCACCAAACGCGGTGTGATGGTAGAACTGGCACTGGCTGTTTTAAAACATAGAAATCCGAGAATCAAAATTTGGGGCATTACTGCAACCATCGGAAATCTTGAAGAAGCTCTAGATGTTCTGATTCCTGATGCTAAAAAGAGAACAAAAGTAATAGCTAAAGAACAGAAGAAAATTGATATTCTATCCGTATATCCTCCTGAAGTTGAAATTTTACCATGGGCAGGACATTTGGGTGGCAAACTGGTACAGGAAGTAGTTCCTGTTATTCTTAAATCAAAATCCACACTGGTTTTTACCAATACACGGAGCCAGGCTGAAATGTGGTATCAGTTATTGTTAGAAGCATACCCGGATTTTGCGGGGCAGATTGCACTTCATCATAGTTCTATTGAAGCTCCTTTACGACAGTGGGTAGAAGAAAACCTTAATTCAGGTGCACTAAAAGCAGTTGTTTCTACCTCATCCTTGGACCTTGGTGTAGATTTTAAACCTGTAGATACCGTAATTCAAATTGGTTCCAGCAAAGGAGTTGCCCGCTTTATGCAGCGTGCAGGACGAAGCGGACATTCTCCGTTTGAAACTTCTACCATTTATTTTGTTCCTACCCATTCTTTAGAACTCATCGAAGTTTCGGCATTGAAAGAAGCGGTAAAAAATAAAGTAATCGAAAGACGTGAGCCTTTCATACTAGCTTATGATGTCCTAGTACAGTTTCTTGTTACACTGGCTTTAGGAGGAGGCTTTTATCCCAAGGAACTATTTCCATTCATTAAAAATACCTATGCTTTTTCCGAACTTACACAAGAAGAATGGCAATGGTGTATCTATTTCATTACACAAGGTGGAAAAACAGGCAAAAATTATGAGGAATTTCATAAAGTTGTTCAGGAAGATGATGGAAAACTCGTTGTTGAAAAAAGAAAAATCGCCATGCTTCACCGCATGAATATTGGCGTTATCGTCAGTGATTCCATGCTGAGGGTAAAATTTTTGTCGGGTGGTTATATTGGAATGATTGAAGAATATTTTATTTCAAAGCTTCATAAAGGCGATAAATTTGTTCTGGCAGGTCGGATTTTAGAATATGTAATGTTGAAAGAAATGACGGTATATGTGAGATTATCCAGTGGTAAAGCCATTACACCAAGCTGGTTAGGCGGAAGATTACCGCTTTCATCCAATCTTAGTTTCTTTTTAAGAAAAAAGTTAGCTGAATCTTTAACTCCTCATTCTAAAGAAAAGGAATTGAAATTTTTACATCCTTTATTGGTTAATCAAAATGAAAATTCACATATTCCGAAGGAGGACGAGTTTTTGGTAGAACAGATCAAAACCAGGGAAGGCAATCATTTATTTTTTTACCCTTTTGAAGGTCGTTTGGTACATGAAGTAATGGCTGCTTTGATAGCGTATAGAATTTCAAAATTATATCCTATCAGCTTTTCAATGGCGATGAATGATTATGGTTTTGAACTATTTTCTGATAAAGAAATTAAATTATCTGAAGATGAACTTCATCTTATTCTGTCCAAGGAAAAGCTAATGCAGGATGTGATCAGCAGTGTTAATTCAACAGAGATGGCAAGACGAAAATTTCGTGATATTGCCGTGATTTCCGGAATGGTTATTCAAACAATGCCGGGAAGGCAGGTAAACAACAAATCATTGCAATCTTCTTCAGGGATAATATTTTCCGTTTTAGAAGACTATGATTCCGAAAATTTATTGCTTCGACAAGCGTATACCGAAGTCTTTAATCAGCAATTGGAAGAAGTTAGATTAACAGCTGCTTTTGAGAGGATTCATCAGAGTAAAATCATTTATATTCATTCCGACCGCTTTACGCCTCTTAGCTTTCCTATAAAAGTGGATAGCCTGCGACAATCCTTATCCAGTGAAGATTTAGCTTCAAGAATTCATAAGATGCAGGAAGCCAATTTGAAAAAGAAAAACAGAAGAAAATGAAGATTATAGAAAAGCTTATTTCTATTAAAGAAGAAAATCTTATTTTAACCAATCAACGGGCTTTGTTTTGGAAGGAAGCTTCTGCGTTGATTTTATCTGATATACATTTGGGAAAAACAGCCCATTTCAGAAAAAATGGCATTCCTTTACCTTCGGATATTATATTGGAAGATTTAAAAAGACTATCAAGTTTAATTGAACATTTCAGCCCTGAAAAAGTAATCATAGTGGGTGATTTTCTTCACGCCGGAAAAAATTCGGAATTTGAAATCTACAAAAACTGGAAACTTCAGTTTCCGGCTTTAAAAATCATTTTAGTAAAAGGAAACCATGACCGGATTTCAGAAAAACAATTATTTGAACTGGGAATTTCAGACATCTATTCTGTTTATCAGGAAAATGAATTGATCTTCAGTCATGAAGATTTAAAAAATGAAAATCAGTTTGTCATTTCCGGGCATCTTCATCCCGGAGTTGTTTTACAGTCATCAACCAGAAAGTTAAAATTCCCCTGTTATGTCGTGACAGAAAATCAATTGATCTTACCGGCTTTCAGCACATTCACCGGACTAGATACGAATAATTATTTTCCTGAAGCACAAAAGTATATTTTCACCCAGGATTCTATTCATTTAATTCAATGATTTTGGTTTCATTTTTATTCTAGGTTTTCTAATTTCTTTATCGTTTTTAAAAGATCAACTCCTTTTCCCAGCACAGGTTTGAACAGATCCCCTTTTTCCTGCAATCGTTCCGGCATATTGTGTATGGTAAAGTCTGTAGGAAGAAGTCCTTTTTTCACTTCTTTCCAGTCTAATGGCGTAGAGACCGGTGCTCCCGGTTTAGGACGTAAGCTATACACGCTTGCTAAAGTCTGCGCTCTTCTGTTCTGCAGGTAATCCAGGTAAATCTTATTTTTATCCCTTTTTTGAAGACTTCTTTCCAGTGTTGTAAGTTCCGGCAGCTCTTGCTGAACAAGCTGCATCAGTACATGGCCAAAATCCTTTACCTGGTCATAAGTATATTTTCCGCCCATAGGAATATAAATGTGTATGCCGGAACTTCCGGAAGTTTTCGGATAGCCAACAATATCTGCTTTATCCAAAACTTTTTTTACTGCTAATGCCGTTTCTATGACATCTTCAAATGTATTTTTTTCGGAAGGATCAAGATCCAGGACCAAATAATCAGGATAATCCACTTTCGGTATATGGCTAGTCCAGATATTCAATTCGATACAGCCTAAATTATTCAGATAGGCTAATGTTTCCTTGTCATTGCAAACAATATAATTGATGTATTTATCATTACTCTCGGAGAATATTTTCTGTAATGTTACCCAATCCGGAGTATGCTCATCCGCATCTTTCTGATAAAAACTAAGCCCTTCAATTCCATTCGGAAAACGGTTAAGCGACTGCGGACGATTTTTCAGATGAGGCAGAATAAATTTGGCGATTTTCTGATAATAATCAATCACCTCTCCTTTAGTAATATCATCTTCAGGAAAATACACCTTATTTTGATTGGTAAGGGTCACCTGCTGTTTTCCTATTTTTTTTACGCGGTCTGCTGCAGGTTGTTTTTTTGTGGAGGTCTTGGGTTTCATTTCCGGTTTTTTTTCAGGTAAATCAGTATCAAATTTTACATCAATAGGATCTATATCTTCCCTTAACCTTAAAAAGACAGGATGTCGGTAAATATGATCTTTGGTAAGCTCCGTAAATTTTATTTCAGCAATCAATTCAGGCTTTAGCCATGTCGCTTTGGTATTGGTTTTGGGAGTAACTTCAAATGCTGATCCTTTCGTGATAAAGGGCTCCATTTTCTGGTAGATCTCTTTAAGGCTTTTATCTGTAAACCCTGTCCCGGTATGTCCGCAAAAAACAAGTTCATTATTCAGATATTTCCCCAGAATAAGTGATCCAAACTGCTTTCTTGATCCTTTCGGTTCTGTAAAACCACAGATTACGGCTTCATCACTCTTATGAATCTTTATTTTCAGCCATTCTGAGCTTCTGGTGTTTTCTTTATACTCGCTGTCTGCTTTTTTAGCAATAATCCCTTCCAATCCCATATTTTGAGCGGCCTGAAAAAAGTTTTTTCCCTTTTCAAGAATATGGTCATGATACTTTATGACTTCATTTTCTATTAATGCTTCCTTCAGCAGTTCTTTTCGTTGCAGATAAGAAAGATTTTCTGTAGAATGGCCATTCAGCCATAACAAATCAAAAACCTGGTAAATAAGAACCAAATCCGTATTTTTCTCAGCGATTCTTTGCAGCCATTGAAAATTAGGTTTTCCTTTATCATCGTAAGCTACAATTTCACCATCCACTACCATATCATGCTTCTGAATTGTAAGGGCATCGGCAATTTTTTTAAACGACTTCGAAAAATCCAGTCCATTTCTTGAATACAGCCGGATTTCATCATTTCTGATATCTCCAATAGCTCTGTAGCCATCCCATTTTATTTCGAAAGCCCAGTCTTTGTCGTCAAAAGGTTTTTCGATTGTTTTGCAGAGCATTGGCCTGATAAAATCAGACAATTTCCTGTCCAGAGAAAGTGCTTTTGTATAATTTTTATAGTGCTTCAGGCTTTCGGTGGTATCATTTTTTTTTTACTGCTCTTTTCCTGAAGATAAGCGGTAACTTTAGAATTCTTAGAAGTATGTTCTTCGGCGTCATAGTCTTCATCAACAGCATAACGGTCTTTATGCTTAATGAGCAACCATGCGTTTTCTTCTGTACTGTTTTTGATTTTTACCAAGGCAAATTCACCTTTCAGCTTTTTACCATGTAAGATAAATTTCAGAGATTGCTTGTGAAGTTCTGCACGCATAACCAAATCATCAGTCTTGCCTTTTATTTTTTCTATGGGTTCATAGGTTCCTTCGTCCCAGATTTCAACTTCTCCGGCTCCGTAATTTCCTTTGGGAATGCTTCCTTCAAATGTCCGGTATTCATACGGATGATCTTCCACCATCATGGCTAATCTTTTATCAGCAGGATTAAGGGATGGACCTTTCGGAACAGCCCAGCTTTTAAGAACTCCATCCATTTCCAATCTGAAATCGTAATGTAAACGCGATGCTGCATGACGCTGGATTACAAATTTTAATTTGGCCTCACTTTCCTTTTTTTTGCCTTCCGGTTCGGAAGTTGCCTTAAAATCTCTCTTTTTATGATATTCTTCTAATGGCATATTAAAAAATTTAAAGTTTAAACGAAAAAATTTATCCTGCTTTTCTCTTTGACTCAAGACTGGCTTTTAGCATAGCCATAAGGTCTGTAGCTTTTCCTGCCGGTTCTTTTATTTCTTTAGTTTTTACCCGTTTGCCTTTTGCTTTCTGTCGTATAATTTTCAAAAGGTCTTCATTGTAAGTATCTCTATATCTTGTAGGATCGAAAGGCTCAGCGAGCGATTTGATCAGTGCTTCAGCCATTTTCAGTTCTTCTGTTTTCGGTGCTTTTCCTGATGGAATCTTCAAATCTTCATAATTTCTCATTTCTTCAGGATACCTCATCCTGTTCACCATAAGAATTTCATCCTGATAAGGGCGAATCATACACAGAATTTCTCTTTCTCTCAAAATGAAGGAGCCTATTCCTGCCATTCTAGTTTTCGTTAAAGCTTTTAGCAAAAGTTTGTAAGCCGCTTCACCGTTTTTTTGGGGCTCCAGGAAATAGGGAGTTTCAAAAAGAGCAGGATCCACCTCTTCTTCTTTTACAAATTGCAAAATGCTGAGAATTTTTGATTTTTCAGGACTTACTGCTTCAAAGTCCTCCTCTTCCAACACAATATATTTATCTTCTATTTTGTAGCCTTTTACAATATTTTCCCAGGCGACTTCTTTGTTGGTGTTTTCATTGACTCTTTTGTATTTGATATTACTGAGATCTTTTTTATCCAGCATATCCAGATCCAACGTACTCGATTCACTGGCCGAGTACAGCTTGATCGGTATATTTACCAATCCAAAACCTATTGCTCCATTCCAGATCGCTCTCATATTTTCTATTTTTTAATGGTGAGTACAAAACCCTTTCCAAATTGATTAAATTATTATAAATATCTATTGGTATTGTAACTGCAAAAGAATCAGACCGATTTATTAACTAACTTTAATTCTTTCATTTCCATTTATTTTCAATTGTAATCTTGATTGTAGGTCCATATGTTTACTGACTTCTGTTTTAAAGCACCCCAAAATAAATTCAGTGTAATATAATTGGGCATTCAGGGCTTGGGTTTTGGGGTGCAGTTCGAGTTTTCCGGTATGGATGATTTTGCCTTTATAAGAAAATGAAAAGAAAGCGAA
Source organism: Chryseobacterium sp. (assembly GCA_039594975.1). Lineage (GTDB taxonomy): Bacteria > Bacteroidota > Bacteroidia > Flavobacteriales > Weeksellaceae > Chryseobacterium. The sequence goes on along the minus strand of JBCNMJ010000062.1, from coordinate 8,104 downwards.
TATTTTGTAAGATGAATTTCTGATAGGCGTACAATAGCCTGTTGTGGCAATCGACCAATCGGTTTCGTAGAGTTTGGCTACATTAAGGTCCATTGTTTCCGCAATATTTTCTGAAACACAGTCGCATTTCTCCGCTTCTTCCTGATCCACGTTCAGTAATTTTACCTTCATGGGTAAAGTATAGGCTGTCATTCCTCCTTTATAAATTAATGATGCATTAGGCATTTGAGAAAAAGCCAGCTGTAAACATCCCGAGGTTACACTTTCGGCAACCGCTACCGTTTCATCTGCAGTCATTAGTGACTGACCGATATATTCCAGAAGTTTTTTATGAAATTCCATCGCATTCTATTTTTGTGATTGATTTAGATTCTTTTTACTATTCATTTATCATCTATAGTCAGAAAAAAGTCATATAGAATACAACCTATATGACTTTACTATATTTAAGTGGTGTATTAAATTAATGCTTCAAATAGTAATCTAATATACGGCTTAATAATTCACTAATTTATGACTTGAGTCATATCGGGATTTATTAATATAAAATTTTCCTGTTGTGAATTTTAATAGCTCCTTCTTGTTCCATTTTCTTTAACGCTCTTATGACAGTTTCGACCCGAAGTCCGACTAAATTTGCAATCTGCTGTCTGGTAAGCTCAACGGGAAAGCAATGCTCACAGTCTTCGTTTTGAAAACTTCTAAGGTAATTCAGTAATCCTTTTAACCTTACTGAAGGATTCGAGGAAGCCATATTCTGGATCATTACCATTTTATAGTACAGCCGCTGAGATAAGCAATGATTCATTTCGATTGAAATATCCGGATTTTTCTCCAGCATTTCCAAAAAACTATTTTTAGGAAGTCTTATAAGCTCTGTTGGAGATAAGCAGGTTGCATTCATCGGATATTGCTTGTCTAAAAAAATCAGAGAATCTCCAAAGCTCTGATTCTTTCCCAAAATATTATGAATAAATTCCTTACCTTCTTCGTTATAATTATTCAGCTTTATTTTTCCTTCCACGATCTGGAAATAATATAAGACCTGATCTCCCTCTCTAAATATCATTTCACCTTTTTTAAAGATTTTGGTCTCTGCACCAAATGAATATAAAAGTGATTCTTCGATATTCATACAGCTTTTTGTCTTCATTATTTCCGGTTTATTAATTTTTAATTTACGATTAGTACATAATTTTACGATCTTCTATCCTAAGGATCTCATTTCTCTCCATCCCTTTTATGGTCCTTATTGTGGTTTCCACACACAGTCCGGTTAGTCCTGCCATTTGTTGCCTTGTCAACGGAACCTTAAATGAATACGGCTTCTGATCTTTTGCAAAACTTTTCAGATAATCCATAAGAGCAATAAGCTTTAGTATAGGATTTTGAGATGAAAGATTTTGGGTCATAATCAGCTTAAAATACAATCTTTGAGAAAGACACTTATTCATTTCGTAAGAAATTTCTGCATCTTCTTTCAATAAATTGGTGAATGCTTTTCGCGGCAGCCTGATGACTTCACATTCAGTGATCGCTACCGCATTCATAGGGTAAAACTTTTCCATAAATAATAAAGATTCTCCTATACTCTGACCATCTTCTATCATGATCTGTATAGTCTCTTTTCCTTCTTCATTGTAATTATTAAGTTTTACTTCTCCTTTTATAATCTGGTAATAAAACGCAGGCCAGTCACCTTTTAAGAAGATCGTCTCTCCGGCCGTATATGTTTTAGTACTTGCTCCCATTGAATACAACAGATTTTCTTCAATAACCATAACAATTTTTTTAATGATTTTAATGTTTTAAAATAGTACAGGGAACTTAATGAGTACAAATATCAAACCTTTATGCTGTTAATTAAAGTTAAAACATTAACTATCAAAAACATAAATCATAATTGCAATTACTCATTATCAATAACCCTTATCAAAAAAACCAAAATCACCAAATACTTATAACTCAATTTAATCCAATATTAAATAAAGTTATCAGAGGCTAATAAAAATAAAGGCTAAGATTTACATAAAAGTTGGAATATTCAGAAAAATCATCTGATCTATTATTACTTTTATGAATGATTGAATCTCTTAGTAGACTTCAGATACAGAAGTAAGTCTATTTCAAATTATCAAGTGTCTTGTAGTCTGGCATCTGTATCAATAACTGTATTTATCAACAGATGCGCTCTATATTGTGTTTTTATTATTCAGCAAATACTTAAACGTATGCCTGAGGATAATATAATGATTTCATAATATTAAATTTTGCGGTGTGATTTTCAAATTTAATACATTTTTTTTGAATTATCTTATGATCTCAATCATAAAAATCGGCTAAAAATATTAAATATAATATTTTGCTGCATTTGAAAAATGCTAATAGAATATCTTACCTAATTCTATTTTTACCATTTTTTGCTTTTCCATTTTTTTCACCACTCTTATAACCGTCTCAATTCTTAATCCTGTAAGTGAAGCCAGTTGTTGTCTGGTAAACGGGATCTGGAAAGAAAAAGGTTCTTCATATTGGTGATACGACTTTAAACAATCCATCACCTGTCTTACTCTGTATAAAGGATTACTTACCGAAAGGTTATTCAGCATAATATGTCTGTAATACATTCTCTCGGCTGTATACATATATAAATTCCATAAGGATTTTGGACACTTCCTTAAAAAGTCAAGAAATTTAAGCTTGGGAACCCTTAATATTCCTGAATCTTCAATGGCAATGGCATTGATAGGATATGGAAGCTCCGAAAATAAAAATGTCTCTCCAAAGCAATGTCCTTTAAAGGGTACACTGTGGATAAATTCTCTTCCATCTTCATGGTAATTATTCAGTTTTACACTACCGTGTTTTATTTGAAAAAAATAATTAGGTTGTCCACCTTCCGTGAATATTACCTCATTTGCTTTATAAGTCTGCATTTCTGCTCCTAATGAAAGCAAAGTTTCTTCATTAAATATCATTTTTGAAGGCTAAAAGTTTTATTATTAATTATAAAACAAAAACATTAGAATTACATCTATGTACAATGCAAACGCTGATTAATTCAACAATAATGTTTCTTTATCGAGTTTCAAAAATAGATAAAGACATTTTCAAAATTTATGATTACGATCATAAGTTTTCTTCTATACTGTTATATCAAAACAATTTATCCATTTACAATTTCCCCGCCATTAGGATGCAAAACCTGTCCACTGATAAACCGCGAATCTTCACAAGCCAAAAATAGAAAACTTGGGGCAATTTCATTGGGCATACCTGCACGTTTCATAGGTGAATCGCTCCCGAATTCAGAATTTTTTTTAGGATCAAATGAAGAAGCAATTAACGGAGTCCAAACCGGACCTGGTGCTACAGCATTCACTCTGATTCCTTTATCTACAAGATTGGCGGATAAGCTTCGGGTAAAAGATATTATCGCTCCTTTCGTTGCAGAATAATCAATGAGTTTTGGACTTCCTCTGTAAGCAGTAACTGAAGAAGTATTGATAATACTTGCCCCCTTCTTGAGGTATGGCATTGCATATTTTGTGATCCAGAAATAGGAGAAAAAGTTATTCTGAAAAGTCTTCAGCAATTGCTCTGTAGTAATTTTATCAATAGATTCTGCTTCCCAGTGAAGGCCTGCATTATTGACAATGATATCTATCTTCTTATGGATTTTTATACCCGTCTCAATTACTTTTTTACAATGATTTTCTTTTCCCAAATCACCTTTTATTAAGGTACATTTTCCGGAAAAAGCTTCAATTTCCTTTTGAGTCTGTTTTGCATCTTCTGTTTCGCTCAGATAGGCAATAATAACATCTGCTCCTTCTTTTGCAAATAATAAAGCCACCGCTTTCCCTATTCCACTATCTCCTCCAGTAATGAGTGCTACTTTGTTTTTTAATTTTCCTTCTTTCGGATATTCTAACGGAGCTGTCTCGGGAGCGGGGATCATGTTTGTTTCTAACCCCGGCCGGTTTTGTTTCTGCAAGGGTCTAATCTTTTTTTTAGTTTCTTTTTCCATGTTGTTTGTTTCCAAAACGATTACAAATAACATGCTATTCTTAAAATAAAGACTAAAAAGAACATCAATAACTTATTACCTATAAATGGTTTACAAACCCGAAAACATTTACCTATATTCTTCTTAATTAATCAAAAAATGTGAAAATTTTAATTTTTATCATATTCAAAGTAATTTTTAACTATATTTGAATAATTAACACCCTAACCACGAATACATGATATATAAATCTATTTTTTTTCTATTTTCTATTTATTTAAGCCATTTTCCATCCTCTAAAACTTCTAATTCCTTAAGCTTCCAAAGGCAAAAATCTTTTGGAACACCTGTTGCTGAAACCGCACTGACACTAAATAGGGAATATATTTTTACTGTTTTTAATAAACATTCTTATATTACTCATAAGAACAATGATTTTGGGGTTGAGTTCATCAGAAATCTACAAGCTGATGATCTGGAAAAACATTCTGTCTGAAAATTAATTATTAAAACAATAAACATTCAAGTCTATTCAGGATTTAATTGGTTAATCTTAAACAACTCCTAATTACAATATTGATGAACAAATGTTCAGATTTGAAAAATATGCTTATAGTTACACCTTCCTTCTTTAGACCTATCCTTAAATTTTGGAAGGTGTTTTTTAAACACAGTCTTTTTCCTTATATTTTTCAAATCAATAATCTTTAATAAATCTATTAACATTAAATATTTATTGCCTATGACAAATTTTTAACATGACCAACACATCGCAGTGTTACGAGCTATTATTAATCTGGATGACTATAAAACATACATTCCTGTATATGTCATCTAATAGATTATCCTTTAAAAAATTTGATTAATAACCTAATCAAATTATTGTTTAATTAATAATGTATACTATGACGAAAATTTACTTATTTTTTTTAGCTGTTTTATTATCAATACAAAGCTTTGCCCAGCAATATCAGGTGGCAGGTACCTGTACAATGGGCTTAGGAACCAATACTTACGGGCCTATGTACAGTACAGCTACATCCACGGCTGCAAGCAGAGTTGCTGTAATTTATCCTGCGACACAGCTTACAGGCGTAGTAGGTCAGGCTTTGACGGGCATATATTTTAAGAAGATCACCACAGGTGATATGACAGGAACCCCTAATCTTAAAGTATATCTAAAAGAAACCTCAAGTCTGGATTTTGGGGCAGCTGCTATTGACTGGGCGACCACCATTACAGGAGCCACTTTGGTATATGATTCCAATCCTGTAGCTGCAGCAGTAGGAGCAGCAGGCTGGAAACAGTTTATCTTTTCAAATAATTTCACGTATTCAGGAGCACAAAACCTTATGGTTTTGATGGAATATACGAATACAGGGAATACGGTTAATACAACCTGGGAGTATGAATATACATCACCTTGCGTGGTTACAACAAATAATAATACGACCAAGTATATCAATAATACAACCGGAGGACTGGGTGCTTCTTTAAGCAGTTCGAATTACAGAAGGCCGTTCATCTCATTTTCCCACACCTCTGCGGCTGCCTGTACAGGTACGGTGACAGGAGGAACGGCAGTGTCCTCAGTTACTAATGCTTGTGCGAATGTTCCTTTTAATTTGTCACTTACAGGGGCTACAATGGGAACCGGAATTACATACCAATGGCAAAGATCTCCTGCCGGAGCAAATACTTTTACCAATATAACAGGAGCAACTTCTATTTCTTATACAGTAACCAATCAAACGGCAGCTACCGATTACCGATGTATTGTAACCTGTACCAATGGTGGTAGTACTCAAAACTCCAGTGTCGTTGCTGTAGGACAAAATTCAGGTACGGCTTGTCTTAATTATTGTGCAGCAGTAAGTTCCGGAGGAACAGGTACATTAATTAATAAAGTACAGTTTGGTGCTATTAATAATGATTCTTCAGCTTCTCAGCCTACGGCTTCTCCTTATTATACTTATTACCCAGCTGCTACAACTACCGTAACAATGGGCTCTACTCAGAATCTAAGTGTAACAATAGGACCTGCAGGTACTTATACCGGAGCGATAACCTCGGTATGGATTGACTGGAACCAGGATGGAACATTAAGCTCCACCGAACATTTTTATGTGGGACCGGGAAGTGGTTCTGCCGGTATTCCTTCCGGAACAACAGTAACCGTACCTGTCAATATTCCGGTAACAGCTGTGGCAGGAATTACCCGTATGCGTATCAGAACCAGAGGAAATGCCAATCAAAACCTTCCTACGGATGCTTGTACCAATTTCGGATCTGGTGAAACTGAAGATTATAACATTACTGTTGTTGCGGGCGCTCCTTGTACCGGTACCCCAGTTACTGGTACCGCTGCTGCCACAACTACTAATGCTTGTGTAGGAGTACCATTTGATCTTACGCTTACCGGTTATACAATCGGAGGAGGTATTACATACCAATGGTATAGCAGCCCGGCTGGTGCAGGTACTTTTACTGCAATAGCAGGGGCTACATCTCCTATTTATACGGTGGCCAGCCAGACAACTGCTACCGATTACCGTTGCGTAATTACCTGTGCCAATACAAGTCAGAGCTCTACGTCAAATATTGTTTCTGTAGGACAGAATCTTCCTATACAGTGTTATTGTACCCCAACAGCAGGAAGTACTTCTACTTCTTATTACCTAAACAATATCGTTACAACCGGAGCCTGGTCTAATATTAATTATACAGCATCCTCTTATAATGCGTATGTTAATTCTAATCTGACTGCGTTAACTTCTCCCGGAAATAACGTCAATATCAGCTTGGATTCATCAGTACCAACAAGTACGTATTATTATAGAGTATGGGTAGATTGGAATAGAGACGGGGTTTTTGCTGATCCGGGAGAACTTGTTCTTTCAAACCCAACATATGCCTCAACATTGTCAGGAACAATACCTGTACCTGCAGGAACTACATTGGGAAATTATAGAGTAAGATGTTCAATCTCTTGGTCCGGAACCGTTCCTCCTTGTGGACCAGCACCGTATGGGAATTATGTAGACTTTACATTGGCTGTAGTTGCACCTCCAACATGTTTACCACCAACAGGTTTAGCAGTAACAGGTGTAACTGGTAATGGGGCAATTATAAGCTGGGCAACTCCGGCAACCCCACCGGCAAACGGATATGCATATTATGTTTCTACAACTCCGACACAGCCGGCAACGCCTACAGGGACAACAACGGCAACCTCGGTAAACCTTGCACCGACTTTAGCTCCGAACACAACGTATTACTGGTGGGTAAAAGCTATTTGCTCTCCTACAGATAACAGTTATATAGCTCAGGGACCGAACTTTATGACGACACAGATTCCGGCTCAACTTCCTTATATTCAGAATTTTGAGACGTCAAATGATCTAGGATTACTGAACGGAACACAAGTTAATAAATGGTTCTATGGCTCTGCAACCGGAAATACAGGAAAATCCATCTATATTTCTAATGATAATGGAGTAACGAATGCTTATAACATTACAGCCGGAAGTGTAGTACAGGCCTATAGAGATATACAGATTCCGGTAGGAACCAGTCTTGCTACTTTCTCTTTTGACTGGAAAGCGCAAGGTGAGAGTTCTTCGTTTGACTATTTAAGAGTATGGTTGGTACCATCTAATTTTATGCCTACACCGGGAACCCGAATCGTAGCAGGAACAGGAAGGGTTCAGGTAGGACAGTATAATTTAAATAATACTTGGCAGTCTTACTCCAATGCGAATTTAAATTTGACCAGCTTTGCAGGAAGTGTAATGCGTTTGGTATTCGAATGGTATAATGACACCTCCGGAGGAACACAGCCACCGGCAGCTGTTGACAATATTGTGTTGAGAGTATGTAGTACAGCTACACCTGTTGTTACAGTAGTTCCAACTTCTATTACACATAATTCAGCTCAGATTACCTGGCCACAGGATATCGGAGGCGCTTCTTATAAAGTAAGATACAAACCGGTAGGTTCTACCCAATGGTTGCCAACAGCAGGTCCTATTGATGTGCCAGCAGTAAACGCACCTAACCAGCCACCTTTCCCTCTTACAGGATTATTACCTGCAA
>JBCNMJ010000061.1:0-23268 GCA_039594975.1 Chryseobacterium sp. | reverse complement strand
GAATTTTCGCCACCCCTCCAAAGGAGGGGAATTACTTGTGAATATTCTTAATCTTAAAATTTTATAGCTTTTCATGTTTTTTGCATTTTTGATGAATAAGTTTATCTTTGCAAAAATTTTGGTTTCCAATCATTTGGAATGAAAAGGGAATTGGGTGAAAATCCCAAACTGTCCCCGCAACTGTAGATCGCATTAGAAAATTTCTACGAGAAACCACTGTGAAAACGGGAAGGTGTAGAAAGCGAAAGTCAGGAGACCTGCCAAAATATAATTAAATACACATTGCTTTCGGAGGAAAAGTAAAATAAAAATGGATATTAAAAGATCTTTAGTACTGCTTTTTGCATCTTACGGTTGTTTTCTTCACGCTCAGGAGAAAACTATCGATACCGTTTATGTTTTCGACAGCCAGATGAATAGGGTAAAGCTTTTTCATAAAGTGAATACCATTAAGGCTGAAGACATCGAAAAAAATTCTACCAATCTTTCCGAAACATTACGTTTTCAGTCTCCCGTTTATATTAAAGAAAATGGTCGTGGTGCCGTTTCTTCACCTTCATTCAGGGGAACGACAGCACAACAGACAGCCTTTGTCTGGAACGGAATTAATATAAATTCTATGTTTTTGGGACAAGGAGATATCAATAATATTTCTTTATCCGGATTTGAACAAATGGATATCAAAGCAGGCGGCGGAAGTGTAATATATGGAAGCGGTGCTATTGGAGGAAGCATTCATTTAAACAACATTTTGGATTTCAATAAAGGGATTCATGCATCATTATTTTCTGAGGCAGGATCTTTTGATACGTATAATAACTTTGCAAGAGCTTCTTTTAGTAATGATAAATTAAGCTTTAAGGTTTCCGGAAATTATTCGATCAGCCGGAATGATTATAAAGTTGAAGAAGCCAATTATATTAACAGCAACGGACAGTACAATAATTCTAACGTCAACATTGCTGTTGCTTATAAACTTACGCCTCATCATCAAATTTCATGGATTTCAGAGTTTTTTAACGGAAACCAGCACTACCCTGTTTTTTTTGCAGATATTCAGACCAAAACAAAATACGAGACTCAAAATATCCGAAGCCTGATTGCCTGGGACTGGAATACTTCCAGATTTACTGATGCCTTTAAAGCAGCTTATACAGAGGAAAACTTTCAGTATTTTAATAATATCGATCTGCCAAAATCCAGTGGCGGAACAGGAAAAAATTATATTTTAAAAAATGATTTCAATTATTTCCTTTCATCCAAATGGAATGTAAATCTCATCACAGAGTTTCAGGTAAATGATGGAGAAGGCTATCAGTCAGGGATCAAAAAAGTCAGCAGAAATATCGGTTCCGTTTCGGGGTTGGTCCGTTATTTTGCTACTAAAGACCTTCGCTTTGAAGGCGGAATTAAAAAGGATTTTGTTGAAAACATTGATTCACCGGTCTTGTTTTCTTTTTCAGGAAACTGGAAGGCTTTGAAATGGTATGAGACCAGTCTTAATATCTCCAGAAATTTTAGATATCCAACATTTAATGATCTGTACTGGCACCCAGGAGGAAATGAGAACTTAAAGCCAGAAACTTCTTACCAGTTTGAGCTAAGAAATCAGTTTAAAATTTCAGACATAAAATTATCTGTAACTCCATACTATATGAAGATTTACGATATGATCCAATGGCTTCCGTCTTCACTGGGATATTATTCTCCCGTGAACACCAATGAAGTGGAATCTTATGGTCTTGAATCTCAGATTGAATATGCGAAAAAGTTTGGAAATCATGTTTTGAAAGGAAACCTGGGATATTCTTACAGTAAGTCCATCAATATGGAAACCCATAAGCAACAAATGTATGTCCCACTTCATAAATTCTTTGGAAATATTGATTACCAGTATCGATTCTTAAAAGTATATGTTCAGGGAATGTTCAACGGACTTACCTATACGGATACCGATGAAAAAAGAAGCACTGCTCTTGACCCTTATTTTGTGATGAATGCGGGAATTTCCGGAACAGTTTTGAAGAATTATACTTTAGGATTTAAAGTGAATAATATTTTCAATCAGGCTTATCAATCAACCGCATATTATTATATGCCACAAAGGCATTACAGCATTAACCTTACTATTAATTTTTAAATAAATAATTATATGAATATCAGAAAAATTTTACCTCTTGCATTAGTATCAACAGTTCTTTTCAACATAGCTTGTAGCAATGATGATGAGATTATCGAAACACAACCAAAAGGAGCTTATCAGGAAGGAATTTTCATCAGCAATGAAGGAGGTTTCACTACTCCGACTGCCGAAGTTTCTTTTACAAGTAATGATCTTTCCACTGTGGGAAATAAAATTTATTCTGCTAACAATAACGGAGAAGTTTTAGGAAATGTTTTACAGACAATAGGTTTCAACGGAGATTACGCTTATTTGGTATCAAACGTTCCGAATAAAATAGATATTGTTAACAGATATACTTTCAAAAAACAGACAACTGTAACATCTAACCTGGATGGCGCAAGATATATTGCTTTTTCAGGAAATCAGTACTATGTTACCAACAACAATTTCAGCAATTCTATTAAGCTGAATGTTTACAGTACAGACAATAATTCTTTTGTAAAAAGCATTAGCTTTAACAGAGCTGCAGAAAAAGTAGTGGAGGCCAATGGAAATATCGTTGTACAAACAGATGGAATTACCTATGATTCCAATTATAACGAACTTCCGACAGGATATACTGTTACCATTGTAAAGCCTTCTACAAACACAGTTGACAAAACAGTTACTTTACCAAACAACGGAATTATCAGGGATCTGATTTCTTATAATGGTGATGCTTATGCTTTGGCTTCAGATAACACCAATTCATATATCTATAAAATCAACTCAGCTTCAGGAGCTTTTACGACTACTACGCTTACAGGAATTCCTAAGGTGCAGAGATTAAGAATAGAATCTAATAAATTCTATTTTGTAAACAGCACTAACAAAATTTATTCAATGGACATCAATTCCACTACAGTTCCAACTGCTCCACTTTTAACTGCACCAGGCTACCTGTATGGTTTCAATGTAATTGATGGCAGAATTTATACTTCTGATGCAAGTTTTACGGCAGATAGTAAAGTATATGTTTACAGTGCAAGTAACGGATCTTTGATTAAGTCTTTTAATACAGGAATCGGAACTAACGGTTTCTATAAAAATTAATATTCCGCTCACTAAGCGAATAAAAATTTTTTATTTTTTACATTATGTTGTCCGGGCGGTTTCTTCGAAACCGCCCGGATTTTGTTTGTACAAACAAAAAGCAACAGATACTAAAATCCATTGCTTTATAATTTATTTCAAAACTTATTTTAGGCTAAAGTCAATCCCAGTTTCTCAGCTTCCACAATCACAAAATTTCTGGCTTCCTCACTGTCGTTTCCAATTTCGCCTTCAAGAATGGCTTCTTTTACTTTTTCCTTTAAAATTCCGATTTCTCTTCCCGGCTTCAGGTTGAACATTTCCATAATTTCTTCTCCGGAAATTGGCGGCTGAAAATTTCTTACCTGATCTTTTTCTTCTACCTCCTTGATCTTTACTGCCACATATTCAAAATTCTTCTTGAATTTCTCCTGTTTTTTAGAATTTTTTGTGGTAATATCAGCTTTACAAAGTGTAAATAAATCTTCAAGATCTTCTCCGGCATCAAACAATAATCTTCTCAGGGCTGAATCTGAAGCATCATCTGTAATTAATGCAATCGGCCTTGATGATAATTTTACCATTTTCTGAACATATTTCATATCCGGTCCTAAAGGTAATTTCAGTCTCTGAAACAATGTTTTCACCATTTTTGAACCTAAAAACTCATGTCCGTGGAAAGTCCAGCCTGTTCCTTCAACGAATTTTTTGGTGGGAGCTTTTCCTATATCGTGAAGCAAAGCTGACCAACGAAGCCACAGATTATCCGTATTTTCAGAAATATTATCAACAACTTCTAACGTATGATAAAAATTATCTTTATGAGTCTGCCCTTCCACTTCTTCCACTCCTTTCAGGTCTATCAACTCAGGAATAATTAATTTCATCAAACCTGTCTGTTCCATCAGTTTCAAACCTATTGAAGGCTTTTGAGAAAGCATGATTTTGTTGAATTCAACCATAATTCTTTCCATAGAAACAATCTTAATTCTTTCCGCTTCCTGCTTAATGGCCTCCAAAGATTTCTCTTCAATTTGGAATTGTAAGGTTGATGCGAAACGGATTGCTCTCATCATTCTTAAAGGATCATCAGAATAGGTTTGAGCCGGTTCCAAAGGAGTTCTTAAAATTCCTTTTTCCAGATCATCAATCCCGTTAAAAGGGTCAATCAGTGCTCCGAAATTATCTTTATTTAAAGAAATCGCCATTGCATTCACCGTGAAATCTCTTCTCTTCTGATCGTCTTCAATAGTTCCTCCTTCCACTTCCGGTTTACGGCTGTTTTCGGTATAGCTTTCCTTTCTTGCTCCTACAAATTCCAATTCAAGATCTTTATATTTGATCATTGCCGTTCCGTAGGTTTTAAAAACAGAAACTTTCATTTTAGGATCAATTTCCTTTCCCACATTCTGAGCCAACTCAATACCGCTTTGTTCTGTCACAAAATCAATATCCGTTGAAGCCTTCCTCTTCATTAATAAATCCCGCACATAACCTCCAACAACATATACAGATTGGTTGTTTCTGCCTGCGACCTCAGAAATTATTTTGAAAAGCTTTAAATTTTGATTTTGATTTAAATTGATTGTCATTATTAAGGATATAGGATTTCAGATATTAAAATGAAATTTTTTGCAAAGATAACAATTAGATTAATCTTTTAGTAATTACAAAATCGTTTATAAATTTTACTTAACTTTATACAGTTACTAATACTAAGGCCATGAAAAAACTATTCTTACTTATCTTGCTGTATTCTTTTTCTATTCTTTCCTCTCAGGCTAAAAATGTTCATTATACAGATTTTATCGATTTTACCGACAATTCAGGAGTAAAATATAGTGTAATGATGGTTACAGATGAGCATAATGATAGCGACAAACGTGCAGATGCTACGGTAAGAGTTCTTTATACTACCGAAGGAAATGAACACTTGGTAGAATTCTATTCCGATTGTTACGCAGAAAAATTGAAAAACGGAAATACCAAAATTTCATTTATCCCTGTAAAGAACAGCAATGTACAGATCATCAAAGGAAAAGATGTGAGCTATAATCCCGATACTTTTGTGTATGAGGTCGACCCAAAAACAAGTAAAATAACAGGAACACAATCTGATAAGAACAGCACAAATCTTACACCGATTATTCACAGAAATGCATCACTGCAGATACAGGACAGGATAGATGAAATCGACAGGTTTTATTTCCGGACAGAGCCGATGTACAGCCTTCTTAAAGATTTCTATAATAAAAAACTTGAAGCCACAGAAAAGCCTTATTATGATGTAGTAGGCTGGTTTGGAAGCGATGGAATTGCGTATCAGGCATTTATTATTTCTTATCTTAAAGAAAAAGGAAACCTGGATTCTGTAGTTAGGGTACGTTATGAAAAAAACGGACAGATTAATATTGTACAGTTCGATACCCTATCTGAAGTTATTCTACAAAAGGATGATACAGTCAGTATTTCTATAAAACCTAAAAATAAAACGGTAAAGAATATTAAAGGTAACTCCACTTATAATCCAGATAGCTTCTCCTATACTTTGGATGCTAACGACGAGTTTATAAGCGGAAAACAGTACGATGAAAATTCTTCGGCAGATCTTTCTTATATTAAAGTGGCTAATAACAAAGAATTTGCGCTGAAATTCTATTCAGAAAATGACGAAATCTATCAGAAATATTTTAAATAATCCAATAAAAAACGCTGTTAAACAGCGTTTTTTATTCTCTCAAAACTTTTATCCTATTATCGCTCCATATTTTTATTACCGAAGAACCTGAATATTTTGAAACTTTCTCTCTGTCTTCTTCCACCGCATAATCTACCAAATCAATAATTTCAGAAGAAATGTCCGAAAATTTCAAGGGACTTTTATCACCACTGAAGTTGGCAGAAGTTGAAACCAACGGTTTATTTAATTTGGTAATTAATTTCTTACAAAAATCATTCTTCACCAAACGAATTCCTATGCTTCCATCTTCAGCCAGTAGTTCCTTTGGTAAACCACGTGGATTTTCATAAACGATTGTCACAGGCTTTTCACTCAAATCAATAATTTCCCATGCCATTTCGGGAACATCTACCAATTCCTGCAGTCTCTTTTCAGATTCTACCAGAATGATCATGGATTTATTCTTTTCACGCTTTTTGATGTCAAAAATCTTGTTGACTGCTTCTATATTGGTTGCGTCACATCCGATTCCCCATATTGTATCTGTTGGGTAAAGAATTGTTCCGCCGGATTTTAATATTTCTATGATTTTTTCCATTTTATAAGTCGCTGTTGTAGCTATAAATTTATTTAAATATTAATAAGAATTATTAAAAAAACTATCGAAATAACCTTTTTTCTTAGTTAATTCAAATTTTGTCTGTCTCAACATTCTTTTAAAATCATTCCTGATAAAATACTGTGAAAACAAAACAGGAGGATTTATTTTTCGACCTTTTTGAATTAAGGTATAAAGTATAGTATGATCTTTAAAGAAAACAATGATTGTTTTTTCTTCGTCCCATCTACTAAATCCACTTGTAGGTTCATTAAGAAAAATTAAATCTGCTGATATTTTAGAAATCCTAAATTGATATTTTTTTCCATACTCTAAAATTCGCTTTTTAGCTTCTTCTTTAGAAATAATAAATTCAATTTCTCTTAAATTCTTTTCAGTAAATTTACAGTAGACATAGTAGATAATAAACCCTGAAAAACATAATAAAAAAAAATATTCTAGCTTATTATCTGATAATGGATCTAATTCTTTAAAAACAAGGATGGCATAGAACATCAGTATAGAGAATATAAAGTAGTTAAAAGCCGTATCAAATCTCTCAAACCAGCTTTCATTATAGCTAAGTTTTTTTGATTCAATACTTTTTTTAATATTCAAATTGCTTAAACTACGCATTCTTTTTCTGTGTTATTTTCAAATAGACCGAAGAAAAAACTATAGATAAAATTGAAATTAGCCAGATAAAATATCCTGCATTCAAATTAATAATTTCTGCTGTCCTTCCGTTTTCTGCCGCCAAAACTTCCTCACAAAAAGCGAAAGATCCGGCAATTAGAAAAGCAATTAATCCTGAAATAATTGAAATTAAATAGTACTTTCTAAAAACACAAACAATAGAAACAAGAAACCAAACATTTGCAGTCCATGTCAAAAATTCTCTTCCTGCGCCTCCAAGAAAACTTATTGGTCCGACAAGAAAGACTTCAATTGAGGGATAATCTATCACTTTCCCTATATCTCTAACGGTAAAAGCATCAAAGAAAAGAGAAATTATAAAAAATAATAAGGTTATAAGAATTAGTCTATTGTTTAATTGTTGCATCACAAATTCGGCAAATATCTTTCCTCAATAATATTCAGGTGATGGTAATTGTGCCCGATAATCAGTTTACCGATGGTTTCTACGGAAATCTGATTTCCGTTAGCCGTTCCTGTATTATTTAGAACTGACGGATCTAATGTTTCCAGTAAAATTTGTGAAGATTTTCTAACAGTTTTATATTCTTCCAGTAAAGATTCCAAGCTTCTTCCATTGGCAAAAGACTGATCGGCATACAATTCTTCATCAAAGCCCGGTAATTCATTTTTATCACCTCTTGCGAATGCCAAAATTCTGTATTGAAAAACTCTTTCTGTATCTGATAAATGCAAAAGCAGCTCTTTCAGAGTCCATTTTCCGTCTGCATAAGCAAAAAGCGATTGCTCTTCAGTAAGATTTGAAAAAATTTCAACTGTTTTTTCTCCCGATTTTTTTAATTCCCCCAACCAGTCTTCGGATGGAATGTTGTCTAAATATCTTTGTACGTATTTTTGAAAATCAGTCATGTTTTTAGTTATAAGTTGTTAATATAATTGATAAAATGATAACATCTAAAGTTTTAATCATTTATAAATTATGGTTCGTCCATTCGTAGAAATTCACCTCATCATAAATTTCGAATCCGCAAGATGGGTATAGTTTATTTCCGATATTATTGGTTTTTCCTGTTTCAAGAAGAATCCCTGCAGCATCAGTTAATTTTGCAAGTTCTTTAGCTTCTTCTATCAATTCTTTTGAAAAGCCTTTCCCGCGATAATTTTCATTGACATATAAATCATTCAGCAGCCAATACCTTTTCATTCTCGTGGATGAAAACAATGGATATAGCTGAACAAAACCCGCTAATACTCCTTCATTTTCAGCAACAAAAATTTCAGAATCTTTGGTCTGAATTCTTTCAGTTAAAAAATTTTCAGCTGCCGAAATATCGGAATCTTTATGGTAAAAAATCCGGTACTGATCAAACAATTCAGCCAATTGTTTCAAATCATGAATTGTTGCTTTTCTGGTATTTTTCATATTAATTATAAATGATGATCGTAGCTCAGCACGCGTTTCATTTTCCAGTTCTTCCCGTCTAAAATCCAGAGAATGGTAAATTTGGCCCGGCTTCCTTTATTCCATTTTCCCTGATAAAGTTCAGCAAAATCATGTTCACCCTCCTGAATAAAAGCATACAAGGTATTATTGTTGTACAGAGGATAGACTTTCATACTGTTCGGAACCAGTTCCCGTTTTACCTTGTTGGGCCCACCACATATATTATTTTTAATAGAAGCTATAAAAGCCTCTTTTCCGGCAGTGATTCCTCCTTTATCATGGTAGAATTCAAGATCATCACTCACAATAGAATCATAATGAGAAAGATCACATGTATTGAATCCAACATCGAATATCAGACTATCTAACTTTTTTGCTGTTTTATACAATTCATCAGAATTTTTTACCTGAGCGTATGTAATCTGACCTAAAATCAGTAACAATATAATCTGAATCTTTCTCATGATGTTTTTATTTTAAATATTTTCAATCTCTTGTCATTCTGACGTTAAAGTATCTCTTTTAAAAACAAAAGATTCTTCACTACGTTCAGAATAACAAAGTGATATTTTAAAGGTTAAGAAAAAGCTTTTTCTAAATCTGCGATAAGATCTTCCGCATCCTCAATTCCAACACTTAAACGAACTAAATCATCAGTAATTCCTAATTCAGCACGTTTTTCAGCAGGAATAGAAGCGTGTGTCATCAAAGCGGGATGATTCGCTAAAGATTCTACTCCACCAAGAGATTCTGCTAAAGTGAAAACCTTTACTTTTTCCAGGAATTTGATTGCATCTTCTTTTTTACCAGATTTAAAAGTGAAAGAAACCATTCCTCCGAATTCTTTCATCTGAGATTTTGCCAGTTCATATTGTGGATGAGATTCCAGTCCCGGATAGATTACTTTATCTACTGCTGGATGAGACTCCAAATATTTCGCTACCGCCATTCCGTTTTCAGAATGTCTTTGAACTCTTAAAGCCAATGTTTTAATTCCTCTCAATACCAAATAAGAATCGTGTGGACCTAAAATTCCCCCACTTGCAAACTGGATAAAGTGAAGCTTATCTCCTAACTCAGCATCTTTTGCAATCAAAGCTCCTGCAATAACATCAGAGTGACCTCCTAAATATTTGGTTGCAGAATGCATTACAATATCAGCACCTAAATCAATCGGTCTCTGAAGATATGGCGTTGCAAATGTATTATCAACCGCAACTAAAATATCTTTTCCTTTTGCAACTTCTACCACTGCTTTAATATCAACCAGTTTCATCAATGGGTTTGTTGGAGTTTCCACCCAGATTAATTTCGTTTTATCGGTAATAACATCAGCAATATTTGAAGCATCATCAAAATTCACGAATGTAAATTTCAGCTGATATTTTTCGAAAAGTCTGGTGAACATTCTGTAGGTTCCTCCATATAAATCATCCACTGCAATAACCTCATCACCAGGATTTAATAATTTCAAAACACAATCAATCGCGGCTAAACCTGAACCGAAAGCCAAACCTCTCGCTCCATTTTCTATGCTTGCCAAAGAGTCTTCCAAAGCTTGTCTTGTAGGGTTCGCGGCTCTTGAATATTCATAACCGGAATGTACTCCGGGACTTTTTTGTGCGAATGTAGACGTTAAAAATACAGGAACATTCACAGAACCTGTAGCCGATTCGTGGTGTTGTCCTCCGTGTATAACTTTTGTATTAAAATTCATTGTTTTATAATTTATTAATTTGAAAATTTGAAAATTACTTTCATAGCCTTCATTTTCAAATTGTCTTATTATCACATTTTCAAATTGGATTTTACATTTTTATTGCAGATTTAATGGCAAATTCTTCAGCAATCTGCTCCATCCATTGTGCCACATCTTCTTCTCCTGTAGCTCTTTGATACGTATTTCCAAGAGAAACCAAAACCTGATGAATAAACATTTTCATTTGGTCAACCGGCATTTCTTTTGTCCACAGATCAATTCTTAATGCTTCCATTGCTTTATCATCCCAAACAGAGATCATGGTTGCTTTGGTTTCCTCTTTTTCGATTCCTCCATCCTGAGCATTCCAGGTAATAGTTTCCGGAATATGGTTTTCATCTAATTCTACATCTATCGTAATCTGAGTTTTTCTCATTCTTTCTATTTTTTCTAATTCTTTAATTAATTTTTAGGCTTATATCCTGATTGATTGAAAATGGTCTGTGCATCTATTTTTAAGAAATCCACCAGTTTCGTTTCCGGATTTTGTTTTAAGTAAGATTTACAAATCTGCCACCCAGTAAAAATCCCGATCTGAGGAGAAGATTCATTATCTATTTCTGTATAAAATTTTGAGAACGGTCCCGGAGAAATAAAACGTTCTACCAATCTGGGATCATCGCTGAACACTAAATTACTTTCCACAAAATAATTCCAGATATTCGCTTCATTGGTAACTGCCCAGTCATATTGTTTTTGGGTATAATTCATTTTAAGATAATCCGGAAAGTTTGGTAAGAAGGCATCCTGTAGAATCATAATCTTTCCATTAAGAATCAGCTGATCTACAAACTTCTGTTCTGTTGGAGCTGTTACGATATTCTCCGCAAAAATTTGGGAAACTTTGGGTACAATATTAGCCGGGTTCATAGATTTTTGAAAATATAGTTCCAGTCCTTTATAATTAGGGTTTCCATCTCCCATAAATCCTGTAATATCAATAAATAAGAACCCAGTTTTTTCGTCGTAAATAATCGGATCCTGAGCCATTTGCAATGCAGACGAAAATAAATATACTTTCGGGCTGTTAAATTTAGGATAATAGTATTTTATGTGTGAAAATAATTCCTGAAGCTCGGTCTGAAGTTTGTTAACATCTATTTTATGAATTGCCTCATGGTAGATTTTAATTTCATTCGCATCCGTTCTTCTTTTTGCAAAATCTTCATCAGGCACTGTTCCCTGAAACCACGGAAATTGAGTTTTAAACTGCTCCAACGGAACATTTTTATCATAAAACATTTTAGAAATATCCACCACCTGCACTTTTTCTGCCGGCTTTTCGATTTCTACCTTCCATTGTGATTCCTGCTCTTTTTTACATGAATGTAAGCTTAAAACTAAAATGGAAGAAAGTATAGCAATTCGGAAAATCTTCATTATTTTTACATCGTTTTTAAACACACAAAAATAAGGAATATAATCGGAAAATATTCAATGGTGAGATTGATAAGTTGTTAGGAGACTAGGTAGTAAAATTGTTTTTTCAGGTAACAAATGTCACCATAACCTTCTGCAACTCACTTATAATTTGATAACTTAACGATTCAACGATTTAACAATAAAAATATGCAGACACAAAAAGTAATAGACCATATCGTAAACTGGCTGAAAGATTATGCCACCAAAGCAAATGTAAAAGGATATGTAATAGGGGTTTCGGGAGGTGTAGATTCCGGTGTGGTTTCTACCTTATGTGCCATGACCGGGCTTGAAGTTCTGCTTTTGGAAATGCCGATCAGGCAAAAGCAGGATCAGGTAAACCGAGCTCAGGATCATATTGAAGATTTAAAAAGAAGATTTCCGAATGTTCAGGGAAAGAGAATTGATCTGACTCCCGTTTTTGAAACTTTCGAAAACAGTGTAGAAGACCATGTGGAAGGAAGATGGAGCAACAATTTATCTTTAGCCAATACAAGATCCCGTTTCAGAATGGTTACTTTATATTATTTCGGTCAGCTTCACGGACTTTTGGTTTGCGGAACAGGAAATAAAGTGGAAGACTTCGGGATTGGTTTTTACACCAAATACGGAGATGGCGGTGTAGATGTTTCTCCAATTGCTGATCTTTATAAAACTGAAGTTTACCAACTGGCAAAAGATTTAAATCTTATTGAAAGTATTCAGAATGCAATTCCTACGGACGGACTTTGGGATGCGGAAAGAACGGATGAAGACCAAATCGGTGCAACTTATCCTGAGCTTGAAAAAATTCAGAAAGAATATGGAACTAAAGCAGTGGAAGACTATGTAGGTCGCGATAAAGAAGTCTTTATGATTTTTGACAGAATGCATAAAGCGGCAAAACATAAAATGGTTCCGATTCCGATCTGTGATATTCCGGAAGAGTGGAGAGAAGGATAAAAAGAGAATGGTCAGTTGTGAATTTTTTATAAATGTTTTTTTAATATTTAAAATAATTTTAGAAGTTCACATTTGACTTACAAAGTAAAAATTGATAATTCATCCACATAACTGACACTACAATATGAATGGTAAGACAAGATCACTGTTTTTTATCTGCTTAGGACTCCTTTTCGGAATGTCTGTCATGTATGTCTATAATAACTTTATTAAAGATAATCTGGCATCTATAAATAATACTGCAGTTGAATACGGAAGAGCAAATAATGCTGAAAATTCTTCTCCAGAACAATCTATTGATCAGTTAACAGCTGAAAAAACAGTCATTAATTATGTTAAACAAAATCATCGACTTCCTGATTATTATATTACAAAAAATGAAGCACGGAAACACGGCTGGAATCCTTCAAAAGGGAATCTTTGTGATGTTTTGCCGGGAAGGGCAATTGGTGGAGACAAGTTTAATAACAGAGAAAAAAACTTACCACAAGGAGAAAAATATTTTGAAGCTGATGTAAACTACCATTGCGGAAGCAGAAATGCAGACCGTATTATTTTTACAAAAAATGGTGATGTTTATTTAACAAAAAATCATTATAAGAGCTTTGAGAAGCAATAACAAAAAATAATATGCAAACAATATATATAGATTTTACGGATATAGGAGATTATGAAGATTTCTATGCCCAATTAAAGGAAAAGCTTCCGCTTCCCGAGTATTTTGGAGATAATCTCGATGCATTAGCTGATATCATTACCGGAGAACTGGAAATGCCTCTTCACTTAGAGTTTGTGAATATGAGTATTGACCAACTGGAGATTTTCGAAGATTTATTAGCAACATTGGAAGACATCGAAGATGAGATGGAAGATTTTACTTTCACTTATTATCTGGAGCAATACGAAGATGATGATGGCGAAGACGAAGAAAAATAAGACTAATATAACAAAACTCGCAGATTGCTCTGCGAGTTTTTTGGTCTAAGACATCAAAGTGAATCTGTCTAATACTTATTTACCGCTTTATGAATTTATAATTCTGTTGTTTTCCCCCCTTAACAGAATATTGCAATAGATAATCTCCACTTAATAAAGACGACACGTCAATCTGATGATCTACCGAGTTGAATGATTTCACTTTTTGCCCGACCATATTATAAATTTCTGCCTTATCAATTTTTTCAACACCTTTAAAATAAAGGATATCCGTTACCGGATTTGGATAAATTCCTATATCATTATTATTCTTTACATGATCCTTCACTGATAAATATTGTGTCAGATCTAAATAAAAACCTACGATTTGCCCCGATGCATTCAAACCTGTTCCTGCAATTTTTTTCCCGTCCTGAGAAATTGCCAGAGGCAATCCCATCGTCACTCCATTGGTTGCTATCCCCAATGATGTTGCATAATCATTCAGATTAACACGCCCATTAGCCGCAGTCCAAATAAAGCCTTCTCCAGACATCGGAGGTGCAGAAAAAGCCCTGAAATACCCTACTACAGTTGTTCCATCGGCAGATATTCCTGTTGCACCACCCCTGAAGAAGACTGAGGAATTTGGATGTGTTATATATGTTACTCCCGATGTTGTATTCCAAACATAAGGATTAGGCAATGCCGAACCTATTATTGTATTTCCATCTGCAGAAACTGCTCCAGCTTCACCTAAATTATTTCCGCTGCTATCTGTAAGAAAGCTCTCGACACTATTTACCCATCTCGCTCCGCTTCTCGTTCCCGTTGGTTCATCTTGCCAGCCAACAATTACGGTTCCGTCAGCATTCACGGCATTTGCTCTGGAACTTCTTCCTGAAACGATACTTCCTAAATCTACCACTCCGCCAGCAGCATCCCATTTTACCGCGTGCGCGGTAGCCGCAGTAAGCCAGCCCAAACCAACCAATATAGTTCCATTCGCGTTCATTCCCCAAGTGGAACTTACAGATCCGTCCCAACCTGTAGGAACAAGTCCTCCCCTGTTCGTCCACGTAGAAGTCGCAACATCATAAGTCGCTATTTCATTAAACCCTGTCGCAGAGTTCGTTGTTGAAGATGCAATTTTGGTCCCATCATTCGAAACAACCGTTCTTCCTGCTGCAGGATAGCCATTTGTAAGCGTTCCTATCTGTACAAGTCCACCAGCTGCAGACCATTTATAAATTGCACCTGCACTTGTATGCATGCTTACAACACCATTATCAGAAACAGCACCTACATTGTAGTTTCCAGTTCCCATTACAGTAAGCTGTGCTTTTGTAATTCCGAAATTCAGAAAGCAATACCCAGCCAATACTTTAATTGAAAGAGTGTAAATTTTTTTCATACTTTGTTATATTTAATATTTTGAATTGGTGGGAACAATATTAATATTATATTTACCCAATTAAAAGAAATTGTCTTTTACAATTCGTGAAATTCAAAAGAATAAAAAACATAAAAACCTAAAAACCAACCATATAAATAAAAAGCGTATTGAAGATAATTTTTAACAAGATTATTCACAAAAACAAAGAAAACAATTTACTGCTACAGAAAATGCCAAAAAATAAAAGGAATGTTTTGCTGTTAATTGTTGTTTTTTGTTCCATTTTTATAAGCGGTCAGTCCGGTCCCGACTTTACGATTTTGGCAGATAAAGCATTTCAAAAGCTGTATCAAAATCCCGACGACTGTATCGGCTATTCACAAAGTCTTCTTCTCAGTGACCAGAATATTGAGCATAAAATCGTCCTGCAAAATATCATTTCGCAAGCTTATGCCATGAAGGGCGATTATGTACAATCTGTAAGCACTTCTATACAAAAAGAAGATTTTCAGCAGAAAAATTTTTCTTATTTTATGCAGGTTTTTGGAGATTATAACCTTGCGGAGCAATATCAAAACCTGGATTTATATAATCAGTCAAAAAAAATCATCACTCATCTTCTGTCTGATCAGCATCTTTTAAAAAGTAATGATCCAAGGTTAAAAATCACAACGGCTAAACTTTATCAGCTACAGGCTCTTAATTTCGGAATCAGCAGAAATTACCAAGATGCTTTAAAATATCTTGACAAAAGTGATCAATATATTAATAACAGTAATGAGGAAAATATCATAACTGAAATTGAAAATCAGATTTTCCGCTCATCGTATTTTATGAAGCAGAATCGTTTGGAAGATTCTAAAAAACTGATAGACAATGTAATTCATCGGCTTGAAAAGTACAAAGACCATCCATTTTTATTAGGATTAGCTTATGAAAACCTGTCCCGGTATTATTTTCTGAAACAGGATTATAAAACATCAGTTTCCAAATCTGAAATAGCACTTATGCAAATTAATAATCTGCCTTTTAATAGTTTAAAAATTAAAATTTACGAATCATTATCCAGAAATTATTTTACACTGCATGATAATGTTAAATATCATCAGTACAATAAACTTTATACCGATTTAAAAACACATGAAGATTCTAATACCAAAGAAGGAATCCGCTATATTGTAAAGCTTGTAGAGACCAATCTGAATAAAAATATTGAATTCCAAAAACAGAGCTATTCACAGTCTTTTTGGATACTAACATTAATTTTAAGCTTTTTAATTCTCGGATTACTTATTTATTTGCTCATTATTAAAAATAAAAACAGAGATTTAAAAAAACAATTTGACTTTTTTGAAAAACAAAGAAGACAAAAACAGAAAATTGCTTCTTCTTTGCCTATTATAAAAGGAATTCCGGCTATTGAAAAGAACCCGGAGAAAGATTCCAATAAAATTTCAAAGGAAAAAGAAGAAGAAATCCTCCAAAAGCTTGAGGAATTTGAACAATCCGACCGGTTTTTGAATAAAAACATGTCTCTCTCCCTGCTTTCCTCTCAAATGGAAATCAATACAAAATACCTTTCGGAAGTTATTAACAGCAGTAAAGAAAAGAACTTCAACGGCTATATTAATGAATTAAGAATCAACCATATTGCTCACTTATTAAGAACCAATCCGACGTTTCTTAATTATAAAGTTAGCTATCTTGCAGAATATTCGGGATTTTCATCTCACAGTACGTTTACAACCGTATTCAAATCGGTTACAGGAATGTCTCCCAATGCTTATATCCAGGAAATCAGTAAAAGTAAGTCATCATGAAATTCACATTAAAAATACTTTCATTTTTATTCCTGAGCTTTTACATTTCTATAAATGCTCAAAAAAGCACTACGGATTCTCTGATGAAAAAGGCTTATAACGAAATCTATGATAATCCGGAGAATACTATTAAAATAGGAAAAGAACTGTTGAAAAAAGAAAATGATATCAATACTTCTATTAAGATCTACATGCTTCTTTCTACAGCCAATATTGCCAAAAGGAACTTTGATGAGTCTTTAACATATATTTTAAAAGCTAAAGAACTCTCGCAAAAAACAAATGACGCAAAAAACCAGTCAAGTGTCCTCATTGCCGTTGCTATACAATATCAGCAAATGGAACTTTTCAGCAAAAGTCTTGAAACCCTCAACGAAGCAGATGCATATTTAGCAAAAGTCCCTGATTCGCCTGAAAGATATCTGGAAACTGCCAGAAGTTATGCAATACGGGGGATGATTTACAAAAGCCAGTCCAACTCCGAAATTGCCCTTGAAAAATTTCTGATTGCTCTGCAAAATTTTGAAAAAGCACCTTTAAGTAAAACCGCTTCTTCTAATGTAAGTGTAGTGTATTACAACATTGGCTACTGCTACCTTAATCTCAATCAAATAGACAATGCACAAAAGGCTTTTTTACAATCTGTGAATTACGCCCGGAAAAATCATGCAAAAAGTCTTGAAGCCTTTGCTTTAAAAGGAATGGCAGAAATGTATAAACAGAAACGTGAATATCAGACTGCTGTCAATCTTTTACAAAAAGCAGAAAACCTAAGTAAAAATACAGGTGATATTGTTCTGAACGAAGGAATTTATAAAGAAATGTCGGATAATTATCTTGCTTTAAGGAAGCAGGATCTTTACCAGCTTTATAATAGAAAATATTTTGAAATGCGCTTCAAAAGAAAAGAAAATGAATTAACCTCCATCAATCGGGTTATTGATAATCATAATAAAGATACTTCAGCCAGGAATAAAGAAATTAAATCTTACTATATCTATCTAATGATCATTTCGTCTGTGATAAGTTTACTAGTCATAGGTATTTTTTTATACTTGATCTCAAAAATAAAAAAGCAGAATAAAAAGTATCAAAAGGAAATACAGCAGATTATACGCGCTTCATAATATGAAAAAAACATTCCAAATTGGAATGTCTTTTTATATATTATAATGGGAATCTACTTGCCAATAGCTTCAGTAATCGGATTTCCTACATTTCCGCTGGGAAACTGAATTTTCAGTAAAGATGAAACAGTAGGAGCAATATCCGTCATATAATAAGGTTTATTACTTTCTCCATGCTGAATTCCCCATCCCATAAAGATTAACGGAATATGAGAATCATAAGAATTCCAGACACTATGTGTAGTTCCTGTTTTTGAATACGGAGGCAGCATAGAATCATGAGAGATCAGCTGAATATCACCACTTCTCTGCCTGTTGATACCATTGATAATTCTCTGTTTGATAGGCTCCGGAATCGTCGCTTCCTGAACTTCCGTTACTGAAACAGCATACAGCACGGTAGGGTCTTTTTCCAATTCCTTAATGGTAAAATCTCTTACATCATCCAGTTCCAGTTTGTTATCTTTCAATAACTTTCTGTCAAAATAAACCTGGTAATTATCAACCGCGTTAATCAGCTTATCAACCCCGAATTTCTCTTTCAGCTTCTCATTGATATTTTTTTCCATTCCTTCCCCAAAGAAACCTGTTGCAATTTTATGTTCTTGTAAAAATCCTACAGAATGAGCCCCTCCGTGGTCTGCGGAAAGAAAAACCGTATACTGACCTTTTCCAACTTTTGAATCCAAATAATTGAAAAATTGGGCCAAATCCTGGTCTAACCTTAAATACACATCCTCAACTTCAATCGAGTTCGGGCCAAATTTATGACCTGCATAATCCGTTGAAGCTAAATTGATCGCTAAAAAATCCGTAATATCATCACCACCAAGTCTTTCACCTTCTACAGAAGCTTCTGCTAATTTCAAAGTCAGGGTATTTCCGAAAGGCGTGTAACGGATATTATCTTTTTTCGCTTTATAATCAGCTGCTAAATTACTGTAAGGAAAAGTAGGCGTTTTTGCACTTCCCAACAATCCTTCCCAAGGAGAATTGTCCGGAGAACTTTCAGTGTACTGACTGATCGGCAATAAAGTATTCCAGCCATTTTCCACCAATTTATCCGGCAAATTCTGGGAATTGAAAGTCTTTATCCATTGTGGCAAATCATTCATATACCAAGTACTCGTAATAAAATTACCTGAGGAATCATCAAACCAAAAAGCTCCGTTCGGATTGTGACCCGCCGGAAGAATAGATGCACGGTCTTTTAAAGAAACGCCGATTACTTTTCCCTGAAAATTGGTCGCTAATCTCAATTCGTCCGTCACTGTAGTCGACCACAGATTTTTCGGAGAATGGCTTCCAATTTTTGCATTGGTCGTTCCCACTGGTTTTACACTCTCATCTGTTGTACAGTATACATTTTGCCCTGTTTCCTTATCCGTCCAGTCATTTCCCGCAATCCCATGAATTGCCGGAACCGAACCTGTATAGATACAAGTATGCCCCAAAGCTGTAACAGTAGGAACATACGGAATATGTACATTATTCAACGAATAGCCTGTTCCTAATAACCTTTTGAAACCATCATTACCGTATTTATTATAAAAACGATACAGGTAATCCCACCTCATCTGATCTACCACCAAACCTACAACCAATTTTGGTCTTTCTAACTGTGAATTTTTGTTCTTCTGCGCATTGATTGTAAAAACGGACAAAAAAGTAACCGCCGCAATCGAAATTTTCCTAAGCATTCAGTAAAATTTTATTGGGAACAAATTTACGGGTTTTGAAAACTTTGGTGTGTGAAATTTTGATTAAATTTGATTTAATTAAAATTCTGTGTTCTATTAAATTCATCTAATTCAAATGAAACTTTTAACTTCAAAAGGAATTTATTTCATTAATAAATATTCAATCTTTATAATATATTTAATTCTATTTCTTTTCATTTTCATTCCAATTTTCATATCAACTAAAAACTTTTTAGGAAGTTTTATTATAGCTATTTTATTCGCTGCTTTTATCTCAATTTCAATTTGGATAAGTACATCTATTGGCAAAAAAGTTCATTCTAAAATATTTGAACGAAAGATTTTTACAGAATTAAGACAAAGAGGGTTTCAAAAAGAAAGCATTAATAAATATAAAGGTTTAATTAAAACAGTTGAAGGAAGAACTGTTCGAGTTTTTTATAATTGGAATAAATTTGCTGAGGGACCAATGAGCTTTGGAGACATCGAAATTAATATCTTTTATAAACCTCAACTTTTTGAAAAGGACATTAATAAAATTGACATTGAAAATCTAAAGAAGCTTAACAAAAAATATGATAAAACATTCTGGTCTAAAACTAAAAGATATGGATTTAGTTTTGACAGATTAAAAGTTTGCTTCAACTATTATCCATGGACAACAAGTCATAAAATTGATAAAGAAATTTATAAAGCTTTAGACATTTTAAAAGATAATAGTTTAGAAGCTTTCAATATACATAAAGTTCCAGCTGAATATTTTAATCTTGAAAAAGATGGATGTTTCTACCCAAACATGGAATATATTTGGGATAATTTCGAAAAACAAAAAGAATTACCTCTTGTTAAGATTGAATAATTCTAAAGCAATATTTATGGAAATCAAAAAACTAGAAAAGCTTACCTTCAATCCAACTATAAACTGGGGTTTCAACGGCTATGAAACTGATAAAATATTTACCGTTTCCACTATAAAAATAGGAAAATCTTTTGAATTCAGTTTAAGAGAGAAAAAACAATATTATCAAAAGATCTGGGAAACAAATACCGAGGATATCAATGATCTGAATGAAATTATTGAACAGGGGAATTCTTTCGGAGTTTTTGAAAATGACGAGTTAATCGGTTGGGCAATATGCGATTTCAGAGTATGGAACAACAGTCTTTTTATTGAAAATATTCTGATTGATGAAAAATTCAGAGGCCGAAATATCGGAAGATTACTCATCAAATATGTCAATCGTAAAGCCAGAGAATTACAATGCAGAATGGTTGAACTCGAAGTTCAGAACACCAATTATCCCGCCATACAATTTTATCAGAAGGCAGGATTTTCCATCACTGGGATTAATACAAAGCTGTATAAAGATTCTTCAGAAACAGCGTTATTTATGAGTTTTGATATTATGATGTAAAACAATTTTTACAAGCTGTCAATAAATATTTTTAATTGACAGATATACAGTATATTTATAAAATACTTATTACAATGAAAAAACTTATAACTTTTATATGTATACTTTTTTTTAACCAAATTTTCTTTGCACAGAAAGAACAATATTACGATTTTATAAAAGCATGGAATTTTATAAAGTATTATCATCCTGATTTGGCTAGCGGAAAAACTGATGCAGACAGCTTATTTTTAGCTACTATTAAAAATATCAATTCAAGAGATGATTTTAATTCTGTTATCAATAAACTATCTAAAAATTTAAATAAAAAATTAACTATTCTTGCCCCAACTGAAACTTCAAAGGATATTTTAACTCAAAATCAAAACTTTGACTGGTTTCAGAAAAACGGAAAAATCTCTTCCGAAAATAAAAGCCTGCTCAATAATATATATCATCATCGTTATAATTTTGAATTATTAAAGGATGGAAAATCAGTGAGCACTGAGAAAAAATATTCGTTCCCGAAAAATGAAAATCTCCCGATTGAATACCGTTTGCTTGCTTTCGCAAAAGTTCAGGGAGTAGTAGATTATCTTTTTCCGCATAAATACATTATGGATAAGGGTTTTGAAGACTACTTCAAAAACAGTCTAGAAGAAAACCTAAAAATATCCTCGAGAAAAGATTTCGAAACTGTACTTACAAAACTGGTTTCAAAGCTTAAGGACAGCCATGCCTTTAACTTTTACAGACAATTGAACTGCAAAGGTGATATTTTCAACATGCTAAATCTAGCTCCTTTTGATTTTCAGATCGTTGATGATCATATTTTAATAACTCATCTTATTTTTCCTGAAATCTGTTCGAAAGCTTCTCTTGCCGTGGGTGATAAAATCACATCTATTAACGGAAAAGATATTCCGCAAATCATTAAAGAAAAAGGAGAGCTATTATCTACATCCAATAAAGAAAAACTTATTTATGTTCTTTCAAAATATGAAAACAACCTGATCTGGCCGGATAACCTTGTTCAAAAAAACCTAGAAGTAAAATCCGGAAAAACCGAAAAGAAATTCACCACACAACTGGATATGATCAATCCTAAAGACAAGGAAAAATATGATTTCATTGTCAATTATATCCAGAGTAAAATCAAGAAAAGAGAAAGCAAAAAAATCATTGACAACAATACTGCCTACTTTAAAATCAACCAAACCCTGGAAATTGCAGGAGATCTGGAAAGTAATAATCTGGATGCCCGTATGGATAGTATTCTAGATAATGCTTATCAGAAGAAAGCCATTGTTTTTGATATGAGAGGTTATCCGGATTGGGGAGGTTTTGTGAACTACTATATTTATAAATATTTCTCTCCTGTTGAAAATTATTTCTATAAATATTATGCTCCCAACTTAAAAAATATTGGCACATTCTATTATCTGGAAGATTCAAAACATTACTTCCCAAATATCAAAGATAAAAACACACATTTGTATTCAGGTAAAGTTTTCATTTTGGTAAATCCTGAAACTCAAAGCGCCAGCGAATGGTATTCTATGAGTTTACAGAAGATTTTTCCAAAATCTTTAACAATCGGTCAACAATCGGCGGGTGCAGATGGAGATCTTGTTAAAGTAAATTTACCTGGTGATTATGTTTTGGAATTTACCGGAAACGGAATTTTTTATCCTGACAATTCTCAAACCCAACAAATCGGAATCAGAATTGATGAAATCATACAATATAAAGACAAAGACATTCTTGAAGGCCGGGATTTGGAATTTGAAAGAATTCTAAGCTCTATGAATCTATAAAGTAGGTTTCAGCTAATCCTTAGTAATAGAAAAGGGTCTTTTTTAAGTCGTAAAAGATAGTTGTTTAAATTTGGTAGGTTTCATGGAATAGTTAGTTTTTTAAATTTCAAAAAAATCAAATGGAGAATGGAAAAACACAACTGACAAGACTTCGGAATTCCGTAGGTTTTTTTCCCGTGTGCTTTTTAATGAAATTCGTAAAGTTGGCTTCATCCGAAAATCCTAGCTGGTAAGATATTTCAGAAATCGTAAGTGTCGTATATTTTACAGATTTCTCAAATTCACTGATCAGTTTATCGATAATCATTTCTTTGGCAGACTTCCCTGCTATAAATTCGGTCATGCTGGTAAGCTTTCTTGTAGTAATATGAAGAGCATTGGCATAATATGAAACTTTTTTC
>JBCNMJ010000060.1:0-23637 GCA_039594975.1 Chryseobacterium sp. | reverse complement strand
TATTATTTTTACCTTTTTATTCTAAAAAATAATTTATTAGGAAAAAATGCGTGCTATACTTTTAACCGTCATCATGAATTGAATTTGGAGGGAAATAAATTGAAAAAACAACTATTGCTAGGTGCAGTAAGTTTTTCACTCATTGGAGGACTAGCTACTACTTCATATGCTTCTGCTGCATCAAATACAGAAACTAACATTGAAACCAATGAATCTCAAGAAACTTTATCAGATACTCAAACTCAAGAAATTATCAATAAAGCTGATAAATATATTGTTATTGAGAATAATAAGTTTGGAAAATATAAAGCTTATTCGGCTGATAGCTTTATTCGCAATGTTTTTGATTCCTATTCCAGGGTTTTCTTCTATAAAAAATGACTCTTTAAAACTGAAGATTTCAAAAGAGGTTGATTATGGAACAGGAATTTCAGCAAAACAAAAAAATCAATATTCTAAGACTTTATTGAAAGATTGGACAAAAGCGCCAAATAGTTATGTTTTTGATCCGAATTCTTCCTATGGAGGTATTTATATTCCAGTGAAAAAAGCGTATGCTATCTGGCAGACTAATTCTTTTTTGGGAGCATCCGGAGTACCTTCGGGGACTGTTACGGCAGATGTTTTATGGGAAGATGTTCACGGTTTGATAAAAGCAAATGCAAATTATAGTCTGGAAATAATTGGGGCCGGAGAAGATGCGAAGATCAAGATTCCTATTAATAAATCGAAAGAAGGTAATGCTGTGATTGCGTTTAGGGTAAATGGAGTGATTTTCTGGTCTTGGCATGTCTGGGTTACGGAAGATCCTAGTAACGGATCAACCTATAAAAGCTTTCCGGGAGTTAAAAGAAAAAGAAATGACGGAACTGTGGAAGTAATTCCGGATTCAGAATGGAAGTGGATGGACCGGAATTTAGGAGCTGTCAGTAATTCTATCACAGGAACCGAATGGAATAGGAATGGAGGATTGTTGTATCAGTGGGGAAGAAAAGATCCTATTCCTCCTTTGGTAATGAAAGGCGGGGATTTTTATGAAGTTTCCGGGACGATAGGCAGAATTCGCCACAGGGCAGCCAAAAACTTTGATAATGCAACGAATTTCGATAATCTGCGACAATTTGTTCTGCTTTCAAATGCTACCGTAAATAATAATATCCAGCTTTCTGTAAAAAATCCGTTAAGCTTAATTTATGTAAACAAGGACGATAATTCGGGACCTGCATATTACAATAATAACACAAACCTGATGGTAAACTGGTTTGGGAAATCTTCTACGTTAACTGATAATAAATTGTCTGAGCTCAATTTATGGTCAGATAATTCCGAAGGTAAAATCATAACTGATTACAATAATCCTGATAATGCAGCGGTATATAAAGACAAGTCATCTTTTGATCCTTGTCCGAATGGATGGAGGATTCCTTCTATGTTAACCGCGAATTTAGGTTCGACATCCTATGTAGATGATATTCGAATAGATTTTTCTCCTTTTGGGGTGCAAACCAGTTTAGGGAAAGATGTTTTTGAATCTAACGGATATCATATCATCAAGCCAAACAATACAAATGTCCCTTCGTTTTTACAAGGTGCAAAAGTATATCCCAATGTAGGTTTTGATTTTTCTAATGTAGGAGGAATGAACATGGGTGTTTTTCCGGGAACCGGCCAGTTGGCAATAGATTCTCAGGGAGGTCAATATACAGACCAGCATCATATGGGATTGTGGACAGCAACCATGGCGAGGCATTTTGATACTACTCCTGCTGTAGGTGCAAGATCGATCTTTATGATCTCAGATCAATATCAGACAGATGTACCGGATCCTTCAAAGCCTAATATTAAAGGAAGATATTGGTATATGCCCGCATCTGCGGTTAAAACATCGGATGCAAATGCTTGCAGATGTATAAAAGATCCATTATATGTAATCGACGATTATGATTTTCCGACTGAGTATTTCAATGCAACTGTAGAATATGTAGAGGGTTTAAATAATCCTAATACTTATCAGATCGTGAAATCTGCTACTATGGCTACCGTTGAAATTCCTGTAAGTAAAGCATTTTCTGTACAGAGCCAGTCGTTAGGAAATGAAGCAATTTTGAATACAACGAGCTTTAACAATTTAAAAGCTAATGTTCTTTGGGCAACCAATACATCTTTGATAAATACGGTAACTGTAACAAATCCATCTCCGGGATCAGTTGCGGGATTAAGCAACTCAAAAATTGTTGTCAATATTAATCCTAACCAGAGCGGTAATGCGGTTGTAACATTGCATAACGGGAGTATCACCAATCCTGTGTATTGGTCATGGCATATCTGGGTAACAGATACTGCGTTGAATAGCTATATTTATACTACAGAGCTTCCGGATGCTACAGCAACTAATTATGTAAACTATATTCCTAAAGGAGATATTTTGAAAACAGAATTCATGGACAGAAACCTGGGAGCTACCGATGCTTTTCCTCTGGTTACTGATCCTTTAACTCCAACGGCAGCTGAACTTGCAAAAATTCGGGCATCAACAGGATTACAGTATCAATGGGGAAGGAAAGATCCTATTCCATCATTTCAAAATGCTGATAACAGATCAAGTTATAATGTATTTTTAGGAAGTGTTTCAAGTAATGGAACTGTTGCATATACTACGCTTACTCCGGCGGTTTATAATGATCTTGCCGGTAATTATATTGTTCCTTATAATACTTACTCGAATGCATCAAATGCAAATGTTTTATCTACTGACAGGCCTTCGCAAAAAATTGCAAAAGTAATTTCTTATGCTGTAGGACATCCTTTAGTGTATATGATACCGAGCAGCTTTGCTCCTTATAATTCTTCTGTTCCAAATTATACCAACGGTACGGACTGGCTTTCAACAGAACCTAATCTTGCTGCGGACAGATGGGGAAGAGGTGGTGAAAAATCTCCTTTTGATCCTTGTCCTGCAGGGTGGAGAATTCCTGATCTGACAGGGGTTGCCATAGTGAGCAATAAAGACTTTGGAATCTCTCCTTGGTATAAAAAAGATAAGAATGTAGCAACAAGTTATAGTGTAATTAATGATTATCTAGGAACCAGGGTTCGAAACAGTACTTCTACCACGATTGGTTATATGTATAATGATAGCAGTTATCAGGTTGGGAACTATCCAAACTCAGGATCTAGAGGTTTTAGAAGTGTAACGGCCAATCAATCTGCTCAGGGAACATTTAATGTAAATAATTTTCAGTATCCTGGAGTATGGACGGATGCGCTGAATTCCAATTATATCGGAAGAGCAGTGAATATTCTTTTTGATGCTGCATCAACTGCAAACCGGATGATTGCTTTTCATGATAATAATGATTCTTACTTTGGAATGAACTGTAGATGTGTGAAAATGAAATTTGATCAGAACGGTGAAGAATTGGGAGTGATACCTAAAAATCAGGTTTCTGCCGGATTAGGTGGTTCTCCGGGTTTGGCAACGACTAATGTGGAAAAGAAAGATGATGAGCTCGTTTTATATCCCAATCCTGTTCATAATACTTTATTTATAAAAGGAGGTACAGACAAACTTTATCAGTTTCAGATATATAATGCCGCCGGACAAATTGTTTTGGCAGGGCAGTTTAAAAACAACCAGGCAGATCTTTCTGCTCTTCCCCTTGGAGTTTATTTGGTTAAAATCAATAATTATGAAACGATAACGAAAATCATAAAACGATAGATTTTTAGCATCTCATTTATTTAGGAAGAAACATATAGTATTAAAATGTTTTTAAATTCATACTTTTGATAGAACGGAATGTATGATTAAAAATAAATTCTATATGTTTCTTTTTGGAATTCCTAAGTAATGACAGTGCTAGAAAAATTGATCTCTCGTTTCAATAGTAAGATTTTTATTTATTTTCTCATTGTAATAACGGCAATTTATACGCTGGGTTTTACTTTTTTGCATAATCTCCATTCAGATGGCTATATTTTAGGAGACTGGCTGGTAAATTATCAGGATGGAGGTTTTAAAAGAAGAGGCCTGTCCGGAAGTTTCTTTTTCCTTTTACAGGATCTTACGGGGGTAAAGCTGAATATCCTGGTTTATTGTTTTCAGTTCGTTATTATCTCATTGTTCTTTTATTATTACTTTAAACTTATACAATATAAAGAAGCAACCTTCCTGTATCTTTCCTTGCTCCTTTCTTCAATAGGTTTTTTCGGGTTGTTGAATTGTGTGGACTATGTTGGAAAAAAAGAATTCATTATCTTCTTTTTATTTGCCTTCTTTGTCTATTTAACGGATAGTAATAAGCTTACCAGACTCCGGGAATGGGGATTTTCTATCGCTCTTTTTGCATCTACATTATTTCATGAAGTTACCTTGTTTTTTATCCCGTATTTTCTGATAACGCTGTATCTGAAATCTGGAAAGATAGAAGTTGTAAAATATTTAAAATATATTCTTGCAGTATTTATTCCGGCCCTTTTGCTTTTGCTTTTTGGAAGGGAAATCAATGAAGGGCAATCGTTGAATATTTTAAAAGAGAGAGGAGTTGTATTTACCAGAGGAATATTTTTTTGGAATATAGATGAAAGACAATATATCGTACAGCACTTTAATGAATATAAACTGTATTTTTTAAGTTTAGGAATAAGCATTTTTCATATTGCATTTTATTTAAAATACTTAGCGGAACGAAAAATAATATCCATCCTCTTTATAGGAGCTTTTTTATTTTCCCTGCCTCTTTTTTATCTGGCAATCGATTGGGGAAGATGGATGTATATCCATATGATGTTTATCATAATTCTTTTTGGTCTTTTACTGAAAAAAACGGACTCAGCTTATAGTTCAGAAACAATAATTATTAATAAAAAATTTTATGTAACGCTGCTTATTATAGTTTTCTCGCTCATTTATCGTGTAGAGATGTCGGGAAGAGGTTTTACATTCGAAGGGTTGTTCTACAGGATATGTATAGCACCATTGGATTTATTAAATAAAATGCTCTAAGCAGACCTATATAATAAAAAAGCTTTACTTTTGCAAAAAATTTTTAGAATGTCGAAAAATTTAGTAATCGTCGAATCACCGGCAAAAGCAAAAACTATTCAGAAGTATTTAGGTAAGGATTTTGAAGTGAAATCCAGTTTCGGACATATCCGGGATTTGCCTAAAAAAGGAATGGGGATTGACTTGGCTACCTTCAGTCCCGATTACGAAGTTTCTGCTGACAAGAAGAAATTGGTAACAGAATTGAAAGCCGCTGTGAAAAAAGCCGAAATGGTTTGGCTGGCTTCCGATGAGGACCGCGAAGGAGAGGCTATTGCATGGCACTTGGCGGAAGAGTTGAAACTCAAGCCGGAAAACAGAAAAAGAATCGTTTTCCACGAAATTACTAAAAATGCCATTCTAAAATCGATTGAAAATCCCAGAGATATAGACCAGAACCTAGTCAATGCTCAACAAGCAAGAAGAGTTTTGGATAGAATCGTAGGTTTCGAAATGTCTCCGGTTCTTTGGAAAAAAGTAAAACCGGGATTATCTGCAGGAAGAGTACAATCGGTTGCGGTAAGATTAATTGTTGAGAGAGAAAAAGAAATCCGTGAATTTGTACCCAAAGCAAGCTTTAAGCTGGACGGAATTTTCTTAAATAAAGCGGCACAGGAAATTTCGGCAAAGCTTAAAAAAGATTTCGATAAAGAAGAAGACGCAGAAAAATTCTTGGAACAGGCAAGAACTGCTGAGTTCAAAGTTTTAAACGTTGAAACCAAGCCGGGAACACGTTCTGCTTCTGCGCCATTTACTACTTCTACCTTGCAGCAGGAAGCTTCTTCAAGATTAGGATATAATGTGACCAACACCATGCGTCTTGCACAAAGGCTGTATGAAGAAGGATACATTACTTATATGAGAACGGATTCGGTAAACCTTTCTCAGGAAGCTATAGAAGGCGCAAAAAAACAAATCATCTCAGAATACGGAGCAGCATATTCTTCACCAAGAAATTATACCACTAAATCTGCGTCGGCTCAGGAAGCTCACGAAGCAATTCGTCCGACAGATTTTGCAGTGACAAGTATCGGAGATGCTCAATTAAACAGATTATACCAGTTAATTTACAGGAGAACACTGGCTTCTCAGATGGCCAATGCTAAAATTGAGAAGACCGTGATTGAAATCGGAAATACAAAGCTTCCCCAGCATTTTGAAGCACAGGGTGAAGTGATCATTTTTGATGGTTTCTTAAAAGCTTACGGAATCGTAAAAACAGAAGATGATGACGAAGAAAACAACGAAAAATTGCTTCCGAAAGTAAGCGTTGGAGAAATTTTAGAGTATAAAAAAATTACGGCAACAGAAAAATTCACAAGACCAAGCGCAAGGTATACGGAAGCCGGTTTGGTAAGAAAGCTTGAAGAACTGGGAATAGGTCGTCCTTCTACATATGCACCGACCATTCAGACCATTCAAAACCGTGAATACGTTGATAAAAGAGAAATTGAGCCGCAAACAAGAGAAGTGGTAAAAATTTCTTTGGCAAAAG
The DNA here is from genome assembly GCA_039594975.1 of Chryseobacterium sp. GTDB lineage: Bacteria > Bacteroidota > Bacteroidia > Flavobacteriales > Weeksellaceae > Chryseobacterium. The sequence continues at coordinate 17,098 of JBCNMJ010000060.1, read as the reverse complement.
ATAAAATTAAAAAAGAAATTCTTGAAGAGAAATTCGGAGGGGACAAAAATAAGTTCGTTCCAACGGACACCGGGGAAGTGGTAAGTAATTTCTTAACAGATAACTTTAAAGAAATCTTAGATTACGGTTTCACGGCAAGAGTAGAGGAAAGTTTCGATGAAATTGCTAATGGAGACCAGAAATGGAAAGAAATGATGACTGATTTCTACTCAAAATTCCACCCGAGAATTGAAGACGTAGAAGAACATGCAGAAAGAGCAACAGGAGATCGACTTTTGGGTGTTGATCCTAAAACTGGTAAAAATGTCCACGCAAGAATCGGAAGATTCGGAGCGATGATTCAGATTGGAGAAACCGATGATGAAGAGAAACCAATTTTCGCATCATTAATGGCGGGACAGAATATTGCAACCATTACTTTTGAAGAAGCTCTGGAACTATTCAAGCTTCCATTCGATTTAAATGAAGTTGACGGACAGCCTGTTTCGGTGGGAGTCGGAAGATTTGGACCTTATGTGAAGTGGGGTGAAACTTTCATCAGCATTCCAAAAGGAGAAGATCCGCTTTCAGTAGATCAGAAACGTGCAGAAGAGATCATCAATGAAAAGAAAGTTGCGGATGCTCCAATTGCTACCTACAAAGGTGAACCTGTAACGAAAGGGACGGGAAGATTCGGACCTTTTATCAAATATCAAAGTATTTTCGTTAATGTTCCGAAGAGATATGATTTTGAAAACCTTTCTCAAAGCGATATCAATGAACTGATTGATGCCAAATTGAAAAAAGAAGCCAACAGATACATTCAGCAGTGGGAAAAAGAAAAAATTTCCATTGAAAACGGAAGATGGGGGCCTTTCATTAAGTTTGGAAAAGCCATGTTTAAAATTCCGAAAAAAGCAGATGATACCAAATATGATAGCGAAGAGCTGAAAGACATTTCTCTTGATGAGGTTAAAAAATGGATTACTGATCAGGATCCGAAAGCTTTTGCTGAAAAGAAAAAGCCTGCTGCGAAGAAAACGACTACAGCCAAAAAAGCAACGACAGCAAAGAAAACAGTTGCTAAAAAGAAATAATTTAATGTTTAAAAAACACCAACAATTTGTTGGTGTTTTTTTTCAGGGGTTTCGGGGCGGAGGCAAAGCCTCCGCCCCGAAACCCCTGAAAATTCATAAATACCCTAAAGTGCGGGACGGTCAGTTTACAAGCTTATATTAAATTAGCTTCAAATAAAAGCAATGGAAAAACCTTTCACCCGCAAAAAATTTCTAAAAACTTCAGCTTTAGGAATGGCTGCTGTGTTTTTCGGATCATCATTTAGAGGTTTATTATCTTCAGAAGAAAAACCCTATTTCAACTTAAAACCAATCGGAAGGCAACTTGCTTTGGAAGGATACTATATTTGGTGTAGCTCTCCCATTTGGGGAGAAGACGGAAAAGTACATCTCTTTTATTCCCGATGGAAAAAAGAAAAAGGAATGGGAGGTTGGCTTAATGGTTCTGAAATTTGTCGTGCGGAAGCCAATTCACCATTCGATCAATTTGAACATAAACAGGTTGTTCTTGCTCCAAGAGGAGAAGGATTCTGGGATGCAACGACCTGTCATAATCCTTTAATTAAAAAGGTTGGAAGTCAATATTTACTGTTTTTTATGGGAAATTCCAATGGGAAAACGAATACCAAGAGAATTGGATTGGCAACCTCAAAAAGTTTGAATGGAGAATGGACAAGACCCAATCAGCCTTTGCTTCTTCCTGGAAAAGAAGGCTCGTGGGATGATCATTGCACAACAAATCCTGCTTTTGTAAAAGGAAATGACGGGAAATACTGGCTGTTTTATAAATCATGGAATACCAAAGAATATGAAACCCAAAAAGGAACGATCCGCGGAAATAGAAAATATGGATTGGCAAAGGCGGATTCTCCATTGGGACCTTATAAAAAAGTATCAGAAAATCCTGTGATAGATTTTTCATCATTACCGAATAATGTTCAATTGGAAGATGCTTTTGTCTGGAAGCAAAAAGGGAAATATCATATGGTTTCCCGTGATATGGGATTTTTTAACCATGAATATGGCTTGCATTTAACCACAAAAGATGGAGTTCACTGGTCAAAACCCGAGATTGCCTATCTTAATATGAAGAGCTACATCACAGAACCTACTCCACCTAAAAATCTAAATCGATTCGGAAGATTGGAACGGCCAATGATTTTATTGGATAAAAATGGAGAAACGCCGAGGTTTTTATTCGGGGCAACGCAAGGTGGCGAATTTGAAACATCTACAACTTTTGTTTTTGAAATAATGAGTTCTAAAAATTAGAATGATTATACAAATTGCTGAAAATTGTTGCTGTTTTTTTAGAATAAAAATGGGACAGGATTTTAAGTTGATAAGGTTTTTTGTAAGTTTGTGGAACTAATGCGGATTATACATGAACTTCGAAGACTTTATTATTTCACCAAGAAATTTCAAAACAGAAAGTTGGCAAATAGGAAATAAGATTACCAAAGACATCAAGGAAGACAGTATTGTTCTTCTTTTTGTTTCGGATTACAGGGGAGCGAATGGGGATGCCGAGGTACAGGATTTTACAGGAATCAGAAAAGAATTTTATAAACTTTCGCAACTGGATTTTGAAATTCCGGTTGTAGATTTGGGGGATTTGGTTTCGGGGAAATCTGTTCAGGATTCTCATTATATCTTACAGGAAGTTTTGTCGGCCTGTCATTATAAAAGAGCGATTCCCGTAATTGTAGGAGGTTCGAATGATTTTGCATTTTCTCTTTTTTCTGCGTTAAATTTTCATACAAAAAATATTAATTATACTCAGATCAGCAATATTATTTCCCTGAAGCAGGGTGAAATGATCAACGAGCATACTTTTTTAAGCAAAATTTTCGGAGCCAAGAATTTCTCCATTAAAAATTATCATCATTTAGGCTATCAGAAGCATTTAAATGAAGTGGACTCTGTAAGATTAATTAAAGAAGTGGAGTTTGATATTATCCGTCTTGCTGAAATGATGAATTCCACAGAAAAAACCGAGCCTTTCTTCAGAAAAGCGGACTTAGTGACTGTGAATTGTGATGCAATAGAAAGCTTCAGTGAACCTTTTTCAATGAATCCACAGGTGAATGGCCTGAACAGAAGGGAAATCTGTGCTTATATGAAGGAGATCGGTTTGAGTGAAAACCTGAAATCCGTAGGAATCTTTAATTACAATATTTATTCTGAAAATCAGCTAAATCACCAGCTTTTGGCACAAATGATCTGGTATCTGATCGAAGGAATTAATATTCAAAAGTCTCATCCGAAAGAAAGACATTACGAAGTCTTTTATGTTCTGGTGGATGACCGTCAATATGCTTTCAAGCGTGATACTTTCAGTAACCTTTGGTATTTTGGAGAGGATGAAAATATAGAAAACTGTATTCCTTGTTCAAGAAAAGATTTTGATGAAGCCAAAAGAGGCTGGCTGAATACCCGGCTTACGAAAATTTAATCTATGAAAAACGTTCCCTCAAAAGTTTCCATCATTGTTCCTGTTTATAATGTCGAAAAGTATTTGGCAAAATGTCTGGACTCTTTGGTGAATCAAACGTACCAGAATATTGAGATTTTGATAGTGAATGATGGAAGTACGGACGATTCAGGGAAAATTATTAACGATTTTTCGGTAAAATTTCCGGAAAAGATTAAACCTTTTTATAAACAAAATGGCGGGCTCAGTGATGCCCGAAATATTGGGATTGATAATGCAACCGGAGATTATATTGGCTTTGTAGATAGTGATGACTATGTTCTGGGAACCATGTTTGAAGAAATGCTTGATCTTGCAGAACAACATTCGGCTGAAATGGTAATTTGCAATATTCAAAAAGTGGATGAGAGAGGAAATGTTATTCAAAAACTGACGCAGATTCCCAATATGCCTGAAAAAATAGATCTTGAAACTCATTTTTCAATTTTTTCGGATATAAGCTACTTTGCATGCAATAAACTATTTAAAAAAGACCTTTTCGAAACCAAAAGATTTAAAAAAGGAATTTCTTTTGAAGATATTCAGCTCATTCCGCAATTGCTGTTGGAGTGCAAAACTATTGCCCAGACCCAACATTTTCATTATCAGTACCTGGAACGTCGAAATTCGATTTCAAAAACCCATACTGAAAAAGGACTGGATATTCTTCAGGCTGTTGAGGATGTAGAAGTTGCTTTTGAAAAATCCATGTATTCTCATAAAAGAAAAGAGCTTAAAAACTTTCATATTTTAGAAGGTGTTTATACCTTTCTGGCTTACCTGGCTTTTGTAAAAGATGAGAACTTATTTTATGAAATGAGTGATAAGCTTGATGTTTTCAGGAAAAAAAAGGGAATTAAAATTAAAGATATATTGAGTTATAGTCGTTTTGATAGAAATTATATTTTATCTTTGTCTGTAAAGAAGAAAATTTTTTATCTGCTGTTTTTTGCAGGACAGAAAAAGCTGATACGGAAATTAGTATAAACACAAATGCAGGCGAAGTAATAATTAGATGGTGAATCAAGATTAATCTTATTTGATTCTTTAACACTGTAAATGCCTGAACAATAAAGAATGCAGAGTTTTGAGCTGTTCTTAGTGGGAAAAGGAATTTCTATTTTTTACGTAAAAATAGGGTTAGGTTTCTTGTTTTCTTTTTTAATTACATTTTTTTCCATTCCTACCATCATAAAAATTTCCAGAAGAAAAAATTTAATGGACGAGCCGGGAATCAGGAGCTCTCACCTGAGAAAGATTCCGAACCTTGGCGGAGCTGCTATATTTTATTCTATCGGAGTCTGTGCCTCTATTTTTGCCTATGAGCTCTTCGAGCTTTATAAGTTTTTATTTGCATCACTGGTTATCCTGCTTTATGTTGGGATCATGGATGATATTGTAGTAATGAGGGCTTATAAAAAACTTATTGCACAAATTGTAGTGTCTTCATTGATCGTAATCGGGTCGGATATCAGAATCAGAAGCCTTTTCGGGATTTGTGGGATTTATGAAATTAATTACTATGTGAGTGTGATCTTCAGTATACTTACTTTTATTGTACTCATTAATGCATTCAATCTGATCGACGGAATTGATGGTCTGGCTGGAGGTTACTCCTTAATATGCAGTGCTCTATTCGGGATCAGTTATTATCGACTGGGAGAGTATAATTATCCTTTGGTTGTTTTTTCTGCTGTTATTGTGGGGGCAGTGTTGGCATTTTTATATTATAATTTATCCAATTACAGGGCAACCAAGATATTTATGGGAGATACGGGATCTATGTTGTTAGGATTTCTGCTTGCATTTACCAGCATCTGCTTTATAGATATTTTTATTGATAAGACAGATCCTGCCGTACCTCGCTATCATCTGCCTGCGGCTCCGGCTGTGGCTGTTGCAATTCTTATTTTACCCATTGTAGATACTTTAAACGTTATGATTGTAAGGCTGATTAATGGGAAATCTTTGTTTAAGGCTGATAAAAACCATATCCACCATAAGCTTTTAAGGCTAGGTCTTACCCACAGAAGATCTACTTTTTATATTATTTCTTACTATCTTTTCATAATCATTATTGCAAATTACCTAAGACATATTAATGTAGGTCTGTTGTTGATTATTGTTTTGTGTTTAGGGTTCATTGGTGCATATTTACCAAATTTTGTATACTATTTAAGAAATAATGTAAAGAAATAGTTTTAATTTTTATTTTTGCAAACAACTTAAATCTGATGAAGAATTATAAAAATTTATTCCTTTTGTTACTGGCTTTTGTTATGACGTCTTGTATCACTACAAAAGAAGTACGATATATGCAGCCCAATGAAAGTTTGGTTATTAATGAAGAAGGGCTTGTTCCATACAATATACCGGTATATCGAATTACTAAAAACGATATCCTTAATTTGAACATTATTACAACTCCTAAAGGAGATGCTGCTCAGTTTTACTCAACGTATAATACATCGGGAGGAGTGAATTCCGGGCAGGTTGCCAATAATGCAATGACAAGCATAAATAACACTAACGCAAGAAATGGAGGTAACCTGAATTTCTATTTTAATGGTCTTAAAGTAGATTCAAAAGGTGATATCAATGTATTTGGAATAGGTTATATAAAAGCTGAAGGAAGAACTATTGAAGAGGTAACCCAGGAAATCCAACTGAAAGTAAATGAAAACTTCCAGGATGGAAAATCTGAAGTGCGTTTAAACACAGACGGTATTACCTATTATATTCTTGGAGATGTAGAGACTACAGGAATTACAGGAGAAAAAGTAGCACATAAAAATACGCTTACCATTACTGAGGCCCTTGCGATGAATGGCGGACTAAACAGAACGGTTGACAGAAAAACTATTGTGATTCATAGAAAGCTTCCGGAAGGAATCAAGATTGCTAAAATAGATCTTACCCGTGAAGATGTGATGAATTCACCTTATTATTACGTCCAGAATGGTGATGAAATTTATCTCAATACAAGAGCGAAAAGCTTGAATGGCTTTGGAAAAGATCCTGTACAAACTTTAACAACAGGGGTTTCTCTTCTTACGACAGCTTTGTCTATCTACTTACTTATAAAAACACTGTAATCATGATTCCTGAAAAATACGTAAGTCTGGCAAAAAATGATTCCTCGAAAGAGAGAAGTGGAGCTTTTTCTTTATTTGATATAGAAAATTTTATAAGAAGAATCATAAAAAACTGGTATTGGTTTGTACTGATGTTTTTTCTTGGATACAGTCTTTCCTGGGTGTATAGTAAATATTATGCACAAAATATTTATGCTTCCAATTTGTCTTTAAGTGTTTCCAATAATACGGCAAGTTATTTTACGCCTAATCAGTCTATCAACTTTATCTGGGGACAAGGAGGCAATCAGGACGGAATTTATCTTAAAAAAATGCTTTTATCCAGATCACATAATGAATTTCTGGTAAAAGAATTAGGTCTTTTTGTGAACTTCTCTACAAAAGGAATCTTAAAATCTACTTATTTAGATAAAAATGATTCTCCTGTATTTTTAGAGATTGATAGAAAACATTTACAGCAGGTTAATTATCCTATTACCTTATTGCCAAAGGGAAATAATTCTTACGAAGTGGTATTGCCGGAAGAAGGTCATTCAGGGAATTTATACAACTATGAGATAGAAGGCTTTCAAAATATTGCCGAATTCCCCAAACCGGCCAATAAAACAATAAAATTAAATGAATGGTATACTTCTCCTAATTTAAGATTTAAATTAGTGCCCAATCCTGTTACTCCAAGCATAAAGCTGGATAATATTATTGTAAATTTAGAAACAGTAAACCAAACGGTAAACGGTATTGTTTCAACCATTAATGTTGATTTTGACAAAGAAATCAATACCATTATGATTATTACAAAAACAGGATTTAATCTGAATGGGACGGTTAACTTCCTGAACAAATCTGTTGCTGAACTTCAGAAGAAAAGACTGGCAGATAAAAATATTATTAATAAAAATACAGATCTGTATTTACAAAACAGCTTGAACGAAATCAGAAAGAAACTGGATTCGAGTGCTTCGGTACTGAACTATTTGAAGACTTCTGAAAAGCTATATGACATTAAAGACAGAGATGAAAAGTCTTTGAATAAAATAAAAGATCTGGAAGCTAAAAAAGCAGACCTTCTGAGTAAAGTAAACTCATTGAATTCTATCAGAACAACGATCGATAATCAGAACTTTGACAGAATGATCAGTACGGGAGCAGCAGGATTTGAAGACGGCTTCTTTAGTGCATCTGTATCTGAACTTAAAGCACTTTATCTTAAAAGAAGAGAAATGGCTTCCATCTATAAGCCCAATTCTGAACCTATGATTGAAATCAACAGGTTGATTAGTGAAGCTAAATCTGGTTCGGCAAATTCTTTAAGAAGCTATTATACCCGTTATTATGATGAAATTAATAAAATTGACAGGGAAGTAGCAGCTGCAAATTCTGATCTTGTCGCTTATCCTGAAAAAGAAAGAAAATATCTTGATGCAGAAAGAGGATATAACATGATTGAAGCCACATATAACAGCTTGTTGGGAAGACAAAATGAAGCACAAATGAAGGTAGCTACCAATCAGTCGGATATAACCGTGATTGACCCGGCTAAAAATTTGGGGCAGTTGCCTGTAGGGCCTAATAAAAAAGGAACTGAGCTGGGAATTATAGGAGGATTTTTATTTTTGCCGCTACTATTTATTTTTGTAGGAGAAGTTCTGGATAATAAAGTCAGAAATATTAAAGAGCTTCTAAGTGTTACCAAAATACCGTTACTGGGAGTTATCGGAAATAATAATAATGAAAATATGCTTACCGTTCTTCAGTCTCCAAAATCTTCCGTTTCAGAAGCATTTAGGGGAATAAGAGCCAATATCAGATTTTTATTAAACGAAAACCAGAAAAGCAAAGTGATTCTGATTACTTCTTCTATTGGAGGAGAAGGAAAAACATATGTCTCGATTAATTTAGCCTCAGTATTGGGATTAAGCGATAAAAAGACCATTTTACTTGGAATGGATTTGAGAAAGCCTAAGATTTTTGGAGACTTTAATATTGATAACAAATACGGGATTTCTAATTACCTTACTGGTGAAGTGTCAATAGACCAGATCATTAATAACACGAAGATTCCTAATTTGGATGTGGCTACTTCAGGGCCTATTCCTCCTAACCCTTCAGAACTTTTGATGAGCGAAAGAAATATTGAGTTTATTGAAAAGCTAAAGGAAATGTATGATTTTATCATTATAGATTCTCCACCGGTGGGATTAGTAGCGGATTCCTATGAATTAATGAAATATTCTGATGCTAATATTTACGTAGTTCGTCATGAATATACCGAAAAATATATGCTTAAAATGATTACTGAGAAATACCATAATCAGGAAGTAGGAAATTTAGGACTTGTTTATAACGATTATAATACGAAGCAAGGATATGGCTATGGTTACGGCTATGGCTATGGTTACGGCTATGGTTATGGCTATTTTGATGAAGATAAAAATTATAAAGAACCACTATTAATCAGATTAAGAAATAAAATACAGCAAATATTGGGAAAGAAGTAATATTTTAGCATGCTGTAATAAGTGAATTTTTGAAATGAATTTCTTCTTTATGCAGAAAAAGAAATATTTTAAGGACTTTGCCGTTTACTTTATAACAAATTATGTTTTTTTGTTTATTTTTAACTAAACATTAAGAATATCATTAATATAAAAATGTTTTATATTTGCAAAAATTAATTTTTAAAATAACCATAAATCCATATTCTTTTATGAATAAAAAATTATTGTTTAGCTTTCTTACCGTTATGGGAACAATGGTAAGCATGAAGGCACAAAGAAATGAATTGGGAATCCGACTGGGGATGAGCAACCTGGTAGGCGATGTAGGAAATACCAATTATATTTTACAAAAACCGTTGAGTATGGATAGGGTTTCTGATTGGGGAGTTCCGTTTTATGGTGGTTTATTATATAGATTTAATTTTAACCCTTATCAAACGGTAAGACTAGATTTGGGGTACAATCAAATTCAGTTTAGCGATAAAGCTGCTAAAGAACAATATAGAAGAAACAGGAATGCCTTTGGTAAAAATAATGTTTATGAAGCTAGTTTAAGCTTTGAATATAATTTTTTACCGGTAAATAATGAGCAGATGGGGATGTTGAGTCCTTATATTTTTGCAGGGGTAGGAGCGATTATGTATGATGCTCCGAAAACTACTCTAGTACACGATTTCAAAAGAGATGCAGACGGAGTAGCACAGGCACCGATTAATGAAGAAGACTTTACAACTACTGCAGTATATTCTACAGGAAAGAAAATAGCAATGCATGTGCCTTTTGGAGTTGGTTTGAAGTACAAATTCAACCATAACTGGGCTGTTTTTGCAGAAGCAACTTTCAGATTGACACTGACAGATCAGTTGGATTATAGTAAGGTTTTGCCAAAAGATGTAAAATCAACATATAATTCCGATATTTTATCTCCGGGAGGAGGTTCACTGTTAGGAACAGGAAACTATTACATTGTTTCTCAGGAAAGAGAGGCTGCTTACAAAGGAACTAGAACTATAGGAGACGGAGAGTCCAGAGATTGGTTGAATACTTTTAGTTTAGGGCTTACCTATTCTTTTGGAAGACCTCCGTGTTATTGTGATTAATTAAAATATGTCGTTGTTAAAAGATAAAATAGATCCCGAAAACCTCCCGCAACATGTTGCCATCATTATGGATGGAAATGGAAGATGGGCGCAATCTCGGGGAGAAGAAAGAACATTTGGTCACAAGAATGCCATTGATGCGGTAAGAAATGCTATTAATGCTTGTAACGAAATTAATATCCCTTATTTAACCCTTTATACTTTTTCCTCGGAAAACTGGAACAGGCCAGATGACGAAGTAAATACACTAATGAATTTACTTATGGAAACTTTATTGCTTGAAGCCGACGAGATTTTTAGCAAAGGGTTAAGAATGCATGTGATCGGGAATTTGGAAAAATTACCACCACTTGTAAAAGATCAGCTGTTAAGAGTTATAGAACTCACCAAAAATAATTCAAAAGGGAATCTGATTCTCGCGATTAGTTATGGTTCTCAGAATGAAATTTTAAATGCTGTAAAGGAAATCAGTACCGATGTGAAAGAAGGAAAGCTTGATGTAAATAAAATAGATGAAAAAACATTTGAAAGCTATTTATATACAAAAAATTTTCCACCGGTTGATTTAATGATTAGGACAAGCGGAGAAGTAAGAATCAGTAATTTTCTACTTTGGCAGATTGCCTATGCTGAATTACAGTTTTTAGATATACTTTGGCCAGACTTTACAAAAGAGATTTTCTTCAAGTGTATCTTAAACTATCAAAATAAGGAAAGAAGATACGGGAAAACGGGAGAACAAATAAAAGTTCAGTAAAAGAATTAAGAAAAGAAAGACTACGATAAAATGAAGTTTAGATTATTACCCATCATAATGTTTGCTGCTTCTGCACATTTTTATGGACAAGTAACACCGCAGGATAGTACAAGAGTAAACAACTCTTCTGTACATGCAGAAAATCAAGCAGGGACATATACATTAAAGGATATCGTCGTTGATGGGGTTAAAAAATACACACCCGCTCAAATTCTAAGATTTACAGGATTAACAAAAGGAGAGTCTGTAGATATTCCGGGGCAGAAAATCAGTACCGCAGTAAAGAAACTTTGGGATACCCAATCATTTTCTGAAGTGGAAGTCTATGTTGAAAGTATTGAAGGAGAAACAATTGTTTTAAGATTCTATCTGCAGGATTTAAAAGAGCTTGGTGAAGTAAAATTTACAGGGAGAGGGATTGGTAAGTCTAAAAACGAGAAACTTGCTAAAGATAATAATCTGAAGCCCGGAACTAAAATCACGCAGAATTTGGTTTCAAGTTTAAAAACAAATATTCCGAAAGATTACGTTAAAAAAGGATTTGCAGATGCTAAAATTACCATTAAGGATAAAGTAAATGCAAGTGATCCTGCTTTAGTAGACTGGACGATTGAAGTTGATAAAGGAAAAAGAGTCAAAATCGATCATATTGAATTTGAAGGAAATAAGAATGTTACCGATTCTAAGCTAAGAAAAAAAGCTTTCAAAGAAACGAAACAGAAAAGATTCGGGATTGGTGGTATCTTAAAATCTTCAAAATTTGTTGAGGAGAAATATCAGGAAGACAAACAAAGTCTTATCAGTTATTATAACTCTTTAGGATATAGAGATGCAGCAATTGTTTCAGATTCTGTATGGAGAAACAAAAGAAACAATTACGAGATCAACGTAAAATTGAGTGAAGGTAAACAATACTACATCGGAGATATTACTTTTACAGGAAATACGGTATTTGCAACAGAATATTTACAAAGAGTTCTAGGATACAAGAAAGGAGATATTTACGATGCAGTAGGATTTAACAAAAAAGTAGGAGAAGACGGAGGTAAAGAAGATGATTCTGATATCAAGTCTATTTATATGAATAACGGATACTTATTCTCTAATGTAACTCCTGTTGAAAAATCTGTGGACGGAGATAAAATTAATCTTGAAATCCGTATCAACGAAGGTGAAAAAGCTACGTGGAATAAAGTAACTTGGAGTGGAAACGTAACGACTCATGACCACGTTATTCTTAGAGCTTTAGGAACAAAACCCGGAGAACTGTTCAGAAAATCTGATATCAAGAGAACCTATTTTGATCTTGCCGGGATGGCATTCTTTGACCCTCAGCAAGTAGGTCAGGATATTCAGCCAAATCCGCAGGATAATACTGTTGATATCGGTTGGAAACTTGTGGAAAAAGGATCTTCACAGGTTCAGTTACAGGCTGGATATGGAGGAAATAGCTTCATTGGAACTTTAGGATTAACGTTCAACAATTTCTCATTAAAGAATTTCCTAAAATTCAAAGACTTTAGACCTGTACCTCAAGGAGACGGACAAACGTTATCTATCCAGGCACAGGCAGGACAGTATTTCCAGAACTATGGTATTTCATTTACAGAGCCATGGTTGTTCGGAACAAAACCGACTGCACTTTCTGTAAGCTTGAATACTTCTAGAGTAAACTATAGTGATATGTATGGCAACTCTCAGAAATTAAATATTTTTTCTGCTTCAGTAGGACTTAACAGACGATTGAACTGGCCGGATGATTACTTCTCATTGTATACAGGTTTACAATATCAGAAATATAAGTTTAGCAATTATCCATTTGAATTTGGTAACACTACTGAATACTACGGAAATGCAAATAACTTCAGTATAAATTTAGGGTTAAGCAGAAACTCTGCAGGGATTGATCCTATTTTCCCAACAGTAGGTTCAAATGTAGAACTTACAGCTAAGTTTACACCACCATATTCATTGTTTAGTAACAAAGATTATTCAACAATGAGTCCTGTAGACAAGTATAAATGGATGGAATTTTATAAAGTAAAATTCAAAGCGGATATTTACAACGAAATTGCAGGAAAGCTTGTGTTAAGATCTTCTGCTGAGATGGGATTCATGGATGGTTATAACAAAGAACTTGGCGCACCGCCTTTCGAAAGATATTATGTAGGTGGAACCGGTTTATTCGGAGGTAGATATGATGGTAGAGAGCTTATCCCATTAAGAGGATATGAAAATGCATCTACTTACGGAGGAACAACCGAAGATATTACTCAACGAGGAGGAGGAACTATCTATAACAGATTTACTTTAGAATTGAGATATCCGATTTCAATGAGCCAGACAGCTAAAATCTATGCACTTACTTTTGCTGAAGGAGGAAATGTATGGAACTCTTGGAGTAAATATAACCCGTTCCAGTTAAAAAGATCAGTCGGTGTTGGGGTGAGAGTATATATGGGAGCATTTGGTCTTATCGGATTTGATTTTGCTTACGGATTTGATAAAACAATCAATTCTACAGATCCTTCCGGATGGAAGACCCATTTCTTGATGAACCAATCTTTATAATAATATGAAGAACTTTAAAACCATTTTAACCGTTTTCTTTCTAATATGTTTTGGCATTTCAAATGCCCAAAAAGTAGGTGTTGTTGATACACAGGCTATATTAGATAAGCTTCCGCAGTATAAAGAAGCAGAAGCAAGATTAAACTCACAGATTGATACTTGGCAGACTGATCTTCAAAATCTGCAGGCAGAATATGAGAAGAAAAGATCGGCTTTTGAAAACGAAAAGGTTTTATTGATAGGAGATCAGTTGAAACTTAGAGAAAAAGAAGTAATGGACTTGGACAAAAATATCAAAACAACTACAAGCTTGCGTTTTGGTACCAATGGAGAAATCAGTAAACTGAGAGCCAATCTTGTCCAGCCTTTTCAGGATCAGATCTGGAATGCAATTAAGACGATGTCTGAAAAAAATGGATTGGGCATAGTTCTTGATAAAAGTAATGACGTTAATGTTATTTTCCTTCAGAAAAGGTTTGACTATACAGATAAAGTCTTAGAAATTTTATTAAAAGGAACAACCGCAAAAGATAAAAAGAATTAGAATTTCCTTAAAAAGTGTAATTAAATTTGTTTTGAAATTAACTTTTATTGAAATTTGCAATCTTAAAAATTAAATTATTTATTTACCAATTATGAAAAAATTAAGTGTATTATTTGCAGCAATAGTGATGATTGTGTCTGTAGGTATGGCAAAAGCTCAAAAATCGGCTACTTTAAACGTTGCAGCTGTTCTTAATGCGATGCCTGAAAAAACTAAAGCAGATGCTGATCTAAAAGCGTTTATCGATAGCAAGCAAGCAGAGATTAAAAAGAAAGGAGACGCTGGTCAATTAAAAGTAAAGCAATATACTGAAGAAGCTCCTAAAAAAACTGCTGAAGAAAACAAAGCAAGAGAGGCAGAATTACAAAAACTTCAGGAAGAAATTGCTCAAATGCAAGATAAAGCAATGAAAGATAGCCAAGCTAAGCAAGATGCTTTATATGCTCCTATTGAAACAAAACTAAATGCTGCAATTGAAAAAGTAGCTAAAGCTAATACAATTGACTTTGTATTAGATGCTAATTCATCTGCTCTTATTTACAAAAACGGACCAGATATCACAGCAGATGTGAAAAAAGAATTAGGTCTTAAATAATTTTAGAAATTAACAAAGATTTATAAAATCAACCACCCCTAATCGGGGTGGTTTTTTTATTTTTGCACAATGGAAAAAGAAGTATCAACAACGGTAAAAGTACGCTTTAGCGACTGTGATCCGATAGGTCACCTGAATAATGTGAAATATTTGGATTATATGTTCAATGCAAGAGAGGATCATGTGGAGACATTTTACGGTTTTACTTATGAAGAATATACAAAGAAGACAGGCTGTACTTGGATTGCCATTCAAAATGAAATTGCATACCTGAAAGAAGTTAGATACAACACTTCAGTTGTTATAAGTAGTAAAACAATTGATGTTCAGGACAGGACAGCCAAAGTAGAAATTCTGATGAAAAGCCTGGATGAAAAAACAATCCATGCGGTTTTATGGGTTACTGTGATTTATTTTAATATGAAAACAAGAAGATCCGAAGTACATCCTGAAGATATCAAAGAAACATTTCATAAATTCTATGTAGACCTGGAACAAAAGAATTTCCAGTCTAGAGTTAAATTCTTAAGATCTCAAAACGCAAAAAACTCTTAATTAAGATGAAAAAAATATTGGTTACAGGAAGTAATGGCCAACTGGGAAACTGTATAAAACATATCTCTGAGAATTTTGAAAATAAATACGAGTTTATCTTTACAGATTCGCAAACCCTTGATGTGACAAATTCAGAACAGGTACAAAGCCTTTTTTACGATAACAAACCTGACTTTTGTATTAATGCTTCTGCATATACTGCAGTAGATCTTGCTGAAAAAGAATCTGAGAAAGCTTTTGCTGTAAATGCGGAAGGAGTTGCTAATATTGCGGAAGCCTGTGCCGAATTTAAAACCATTCTTATCCATGTTTCAACGGATTATGTTTTTGATGGCGAAACAAACCTGGATTATGCCGAAGATGATTTTACGAATCCAATCGGGGTTTATGGACAATCGAAGCTGAAGGGAGAAGAATTAGCGTTAGACATCAATCCCAAAACAATCATTTTGAGAACGTCTTGGTTGTATTCACAGTTTAATAAAAACTTTGTGAAAACCATGCTGAATTTGTTTTCTCAAAAAGAAGAGCTGGGAATCGTTGCAGATCAGTTTGGGCAGCCAACCAATGCTAATGACTTGGCAGAAGCAATAATGGCAATTATTGAAGCCAAAAATAAAACATTTGGTGTTTTCCATTTCTCAAATTACCCTGAAACCACTTGGTTTGAATTTGCTCAAAAAATTGCACAATTTTCCAAATCAAATATTAAACTGAATCCACTCACCACGGAGCAGTATCCAACTCTGGCAAAAAGACCGAAGAGAAGTACAATGTGTTTAGATAAAATAGAAAAAACCTATAAAATAGAACCTAAACATTGGGAAAACAGCTTGGAAGATTGTGTTGAAGTTCTTTCAAAATAATAGATATTACATGAAAAATCTGTTTATAATCAGTTTCATTGCTCTTATTCAACTGGTAAGCGGCCAAAATGTTTTTCTTATTAAAGTAGAAAAAACGCACGACAATACGGATCGAACTTTATTTAAAATAAATGATGAGATAAAAGAGGCATCATATCTGGGAGAAATAGAGGTTCAGGGATTTTCAAAAGATGATGCAGCTGTATTTTCATCAATCTATAAAAAAGCAAAAGAAATTGGAGCCAACGCTTTTTCACTAAAACCTCTTGAAAATATTGATGGCTCTGCTCAGCCATTCAATCCTTCTAATTATAGACTTAACTTGTATTTTATTTCAAGAGATAAGCTTTTAAATCAGACGGGGAATATTTATTTGTTTGCCTCCTCAGATAAAGAGCAGAAAATAAGTATTAATAAAAAAGATCTTATTCTGTCACCCAGAAGTTTTTTTGTTTTAAAACCAAAAGAGGGTGAGGTATATGTGATTTCTACTAAAAAGCTTTTAGGCTCTACTATAAAACTGAAGCCCACGCTTAATGATGGCAATCAATATTTTCAGATGTCTTCCACGAAAATAAAATCAGATGATTCAGGGAGAGGGGGCCTAAATCTGAAAAGTGGAGATATTGTAGGGCTAGAAAAATCCTACGCAGAATTTTTGAGTATAATATATAAGGAACATAAGCAAAGTAATTAAACTTTGCTTTTTTTATTTCTTATTTGAATATATTTTTCTTTCCTTGCTACACCTCTAAATAATATTAAAAAATTATTCTAATGTCTAATCAGGGAGTTATGTTTAAATATTACGAGAATGTCAAATTTATGTTAAATAAACTTGGATTGTATTACCCAAACCTACTATCTTTGCCCCACTGAAAACGAGAGGAAGTAGGTAAGCGCAGAAGAGCTTTAGATAAGCATAAGATTAATAAAATCACTTTATGAGATACGGGAGAAACAATCATTAATTTTTATAAAATAAAAGT
>JBCNMJ010000059.1:0-24036 GCA_039594975.1 Chryseobacterium sp. | reverse complement strand
TTTTAGGAACAGATAATTATGGACTGGACAGTGAAAGTATAGTTGCGGCAAAAGACGGGACATTTTGGGTGTCTGACGAATACGGACCTCATATTGTTCATTACAGTGCAGATGGAGTAGAACTGGAGAGAATCAGTCCGATTGGTGTAAATACAGGAACTAGAAAACTTCCTGCTGTTTTTGCCAAAAGAAGACCCAACCGCGGAATGGAAGGTATGTGTATGACACCAGATGGAAAAATGCTGGTAGGAACAATGCAGTCTACCATGTATGTGCCAACCAAAGCTCTGGCAACGAATACTACTTTAACAAGAATCGTGACTTTTGATCTGGCGACAGGTCAAACCAAACAATATTTATACAGACAGGATGGAGGAGCTTCTGATTCTGTCTGCGACATTACCCCAATCAGTAATACTGAATTTCTGGTAATCGAAAGAGACGGGAATTTTGGTTCTGTGGGCGGACTTAAAAAAGTGTACAGAATCAATTTGGCCAACGCTTCGGATGTTTCGGGAACGGATTTAACGGCCGTAGATGGGATGAAGATTAATGGAAAAACCCTTGAGCAGTCTACCTGGGATGAAATCAGTGCTGCAGGATTAAAACCTGTTACGAAAACGTTAGCGGTTGATTTGGTTGCCAAAATTGGGTATGAGCACGACAAGTTTGAAGGAATCGTGTATTTAGGAAATAATAAACTGGCCGTTTTCAATGATGACGATTTTGGAGTTGCAGACGATGGCAACGGAAATCCTAAAACGAAAACTTTACCTAAAACAGGTAAACAGGATAAAGGTGAAATGTATATAGTCGATATTCAATAATTAGATTTTTTTGAATCGGCGGCATCTTCGATGCCGCCGATTTTATTTTCCCTAATAATTAGGGAAAATAAAAAAGATCGCCAAAAGGCGATCTTTTTCTATAATATTGTATTTAAAACTAATTAAAAGCCTCAATAATTTTAGAGAAATCCTCTAATTTCAAAGCTGCTCCACCAATAAGACCTCCGTCGATGTCAGGCTGAGAGAAAATCTCTTTTGCATTATCCGGTTTTACAGAACCTCCATAAAGGATAGAAACTTCATCAGCAACTTCCTGTCCGTATTTTGCAGCGATAATTCCTCTGATATGAGCATGGATTTCCTGTGCTTGTTCAGGTGTTGCAGTTTCACCGGTTCCGATTGCCCAAACCGGTTCGTAAGCAATGACTACTTTTTTAATTTCTTCGGCAGAAAGCGTGAAAAGAGCAACTTCTGTCTGGTTTTTTACCACTTCAAAATGTTGCCCTGCTTTTCTCTGTTCCAGAGTTTCACCGTTACAATATACAGGAATTAGACCTTTGTCTAAAGCTAATTTCACTTTTCTGTTGCAGTGGGAGTCTGTTTCACCGTGATATTGTCTTCTTTCAGAATGTCCGATTAAAGAACCTGTAGCGTCAATAGACTCAAGCATATCGGCAGAAATTTCTCCGGTATAAGCTCCGCTTTCGTGCTCGCTCATATCCTGGGAAAATACTCCGATTTCATCCTGTTCGAAGATATCTTTTGCCATCATTAAATATAATGCAGGAGGAGCGATCCAAACTTCACAGTTGGTCGTATTATTGTTTTTATATTCTAATAATTGAGTCATTAATTGTTGAGCATCAATTACGTTTTTGTTCATTTTCCAGTTTCCTGCAACTATTTTTCTTCTCATAGTTTTTTATTTAGAAGTTAGATTGTTAGAGGTTAAAACTTAGTATTTAAACTAATTTCTACTTGTAATCTCTAATTTTCAATTAATTAATATTCCACAAATTTTTTAAAAGCTTATAGTAGGTATGTTCTGCATCAGTCACTACGTTATCGGCTTTTATTAAAGTTTTTGCAAACTGTACAAATTTTTCACGCTCACTCTCCGTTGAGTCTTCATGAAAACAACGTGCATGAAACTCAAAATGATCTTTCCACTCTTCAGGCTGTAAAAGAGCCAGTGTTTCAAGCTCATTATCCAGATTCATTCTGAAAGGAAATTCATCTGCCAGATATTGCTGAATAAGCAGACCTTCTTCAGGAGCAAATTCTCCGTCCACAGAAGAAAGTATCATTAATAAATGATAACCCGCAATAGGTTTATTTGATTTTTGCATTCTTACAATGTTGTATTAAAAGTTTAGTGTTTTAAAATTTTTCCAATTACTGCAGGTAATCTTTTGCAGGAAGTTTGTCTGTAATTTTTCCGTTTTCAAGGATCAGAACAAAAGGATTACTTCTGGCAATCGTTTTAATGGCTGTTCCGTCCATCATTGTATTCGGAATTGTTTTGAAAGTTGTTGCAATGGTTGAAACTCCGTAAACAACCGTGGCTCCCTGAGATTTTGCTTTTGCTTCCACCTGTTTTAACAGCTCTGGAGAAACATCTTTAGGAGCATATGAAAATACCAAAATGGCTTTAGGAGCATGAAGGATGCTTTCCGTCAGATCAACTCCGGTAGGATCTTCAATCTTCAACTTGACGATCTCAGATTTGTAGCCTTGTTTTATTAAAACAGATTCATTTTTTCCTTCTTCTATTTTCCATGGAGAACCTTCAGCCCAATATTTGGTTTCTTTAATATAATCATCCTGGTTAATCTTTACAATTTCTCCTGTTTTTTCATTTTTAAGGCTGTAAAAAGTCTTGTACACCGAAGGGTTTTTGCCAATTTTCTGTTTTTCGGCCTGTATATCAGTTCCGATTTTGTAATCCCGGAAGTCAATAAGAGGTTCATGAATAATTCCGTGTGCTCCAATTAAGATCATTACTATAGAAAACAGTCCTAAAAGAATATATTTAAATATGTTGGATTCCTTTTTAGGGTTGTAGCTGTAAGAGTCTTTTTTCTTAAATTCTTTTCTGTACAGGATGAACACTATGATTAAGCCTGCTAAAAGCACAATGTCTTTGATGAAACTTTGCCATGGTGTGAATTTAATCGCATCTCCAAAACATCCGCAATCTGTTACTACATTGAAATAAGCGGAATAGAAGGTAAGAAATCCGAAGAAAATACAAAGAGCAATCAGTGAAGAAAGGGTGAATTTAAGTTTTAATTTAATTAAAAGCATAAATCCTAAAAGAAGCTCCAGAATCACAACAAATACCGAAAGTGGTAATGCAAACTTTTCTAAAAAAGGCATATCAAAGACATTGGGAGCGAAATATTCTTCCATCTTGAAAGAAAAACCTACTAAGTCCACCGCTTTTACAAAGCCCGAAAGAATGAAGATAATTCCAATAATGAAGCGTAATAAAGCTTTTAACATATTAAATAGTTTTTGGTTCGGTTGTTTCTTCTTTTTCAGAGAATTTGATCAGGCAGAAAACAGCATAATTAAGCATATCAAAATAATTGGCGTCTAAACCTTCAGAAACGATGGTTTTCCCTTGATTATCCTCAATTTGTTTTGTTCTTAATACCTTTTGATAGATTAAATCTGTGATGGAAGAAATCCTCATATCTCTCCATGCTTCACCATAATCATGATTTTTTCTTTCCATTAAAGCTTTGGCTTCATTGGCATATTTATCATAAAGCGCTAAGATTTCGTCTTTATTTTCGTTGAAATCATTGGCAAGACCTTTTTCAAGCTGAATAAGCCCAATAATAGAATAGTTGACAATAGCAATAAATTCATCTTCTTCACTTTCATCCACCATTTTTTTATCGGTCATTTGTAAGGTACGGATTCTGTTGACTTTAATATAAATCTGATCCGTAATTGAGCTGGGTCTTAGTACTCTCCAGGCTGCTCCGTAGTCCTGAAGTTTTTTACTAAACAAATCACGACACTGACTGATAATTTTTTCGAATTGTATTGATGTCTTTAGCATAAATTCTCTTAATCTTTCAAAGATACAAAATAGGTTTTAGGTAGCAGGAATAAGGATTTAGTTTTTTAGCTGGAAGTTAGAGAGAGAAGCCGGAAGTTAGTATTTTTGTATATGCAAAATATTTCATCATCTATCAATGAGCATTCTTTAAACTGCAATGGAAGATTAGTCGATTTGTCTTCACCCAAAATTATGGGAATCCTGAATCTGACTCCCGATTCTTTCTCAGACGGCGGAAAATTCAATAATGAAACCTCTGCAATAAAGCATGCTGAACAATTGTTAAAAGAAGGAGCTGAAATTATTGATATTGGACCGCAGTCGACCCGCCCGAATGCAGAGTTTTTAAGCAGTAAAAAAGAAATTGAAAGAATAGGCAATATGATTTCCTTAATAAAAAAGGAGTTTCCTGAAGCTCTGATTTCTTTAGACACTTTTTACGCCGAAACAGTGAAATTCGGTTATAATGAAGGCATAGATATTATTAATGATATTTCCGGAGGACAATTTGATGAAAATATGTTTAAAACAGCTGCTGAAACAAAACTTCCGTATATTTTGATGCATGTGAATCCTACGTATGAAACCATGCATGATAAAATAAAATTTCAGGACATTACATTATCTGTTAATCAGTACTTCTCTGAAAAAACAAAGCAATTATTAGAAATGGGAGTTAATGATATTATATTAGACCCCGGCTTTGGATTTGGAAAAACAGTAGAAGACCAGATGAAGATGCTTGAAGAGGTAAAATATCTTGGTTTTGGAAAAATTCCGCTGTTGATAGGGATTTCAAGAAAATCTTTTATTTATAAACCATTGGGGAAATCTCCTTTAGATATTAATGAAGAAACTCAAAAACTTCATCAAAAAGTATTGGAGCAAGGTGCTAAAATTCTCCGTGTACATGATGTAGCTGCTGTGAAGAAAACAGTGGACGCGTTTTTGAAATAAAGCTAGAATAATATGCGGAATGTCATTCTGAGCGAAACAAAGTGAAGTGAAGAATCTTTTCTTTTATGTTTAAGAGATTCTTCCTTCGTCAGAATGACATTCTGCGCAATATTTTTAATTCAAATTAGCCAGTTTATCAGCAAACTGCTTTGAGAATTCTTTTCTGTCTTCCTCCATTTTTTCTTTTGTGGAAGGAAGAATATAGTTGAAAAGGATTTTATCTTCACCATCAAGAAAAATAATTTCTTTTTCATTTCCGTCAATCATTTGGGCAAAAATTTCCCACATGGAGGTGTCCTTTAATTTTAATAATTCGAAAAACTGATCTGCTTTTATTTCTATTTTTTGCATATGCTGATTTTAAAATTCTAATAATTTGAGTTTAAACTGTATCGCAAAATTTTGCTTAAAATTCGGTGTTGTGTAATAACCGACCCTGTAAAACAATCCTAAATTAAAATAGCTGGAAAGAAAATTGTTCCATTCCAATCCGACTTCCTGATACAATCTGTTTAGCGTTCTATATCTGAAATCATGGTATTCAGGGTGCTCCATATTACCAATGGTTCCACGAAGTACAAAGTCAAAACTTGAAATATTCTGCCCGAAGCTTTTGAAATACCACGGAAGTTTGTGGGTTAAGTAATAAGCTGCAAACTTATCATTATAATATTTTCCTCCTTCCAGGGTTGCAAAACCAAGATAGGAGGTAAGGTTAAAATTGAAGTCGTTTCTCGGAGAAGCCAGTCCGTTCATTGTAAAATTTTTCCAGATCGGAGCCGCTCCAAAAACCATTCCTCCATAAAGCCTAAAGCCTGTTGTTCCCAACATAGTTTTTAAATTATAAAGAAAAAGCAGGTCGAAACGGGAATAATTGAGATCTCCTCCGAAGATCTTGTAGCTTTGTTCATAATTCAGGTAGAACTCAGGAAATTTCTGGTCTAGCAACGATTTTCCCTGTGGAGTCATAATATTGGTGGAATTCGGAGAATATTTTAGAGTGATCAAAGTATTAAAGTTATCAAAAGCGTTTCCTTTATCTCTGAAATCGTAATCAAACATTGCTTTTTCTGAATTTCTTCTTACGGTGGACACTAAAGTCAGTGCATTAGTCAGATCATTCGTATAAGAGACTGAAACTCCTTTAAACTGAAAGTATCTACTGTTATTAAGATTATTTCCATAGTTGGATGTTCGCATCTTGAAGCTCCAAAGTTTTCGGTAGAATTCTCCGGAAGCAGTTACATCATTATAATGTTCGATACGGAAAAATGAATTTTTCTCTAAAGATGTTTTAATATCTAACCCGATTCCATATTTCCACTGATCATCTTTGAAACCATAGGCAAAATAATAATCGGGGGAAAAATAAGGGTTAAAATTTTCATTAAGCTTGGTCTTTAATCCGACCCTGAAACCTTCATAGGCATTGTAGTTTACAATTTCATCAATTGCAAAATCGAAGCTTCCTATCCGTATTTGTCCGTTTAGTAATCCGGATAAAACCTGAGCTTTATTGTCAATATTATAAATCTTTCCAAGGCTGTCTATCGTTGCATACGTACTGGTTTCTCTCTCCGTTAAAGGATCTGTTCTGTATTGATTTAATGTTTTGCCGTCTGCATTTTTTACGGTAAAAGTATATCCTTTAAAATCGCTTTTGTTTTGCTGGATAGGGGACTGAAAATCAAAATATCTGGAAGTAAGAAAAGCGTAAGTACCAAAAGTCTTTTTATCCTTTTTCTCGTGTTTTTCCCTATTTTCCTCTTCCATTACCATATTGCTCATTTTCAGCTTTACGGTTTCCTGGGCAAGAAACCATTTATTGTTGTAGAAAACCCATGTACTGGTAATGATTCCGTCATTTTTATTTTTACTGAAATTTTCAATTTTTTTGATACCATAGGTTTCGGTATCAATATAAATAGTACCGTTATATTTTCTTTTCTTGTCGTTTTTCTTATAATTAACTTCCCGGAAACGGATGACAAAATTTTTTCTTCCATCCATTTCAACCGTGTCCGTAAGGAAAAAACGATAAAGTCTTCTGTTTTCGTACTTTATCTGGTCGGGAACGACATCTCTGTTACTTTGCTGAAGCGCAAGCATTTCGTAGATAGGCTGCTTAAGACCGGAAATCCTGTTATCCAGAATATTGATCTTTTCACCATATTTTTTTGAGTATAGAAATTCCTGGGCTCGTTCCCAAAGAAATAGTTTGCTTTTTGAAAATATCTGCCGTACGGTAATATTATTGAGAGAATCCTGTGTTTTTTTCTTCTTAAAAAGGGTATTGTCAAAAAACTTTTTAAATTGTGAAATACTGTCTTCATCTATGTCTAACGAAACTTTTTCGTAAGATTTATAAGAATAAGAATCTAAGGTTTTAGGGGAGTTTTCTTTAAAGAGAGCATTTACTTTTTTTAGAATTTCCAAGGCTCTCGGATCACTTTTATCTTCAATGATAACGGTTTCAATGGATGTGATTTTTGATTGGGAATAACCAAAAACGTAGACAAAGAAACATAGAAACAATAAAATCCTTTTCATAAAAAACTTTTCAAAAGTAGTAATATTTATGGTTTTAGAAAAGTTTTGTTAATTGATATTAATAGTATGTTTTATAGGAATATCTTTTGAAAACTAAAATAAAACACTCCCGAAAATCCGGGAGTGTTTCAGATATCATTAAAGTATACTTAGCTTGATTTTAATTCCAAAGTTATCTTTAAATTGAGACGTTTGGTAATATCCTAATCTGTAAGAGAATCCGACTCCGAAGCTTCTTCCTAAAAATCGGTTCCACATTAATCCGACTTCCTGATAATAATGATCTAAAACCTGGAACTGGAACTGATGATTTTCTCTGTTTTTTAAGTTTCCAATAGCAGCTTGGTATTCAAGTTCGATACTGGAATATCTTACTCCGATAGTTTTGAATCTGAATGGAAGTGACTGGGAAACTTTAAAGGCTGCAAATTTATCGGCAAAAAAAGTTCCTGAAGGCATGGTTGCAAATCCTAAATTGGAAGATGTACTGATATTGGAATACCAATGGTCTACATTCGCGTCATTCTGTCCTGCAATTTCAAAATTTTTCCATATCGGAGCATTTCCTGAAGAAATTCCTCCGAAAAGCTTGATGTTGGTATATCCTAATTTGGATCTGAACTGGTGAATGATCAAGACGTCTACTCGGTCATAATCCAAATCTCCGCCTAAAGCTTCAAATCCCTTTTCATAATTCAAGAAAATCTGAGGAAAACTTTTTTCGTACGTATATTTTCCGCTTGGCGTCATGATATTTTTATCATTCGGAGCAAATTTTAAAGATAATGTTGCGCTTGTATTATCGAAACTATTTCCGAGATTTTTATACTGATAATCGAAAAGAGCCTTTTGTTTTTCTTTATTTACAGCAACTTTCATGCTTAGTGAATTAGAAATATCATACAGGAATGAAGCGCCCCATTTTTGGTTTTTATAAAAAGTAGCATTGTGAAGATCCAGATTCATATCTGAAATTTTCATCATCATATCCCACATATTGTTGCTGAACCTTCCTGCTGCAAAAACATCATCTACATAATCAACCCTGAAAATAGAAGTTCTTTTATCAGAAAGCTTCACATCCAAACCTAGCCCATATTTCCATGTATGATCTTTGAATCCATATCCAAAATAACCGTCAGGAGAAAAGGTCTTGCTGAAGTTTTCATTCAATTTCAGGCCTGCTCCTAAACGTATCCCTTGATATTTGTCATAGCTGAAAAGCTTGGTAATATCAAAATCAATCATTTTGTATCGGATATTTCCCCGCATTAACTGGGTTAAAGTGTTCAGTTTTTTTTCAAAATCGTTCTTCTGAACGAAGCTGTCAATTTTGGTGTATGTTGCACTTTCTCTTGCAGTAAGGCTATCTGTTCTGTATTTGTCCAGAAGACTTCCGTCAGAATTTTTCATTTCCAGTGAGTAGCCTTTAAATTCAGAGGCTTTTTGCTCGGCATTAATATCGAAATCAAAGAAACGGTTTTTAACATAAAGATAATTCCCGAATTTCTTTTTATTATACTTGGGCTTCTCTCCAGGCTTTAAACTGTCTTTTTTTGAAGTATCAAAACTCTGGTCACCCATTTTTAACTTAATATCTTCAGAATCTAAAAACCATTTTCCGTTGATAGGTTTCCAGACGGAAACAATATTCCCTTCGTTCTGTTTTTTATTTATACTTTCAAATTTCTTTAAAGCATAAGTTTCGGAATCGATATAGATTTTCCCGTTGAATTTTCTTGGGTTTTGTTTCTTCTTATCTGTAATTTCCTTGAATTTGATCAGGTACGTTTTTCTTCCGTCAAGCTGTACTGTATCGGAAAGATAGAAGTTGAACAGCTTTCTGTTTTCAGGTCTCAATTGCCTCGGAATTCGGTCTAAATTGGAGATATTAATTGCTAAAGCTTCATAAATTGGGTTTTTAAAACCGGACATTCTGTTGTCGATAATATTCGTTTTTTCACCGAAATTCTTTGAATATTTGTATTCGGTCGCTTTTTCCCAAAGGAACATCTGGCTTTCTTCTGAAGCACTGATGAAATCTTCTGCCAGCAAAGAATCTTTTTTATCTTTATCTTTTTGTTTAAAGTCTTTCTTATCAACTTTTGAAAGAGAGTCTTTTCTGACCGCTAAGAAATTTTTATAGGTATCAATAGAATCTTTATCTACATCAATAGAAAATTTTGAATATGATTTAAAATTATATGAATCCAACGATTTCGGAGAATTCTCTTTAGCTCTTTTATTTACTTCATCCAAAATCCTTAATGCTTTAGGATCACTTTTGTCACTGATAATCACTTTATCAATATTATCCATTTTTTCAGACAAAGGCTGCATTGAAACTTCCATTGATTTTTTTACATCTACCGAAACATCTTCATAATTACTGGCCAGGATTTCAACCTTTTTACATTTTGTTTTTAACGATAAGTTACCGTTAAAATCTGTTTTTCCTAAAAGCTCATCATCACAATATACTGCTGCATTATGAATGGGCTGTTTATTGGATTTATTGATTACTTTGAGCTGAGTCTGCCCAAAAATGAATACTGCTGAAAATAAAAATAGAGTAGATAAAAGTTTTGACATTAGCTTTTTTTATATATAAGACAAAACTATTGATAAGAAAGTTACAAAAGAATATGAAAAAATATAATCTTTTGTTAAATATAAAAACCGCTGTATTCGAATAGGAGACAGTTAATTCTTATTTTCTTCAATTCACAAGCTAATGAAAAATGGATTTTTATTTAAGATTTTTAAAACTTATTCAGTCTTTTCACTTAAGTTGAAATAAAATTGTTTTGTGTACGGATATTATTTATTTTTAATAAAATTATAGTTTGGATTAATTCATTGAATAAAGCCAAAGGTTAGCGGTAATTGTATCACAAAGACTCTCTTAAATTCCAAAAGTTAATGAATGAAATAAAAATTAAACAAAGAAAACAAGACAAAAATTCAGAGGCTTGGAAACAACTATGTGAATACATTGAAAGAATAGAGAGAACAAATGCTGATGAATTTTCTCCATTTGAAGATTTAGGCCCTGAATTATTTTCGCAAATTTACACTCTTCCTAAAAGCATAGGAAAATTAAAAAATGTAAAAAAAATGTGGCTCTATGGTAGTAAATTACAAAGTTTACCTCCCGAAATCGGAGAAATGACTTCACTTGAATATTTTGACCCCTACACTTCTTACGATTTACATTGGTTTCCTTACGAAATAATAAAATGTTTAAAATTAAAATAGAGTAGAGTAAGCACAAGGGCACTTTATGGAAATTTTAAAAATAGAAAGCCTTTTCCAGATTTAACAAATAACCCTGTAAAGTATGAATCAGAAATAATAAGGTGTAGTGTTTGCGAAAAGGAAATAACTTACGAACAGACAAATCAAAAATGGATTACATTGAGAGTTGGGACTGATGACTTACCATTATTGGTGAATTTATGCTCAATTGAATGTGAAGATAATCTTCCCGAACCTAAAAAAGGATATGTAGGGAAACCTCATAAAGGAGGATTAAATTTAAGGCAGCCAACTTATGAAGAGTGGGAGAAGGAAAATGTTGATATAATGACTTTTGAAGAATGGAATGAAAAGAAGAAAGCAAAAAATAAAAGTAATGAGAATGAGCCTATAAAATTCTTAACATTGATTAGAAAAATATGGAAAAAATAACAATCTTTTTTGTTCAAGTGTTTCGCTTATGCCTTCAATAAAAAAATAGCATATAAAACCTAACCTCCTAACTCTAATTCATTAATTCCAGTCAAAAATATTTTATATTTATTTAAATACAATAGTAACAATAGAAATAAAAATCCCTTTCAAAACTGAAAGGGACTTTTATTTAAAATAGTTTGTATGATAAAACCTTGCAGAATTGCAAAGCATAAATGTTTACTAAATATTCAAGGCTTTCTGATAAGCATTTTCCAGTCCATCAATGTTTTTTCCTCCTGCAGTTGCGAAACCAGGATTTCCACCACCGCCGCCTTGAATTTCTTTAGCTAAATCTTTTACAATAGTTCCGGCTTGATAATTGGTAGCTAAATCATCAGAAACACCAACGGTAATCATTGGTTTTCCGTCTGCATCAGAAAGAATGATCGTTACAGAAGTAGGAATCTCTCTCTTCAACTGGAATACAATATCTTTTACAGAACCTGCATCAAGAGATGTTTTCTTCACTAAAAGCTGTTTGTCACCTTTTTGCTCATAAGCATTTTTCCAATCACCGATTTCGCCTTTGGCTTTCTCTTTTTTAAAGGCTTCAACTTCAGCTTTTAAAGTTGCGTTTTCTTCGATTAACTTTTCGATAGAACGTACCACATCTTTAGATTTCAACAACTGAGAAAGTTCAGTGATCTGCTTTTCTAAATTTTTAAAATATTCTTCGGACTTATCCCCTGAAATTGCTTCAATTCTCCTGATTCCTGCAGCAGCAGAACTTTCAGAAACAATTTTAAAATGACCGATTTCACTTGTATTTTTCACGTGAGTTCCACCACAAAGCTCTTTTGAGCTTCCAAACTGGATCATTCTCACACTGTCACCGTACTTTTCACCGAACAAAGCCATTGCACCTTTTTCCAGTGCTTCCTGGATCGGAATGTTTCTGAACTCTTGTAATGCTATGCTTTCTTTGATCTTTGCGTTTACTTTTTCCTCAACCAAAGCCAATTCTTCTTCCGTCATTTTGTTGAAATGAGAGAAGTCGAAGCGTAAATACTCCGGACCAACGTAAGAACCTTTTTGCTCAACGTGAGTTCCCAAAACATCTCTTAAAGCTTCATGTAACAAGTGAGTTACAGAGTGGTTGGCCTGGGAATTCTTTCTGTCGGCTGCATTTACTTTAGCATAGAAAACAGCGCTCGCATCTTTAGGAAGTCCGTTGATTAAAGAGATAATCAGTCCGTTTTCCTTTTTCGTTTCCAAAACTTCAAAACTTTCAGCAGCATTTTCAAGAACACCTTTATCACCAACTTGTCCACCACCTTCAGGGTAGAAAGGGGTATTGCTTAACACAACCTGATAAAATTCTCCGTCCTTATTTTCTACTTTTCTATATTTTGTAATATAAGTTTCCGCTTCAATCTGGTCGTAGCCTACGAAGTTGGATTCCTGATCCTCTAGAATTACCCAGTCGTATACTTTTTGGGCAGAATCAGCTTTTGAACGTTGTTTTTGTTCATTTAAAGCAACTTCAAATCCTTTTTCATCAATCGTTAATCCTTTTTCCTCGGCGATAATTCTTGTTAAGTCATCCGGGAAACCGTAAGTGTCATATAATTCGAAAACTTCTTCCGTTGGCAACACTTTAGCGTTGTTGGCAATCGTCTGCTGGATTAATTTTTCAACTCTGATTAATCCTGTTTCAATCGTTCTTAGGAAAGATTCCTCTTCACTTTTGATCACTTCAGTCACTAAAACGCCTTGTTTTTCCAATTCAGGAAAGAATTTACCCATTTGTTCCTGAAGCACAGCAACAAGCTTATAAAGGAAAGGCTCTTTCATATCCAGGAATCTGTAAGAATAAGAAATTCCTCTTCTTAAAATTCTTCTGATCACATAACCTGCTCCTCCGTTTGATGGCAATTGTCCGTCTGCAATCGCAAAAGAAACCGCTCTGATGTGGTCTACCACAACACGGATCGCAATATCTTTTTCGTCCTCTAAAACGCCAGTATATTTTTTACCTGAAAGTTCCTCAACTTTAGCAATCAGAGGAGTGAAAACATCGGTATCGTAGTTTGAAGATTTTCCCTGAAGCGCCATACAAAGACGTTCGAAGCCCATTCCGGTATCAATATGCTTTGCAGGAAGGTTTTCCAAGCTCCCGTCTGCTTTACGGTTGTATTGCATGAAAACCAGATTCCAGATTTCCACCACCTGAGGATGGTCGTTATTCACCAGCTCAAGTCCGGAAACTTTCGCTTTTTCTTCATCACTTCTTAGATCGACATGAATTTCAGAACAAGGTCCGCAAGGTCCGCTTGCACCCATTTCCCAGAAATTATCTTTTTTGTTTCCGTTGATGATTCTATCCTCGGAAATATGAGATTTCCAGAAATCATAAGCATCCTGATCCCTGTCAAGATTTTCAGAGGTATCACCCTCAAAAATGGTTACATACAAGTTTTCTTTCGGAATTCCATACACTTCCGTCAACAATTCCCAGGCAAAAGCAATAGCATCTTTTTTGAAATAATCACCGAAAGACCAGTTCCCCAACATTTCAAACATGGTGTGGTGGTAGGTGTCTCTACCTACATCATCCAGGTCATTATGCTTTCCTGAAACTCTTAAACATTTTTGAGTATCAGCAATTCTTGAGGCTTTAGGTTCTTTGTATCCTAAAAAATAATCTTTGAACTGCGTCATTCCTGAGTTGGAAAACATAAGGGTAGGATCGTCTTTCAACACGATAGGAGCCGAAGGAACGATAAGGTGACCTTTACTTTGAAAATAATCTAAAAATTT
The DNA here is from genome assembly GCA_039594975.1 of Chryseobacterium sp. Lineage (GTDB taxonomy): Bacteria > Bacteroidota > Bacteroidia > Flavobacteriales > Weeksellaceae > Chryseobacterium. The sequence goes on along the minus strand of JBCNMJ010000059.1, from coordinate 10,173 downwards.
TTGACGAATCTCTTGTGATGTCATAATGATATATTGCTTTGCTTTTTACAAATTTTTGATAAGATGCAAATTTAAGGTTTTTTATGCAATCTCTTACGGATTTCCGTAATAAGAGAAATATGAAAAGTGATGAAATTTTTGAGAAGCTATTTCCCGCTTTCCGTTGCAATCTTTTTTTTTCAAAAAAGGATTTCTACTACAATCGGGGCTAGGAAATTATGGTTGTTGAAAACCACCCCGTCAAAAATTCTTTCGAATTTTCGCCACCCCTCCATGGGAGGGGAATTTTATGCAATACATTTTCTTGTTCTTTTCCTTTTAACTTATTATCTTCGTGATTATCTGAAAAGATAAAAGTTGAGTATGACAAAAAACGAAACAATCAAAAACTGGATAGAAGAATATTCAGAACCGTTGTTGAGAAGGGCAGTATATCTGCTTTCAGATAAAGTTGAAGCGGAAGATGTGGTTCAGGAAGTTTTTATTTCGGCTTTTTCGTCATATGATTCTTTTGAGGGAAAAAGTCAGCCATTAACTTGGCTGATGACTGTTTTAAACAGAAAAGTTGCGGACTTTTATCGTAAAAAATATAAATCCGAACCATCCATAAAACTAGACCATTTTTTTGATGAAACCGGTTCGTGGAAAAATGATGATGTCCTTAATGATTGGAATGCTTCCAACAAGGAAGCCGAGCTTCTCGATGATAAAGATTTTAATAAAACATTGGAAGATTGTATTGAAGATTTACCCTCCAGATGGAAGATTCCGATGAAAATGTATTATCTTGAAGAAAAAAAAGCACCTGAAGTGAGTCAGGAATTGAATATTTCTACGACTAATCTTTGGAAGATTTTACAACGAAGCCGAATGCAGTTGCGAGAGTGTCTGGAGTTTAACTGGTTTGCAAAATCATAAGGATTAAAAAAGATGTTAAAAAAACTAATACATATGATCTTTTTACCATGCAGTGAAGTTACTTTGCTCATGGAAAAACGCAATGCTGAAAACATTTCTTCCACAGAGAACTGGAAACTTTCCCTACATCTTAAAATTTGTAAATGGTGCAGAGCTTACAAGCAAAAACTGGAAATTTTAGATGATATCTTAAAAAGAAAACTTTCCCAGGACAGAAAAGATGAAATGAATAATTCTGAAGTTCAGAACTTTAAAGAAAAAGTAATTAAAAATTTAGATATTTAATAAAATCGTTGTCAGGATTTTGAAAATGTTCCGACTATACTTTTGAAAATAAGCAAAGTATTAATTCAAAATCATTAAAAATGAACGGAACTGTACTAAAAATCAACAAAGAAAACCGAACGGGAAGAATGGGATATTATATCTCGCTTTTCGGGGCTGCCTTGATCCTGCTTTGGATCGGAATATTCAAATTTACTCCGACAGAAGCAGAAGGAATAAAACACTTGGTAGAAAACCATTTCCTCACTTTTTTCGTATATGATATTGTAAGTGTCCAAACAGTGTCAGATGCTATCGGAGCGATAGAAATTATCATTGCTTTACTATTAATATTTAGTGTGAAATTTGTATCACTCAGAAAGTGTGCGGCCATAGGAATGATTGTAACTTTTCTTACGACAATAAGTTATTTATTTACGACTCCGGGAATCTGGAGAATGGTAGACGGAATTCCGGTTACAGACTTCTTTATTTTAAAAGATCTGATGCTTTTAGGATTTGGTTTAATGATTTTAAATGAAAAAAATGATCACAAATAAAAAGATAAAAATGAAAAACATATTAATATTGCTTGGAGTAATTCTGGGTATAGCAGTTTTTGCTACAAGCTGTGGAGATTCTAAACCAAAATCCACAGAAATTAAAGGAAAAAATGAGACCATTATGGATAATAAAAACGTAAAAGAAATCTATTTTGCAGGAGGATGTTTTTGGGGAACTGAGCACTTTTTTCAACAAATTCGCGGAGTGGTAGGAACAGAAGTTGGATATGCCAACGGAAATAAAAAAAATCCTACGTATGAAGAAGTGGTAAGTCATACCACGGGCTTCGCGGAAACTGTAAAAGTAAAATATGATCCTGAGCAAGTGGACTTAAAACTATTAATAGATTTGTATTTTAAAACCATTGATCCTACGAGTTTAAATAAGCAGGGAAATGACAGAGGAGATCAGTACAGAACAGGGATTTATTCAACAGATAAAGAAACGGAAGCTATTGTAAAAGCTGAGGTTCAAAAATTAGCTAAAAATTATAACAAACCTGTTGTGGTAGAAACGATTCCTTTGAAAAATTTCTATAAGGCAGAAGATTATCATCAGGATTATTTAGACAAAAACCCGGGAGGATATTGCCATATTGAACCTGGATTATTTGAAATGGCAAGAAACGCAAACCCGCTTCCTAAAAAACAGACAAAAGAAATGAAATATCAAAAAAAAGATAAGGCTGTATTAAAAAAAGAATTAACAGCTGAACAATATAACGTAACTCAGGAAAACGGTACCGAAAGAGCATTCAAGAATGAATACTGGGATGAAACCCGCGAAGGAATTTATGTGGATATTACAACAGGAGAGCCTTTATTTATTTCAACCGATAAATTTGAATCAGGTTGTGGATGGCCAAGTTTTTCAAAACCAATTTCCAAGCAACTAATTGATGAGAAATTAGACCGTTCTTACGGAATGACAAGAGTGGAAGTAAGAAGTAAAACAGGAGATGCACATTTAGGGCACGTTTTCAATGACGGCCCAGAAGACAAAGGCGGACTTCGTTACTGTATCAATTCTGCTTCTTTAAAGTTTATCCCTAAAGCGGAAATGAAAGACAAAGGATATGGAGAGTATATTTCTTTACTTGAAAAAGATAAGAAGTAAATATATAATTAAGTAAGGTGTTTTTAAGACTGTCGAAAGGCAGTCTTTTTAATTGTAAATCCACATCAGAACCGGTTTAGAGGTTGCTTTTAACATAGGATCAATTTCTTTTAAGGCATTGTTTGAAACTGTCGGACAGCCCCAACCTTCTGGTGAGCCTTGCGGGTAAATCTCATGATCGTCCATTTTTTCCCAGGAGTGAAAAACGATAGCTCTTTTCAGTGCTTTATTATTGGTTTCTTCTAAGCCATGCATCAAATACTTTACTTTAATTCCCCATTCACTTACGCCTCTTTCTCCGATTTTATATTTTCCAAGCGAAGAAAGATGACTTCCGTCTTCATTGCTGAATCCCGGATTGTCTTTTGATTGTGCCCAGCTCCATATGTAGTTTCCGCAACCATGACCGACAAGATATTTTCGGGTAATTTTCTTTTCTTTAAAATCATAAATGAAAAAACGGTTAACACCCGAATGCAAACTCATATCGATCAAAATACAAAAATCGGTATTGAATTTTTTCCGTTTACAGAATGATAAAGCTTCTTTAGCTTTTTTATGGGTTCTTTCGATATTTACGGTTGGTTTTTCTTCTTTTGATGAGCTGAAAAGTCTGAATGTGTTCTTTCCATCAGAACAGGATAAGCATAGAAAAGTTAATGTTAAAAAGAAGGTTTTTATGATTTTAGAAGACGAAAGCTGAATCATTTGATGGTTTTAAAATAAATTTAAAAATAAGTAAAAAGTGATTTACCAGAAAATGAAACTGAGCAAAATATAATTAATAATAAAATCATTGCAACTGAAATCTTTCTTTGATGCTTAGCATGGAAATATTCATAAATAGTAAGAAGCCGAAAATGATGCAATAAGCACCTTGTGGAAGTTTAGAGATATTTTCAAATAACAAGGCATAATTTTCTCTCTTTCTTATTATATCTAAAATTGATTCTCTTATTGACGGATCTTCATAATAAATAACTGTATCATTACACAGAAGGCATTCAATTTTTTCCTCTACAGCATTAGGATCTTTATAATTGACAGTGGCAAAAAAATGTCCAGTTTTTTCTAAATCGTACGCATAAGTTTCATGTTTTGCAACAGCCATATCATTAAGAAGCGAAGCGAAATCTCCATAAGTGTTCTTATCATTGAGAATAAATTCGATTCCGGAATTTTTTGCATTATTCTGATCTAACTTTTTTAGTTCTGAAACATAAAAATTAGAATTTTCTTTAGCTTTGCCAGGTTCAATACTGATCTGTTTATACTTCCAATTTCTTAATGATTCAAAAGTGGAGCTTACATTACTTTTATTCTTATCCAACTTTGAGGAGAGCCCTATGTCCATGACATTATAATTAGTTTCGTCAATATAAGGATTGATGTAATACCAAAATAAAACAGGAATAATCAAAGCACTGATCAATCCCGGGAAATAGTATATTTTTTTCATGCAAACGTTCTTTTTGTCTGGAGATTTTCTTTAATGCTAAGCATAGAGACGTTTAAAAATAATAAAAAACCAAAGAGGATGTAATAAGCTTGTTTAGGGAGATGATCAATAAAAGTTTCAGGTTTCATTAAATTTAAAGTATCCTTTTTAAAATTATCCATATAAACGATACATCCTCCAATTACATCATTAGCTTTTTCAATTTTATTAGGATCTTTATAAAAATGTAGAGCAAAAAAATGATCGGTTTTCTCAACATCAACACCATAACTTTCTTGCTTTGCCAGTTTCATGGCATCAATTAAAGCAATAAAATCTTGATAATTGTTTTGATTATCAATCACAAATTCAATTCCTGTTTCTTTTTCATTCCTTGCCTGAAGTTTTTTCAATTCTGAAACATAAAATTGTTGATTTTGCAAAGCTGTGTTGGGTTTTACAACAATTTTCTGATAATTCCAGTTGCGAAATTGTTCAAATGTATTATCAAATTTATCTCTGTATTTATGTTTTGCAGGAAGTCCCAAATCTATTACAGTATATTGCGGATGAATTCTCTGGCTCCCATAATACCAAAACAAAATGGGTATCAGTAAAGCACTGATCAATCCCGGAACGTAGAAAATTTTCTTCACAGCAATTATTTTTGTAAAACCGAATGAAAATTTTAAGCCAAAAAATAAAAAAGTGATCCATTTCGGATCACTATAATCTTTTAATTTTTAAATTCTTCAATCTTTCAATCAAATATTTACCAATCTCTTTTTCTTAAAATCCAGTAGGATCCAAAGATAAAAATAGCACACCAAACCAGACAGGCAATGAGACTTTCCGTTGGATAATGGAACTCATATTTTAAGCCCATTGCTTTTGCCATATTCAGCCTTACCATAGGGTTGGGAATTAGATTAGACATACTTTCCAAAGGAAACAGATGAGAGAAGAAGAAATCATTTTGTAAAACTTCATTTCTTTGAGGTCCCTGTAATCCTTTTACTTTCACAAAAACTTCTACGGCTGATAAAACAGTTTCTATAATCCAGAAAACAAAAAATGCCAGAAATACAAAAACGGATTTTCTCAACAATATGGAAAGAAACATCAGAAAGCAGAAAAAAGTAAACAGTTTTATAAAGTAGTTTCCGATAAAGAAAATTTCTTCAAAAACCTTTGCAGATTCTGTTGTATTAGAATACTGATATCCTAAAAGCATGGTAATTGCCAGTACAACTATTGTTGATATAATCGTAAAAATACTGATCGTTAATAACTTTGAACCAATAAATTCCTTTCTGCTCAGTCCGTCAATTGTATTTTGTTTAAACATTCTGTTACTGAACTCCTGAGAAATTGAAAAAACAATAATTAATCCTAAAAATATTTTCAAAAGCCCGACAATCCATGTAGTAAAGTTCCAGATTTCCGGGAAGTTGTAAATTCCTTCTTGTTTTAGATTAATGGTTGCTCCAAAAAGATCAAAATCAACCAGTCCAATAAAAAGTAATGCAATAAGAATAGCAAAATATAAAATGGTGAAAACCTTGAACGGTTTGTAATTCAGGTTTTTATAGTATTCAAGTTTTAATAGTTTTGTCATGATTAATTTGTGTTTTTTACAAGTTCAAGGAATTGAGATTCTAAAGAAAGTTTTTTCTTATTCAGGTGTGACAGGAAAATCCCTTTTTCCGCAAGTTTCTGATTCAACGTTGAAGCAGAGATTGAGGCGTCATCACGAACATGAGCTTTTATCATATCTTCTTCCTGATTAATCGACGTAAACCACTGAAGCTCATTTAAAGCGCTTAAAAGCTGTGCGTTATTGTCTGCTTTTAGTTCAAAATAGCCATTATTGGAGGTCATTTCATCCACTCTTCCGCAATAAAGAGAAGTCCCTTCCTTTAGTACAATAACATGGCTGCATATTTTTTCGATCTCATCCAGCAGGTGACTTGCAATGATAATGGTGATACCTTGCTTTGCAATATTGCTGATAATTTCTCTGATCTGGATAATTCCTTCCGGATCAAGTCCGTTGGTAGGTTCATCTAAAATGAGAACCTCAGGATTATTCAGCATGGCAGAAGCAATCGCAAGACGCTGTTTCATCCCTAAAGAATAAGTTCTGAAGGTATCTTTTCTTCTTTCGTATAGACCTACGGTTTTTAAAACCTCTTCAATTCTGGTGTAAGGAGTATGTTTAATCTCTGCAACGATTTTAAGATTGGTTTCCGCGCTCAGATATGGGTAAAAATTCGGCTGTTCAATAATGGCTCCGATTTTCTTCAGGGTATCCGGATCAGTTCCTTTTTTGCCAAACCAATACCAGTCTCCGCTTGTAGGATTAATGGTAGAAAGCAGCATCCCGAAAGTTGTGGATTTTCCACTTCCGTTGGGCCCCAGAAGTCCGTAAACATTTCCTTTTTCGACATCAAAAGAAATATTGTTTACAACAACTCTTTTGAATTTTTTTGTCAGATTCTTTACTGATAAAATTTTTTCCATGTAATTTGTTTTACATAGTAGTAGTCTATATGAATTAAGAAATGTTACAGAATTATCATAAATCAATTTAGATTTAATGCTAAATACATTAAATTTGATAGCATTAATCGGTCACTATGAAGTTAATTGAATTAGCAAAAGAATTGAAAGTTTCGGCAGAAGCGATAAAACAGTTTATCCAGGATTTTGATCTTGAATTAGGCGCTTGTATCAGTACTAATTTTGAAGTCAAAGAAGACTTTGAAAAGTTTGCCAGAGAAAATATTGAGTTTTTAAAACTTTACGAAAAAGATTTAGATAAAAATAAGACCTTAGAACAAATTGCGGAGACCATTAAGCAGCCTAAGGAGAAAGTAGAAAAAGCAATAAAGGAAACCAATCCGAACATTTTTGATAACGGATTTTTTAAATCTTCCATTTCAAGCTACGGAATTGATAATAAACTGGGAGGGAACTACGAATTTGTCTACAATTATTTCGGACATAAAACAAGTCTCAGACACCGGGATTTTATCGGATATAGAGATTTGTTCTTCTATATTTCAGGTGTTTTAGAACCCTTTTTAAACCCGCAGCAGATTAAGGATTGGGGAATCAATAAGCCGGCAGGAATTGTTTTGTATGGTCCTCCCGGAAGCGGAAAGATCTTTTGGGCCAATAAAATAGCGGAAATTATAGGCTATAAGTTCAAAGAAGTGAAGAAACATTATCTGGGAACATCCTTTGTAGACGGAAACAAAACTAATTTTAATGATTTTCTTTTAACCATGATGAAAGAAGATAAAGTATTGCTGTTCCTGGAAGATTTTGAAGAAGTGATGATGGCAAGAAACGCTGAGACCAATGTCGCTTCATGCAATCTTGAAACACAGGAAATTATTCTTCACTATATCAGTAAATTTGAGGAGGAAGACCTATTAATGGTGGGTTCTGCAAATTCCGTATCTGAAATTGATGAAGAGATTTTAGCTCCCGGAAGATTTGACGTGATGGTTCCGGTATTTCCGCCGAATGCAGCCGAACGTTCTGAAATTATTTTGTTTGCTATGACCAAAGGACTGGAAAATGATTCTCTGTTATATAAAATTCTTAAAAACAATAAAGCAGATAAGGTTCCTTTTTGGCGGGATATTGCCTCGCAAATGAAGGTTTTTAGCAATACGATGCTTATTGATTTCACGCAAAGCCTGAAAAAAAGAATCAAAAACCTGTATCAGAGAACCAAAAATGAAAATTTAAAAATAGATCAAAACCTTTTGAATGGGGCACTAAGAGATGCTGCTGGAAAGCTGACCGAAGAATATCTGGATCAGGTAGCCAGATTTTTGAGCGATGTCATTATTAATAATTTCGATCAGTTTCAATACAGAATACAAGGCTTAAAATCAGAATTGGATGCCTATAGAGTAGTGGAAGCTCCCACAAGAGCAATCGGGTTCCATCATAACGGAGAAGAAGAGGAAAATAATAAAGAATAATTTGGTGAATGCGCTACGCTTGTGAGTTTTGCTTCACAAGTTAATTGTGAATGATTAAACAGATAAGAAAAGAAAAAATTCACAAGTGAAGCGTATTGACGATTCACTATTTACAAAAATATTACTCATTACCAATTATTCATTACTCATGATCAGCGTTTGGGAACTTGAAACCTTTTACAGGAAACGGGATATCATTATTATCGGAGCCGGCTTTACAGGATTGTGGACTGCGGTCTCGATCAAAGAAAAATATCCTGAAAAATCAGTTCTGATTATTGAACGAAATTCAATTCCTTTGGGAGCTTCAACTAAAAATGCTGGTTTTGCCTGTTTTGGAAGTCTTACCGAAGTAATTGCCGATTCTCAGAAAATGGGTTGGGAAAAAACACTGGATCTTGTAAAAATGAGATTTGATGGATTGAAGAAGATTCAGACTTATTTTACAAACCCGGAAATTGATTTTGAATTAAACGGAGGTTTTGAAATTCTTAATCATGATGTACCTTTACAGAGAATTGATGAGGTTAATAGAAAACTGAAACCTATTACAGGAATCAAAGAAACTTACTTTTTGAATCAAAGCAAAATTAAAGAATTCGGACTTGGAAAATCTAAATATTTAATTGAGAATCCATGTGAAGGAAGTCTGCATTCAGGAAAATTGCTCCAGAGATTACTAGAGAAATGCAATGAGCTAAAAATTGAATTTCTCTTCGGAACGGAAGTGAAAAATATTACTGAAATGCCAAACGGAATTGAAGTTCACCTGTCCGGAAATATTGCAATTAAATCCGATCAGCTGATTCACTGTACCAATGCTTTTGCTTCCCAATTTTTAAAAGATGAAGAAGTTATTCCCGCTCGAGGACAGATTATTCTAACTGAACGGGTTGAAAATTTACAGCTAAAAGGCACTTTTCATTACGATGAAGGGTTTTATTATTTTAGAAATCTCGGAAATCGAATTTTATTGGGAGGCGGAAGAAATCAGGATTTTAAAACAGAAGAAACCACCGCTTTTGAAACTACAGAATTTCTTCAAAATCATCTGGAGAGCTTTTTAAAAGAAGTCATCATACCTAATCAGGATGTTGAAATTTCGATGCGCTGGTCCGGAATAATGGCAATGGGCCCGGAAAAAATACCTGTTGTTAAACAGGTTTCTGAGAGGCAATTCTGTGCAGTAAGACTTTCAGGAATGGGAGTGGCACTGGCTCCGAAAATTGGAGAGGTTATGGCTGAAATAATTTGATTTAGATTAAGGAACTAACTTCTATAATTCATTAAATCAGTATTTATATATCTGTTGCCTTAAAACAAATATGCTTATTTTTGCAAAAAATAAACGATCGTGATTAACAACGACCAGATAAAAGAAATTCAATCCAGGATTGAAGATTTGCATAAATATCTTCAGATCGATAAAAAGAAGATAGAAATTGCCAATGATGATGAGAAAACTGCTGCACCGGAATTTTGGGACAATCCGAAAACGGCTGAAGCATTTTTAAAACAACTTCGTTCCAAGAAAAAATGGGTGGAAGCTTATGATGAGATCAATACACAGTTCGAAGATTTGCAGGTTTTAATGGACTTTGCCAAAGAAGATCCGGATTCTGAGAAAGAACTGGATGAAGCTTTTCCTCAGTTGGTAGAAAAAATAGAAGACCTGGAATTCAAAAATATGCTTTCCAATGAAGGAGATGAGCTTTCGGCGGTACTGCAGATTACAGCAGGAGCGGGTGGAACGGAAAGCTGTGACTGGGCTTCTATGCTGATGAGAATGTATACTATGTGGGCGGAGAAACAAGGATATAAAATCCGTGAACTGAACTTTCAGGAAGGAGATGTTGCCGGAGTAAAAACCGT
>JBCNMJ010000058.1:0-24072 GCA_039594975.1 Chryseobacterium sp. | reverse complement strand
ATTCGGGTCTAAAAAACTTCTGTCGATTTCGTTTTATTATTGGTTCTGTACAAGACCGATTGTGCCTGAAGACCGTCATTTTTATAATAATAAGTGTAATCTCCTTCTTTGAAAGGTGCAGAGATTTTTTCATAATTCCAGATATCTCTCAACTGATCTTTAATCTGATCTCTGAAAGGAATTTTTGAAAGATAATTCTGACTGTGCGCAACTTCTTCATCCACCCATTTTTTTGTTGCTTCAGAATCGTTTTCCAAATCTCTGAAAGGGTCCGCTACTGCTGTTCCGAAATATGTATCTGTTTGATTTCCTTTTAATGCTTTTGGATAAATCATTTTTTGAGAATAAAAAGTTGCTGAAAATAAAACTCCAGCCGTTAGTAAAATAGGTTTAAAATTCATTGTGAAGGTTTTCTCAAAAATACTAAATGTGTTTTAAATAAAAAAGCCTCCGTGTACTCGGAAGCTTTAGATATACTTTTAAAAGAAAAAGATTAATAATTTTCCTCCTCTCCTTTCATTTTTTCAGCATTTTCAGCCATAATTACCGCATCAATCATTTCAGAGATATCACCATTCATATAGGCATCAAGGTTATACATTGATTTGTTAATTCTGTGATCAGTAACTCTTCCCTGCGGATAGTTGTACGTCTTAATCTTTGCTGAACGGTCACCTGTAGAAACCATAGATTTACGCTGCGCTGCAATATCTCCCTGTACTTTTTGCAATTCGATATCGTATAATTTGGTACGAAGCATTTCCATTGCCAGTTCACGGTTGGCCAACTGAGAACGGGCCTGCTGACAAACAACAACCAATCCTGAAGGTTTATGCGTTAACTGAACTTTAGTTTCAACCTTGTTTACGTTCTGACCTCCTGCTCCTCCAGAACGTGAAGTCTGCATTTCAATATCAGCCGGATTCAGTTCAAAGTCTACTTCTTCAGCTTCAGGTAAAACCGCTACAGTAATGGCCGAAGTATGAACTCTTCCCTGAGATTCTGTTTCCGGAACACGCTGTACACGATGAACTCCTGATTCGAACTTCATAATTCCATATACACCTTCTCCTTCCACTTTCATGATCAATTCTTTGTAGCCTTTTGCCGCTTCATTAGAATCGGTCACTTCATGTCTCCATCCTTTTGTTTTAAAATACATGGTATACATTCTGTAAACATCTTCCACGAAAATGGCAGCTTCATCACCTCCGGTTCCGGCACGAAGTTCCACAATTACGTTTTTATCATCTGCAGGATCTTTAGGAATAAGCAATACTTTAAGCTCTTCTTCAATGCCCGGAATTTTTTCCTGAGCTTCCAGTTTTTCCATTTTTGCAAGATCTACCAAATCTCTGTCTGATCCATCTGCAATGATTTCATCAGATTCTTCAATGGTATCCAAAGCCGCTTTATATTGATCGTAAACTTTTACAATTTTCCCCAAATCACTATATTCTTTGTTTAAAGAAGAATATCTTTTCTGGTCTGAAATAACATCAGGCTGAATAATAAGGTCTGCAACCTCATTGTATCTTTGTTTTATAGCTTCCAGTTTCGGAATTAAACTTTTAGACATAGTGAAAATTTAGTTTGCAAAGATACGGAATTGATTACGAACAAAAAAAGCCCATTTTCATGAGCTTTGGATTTATATTTTTTTACTTGATAATCATTTTCTGAATGGCCACTCCTGTTTCCGATTTCAACTGAACAAGATATGTTCCTGCCGAATAATTCATTGAGACTTCATAAGTTCCACTTTCATTGTTAAGTTTAAAAGAATCCATCTTTTTTCCGGACAGGTCATAAATCGTGATCTCACCGTTTTTTGCCTTACTATAAATGAATTTTGCGATCCCTTTTTTCACCGGATTATCTGCAATCTGAAGAGACAATCTGTTCTCAGGTTTCACTTCTGAAGCTGATAAAATTCCGTCTGTACTTCCAAGAATTTTGAATTCCCCTGGTTGTAATGTAATCGGGGCCGTTGTGGAAGTTACGTTCAGGACAGTATTATCCATAAGATTCTTCCATTGTCCGGTATATGGAAAATAGGGGATTACATTTTTTGCTGCAATTCCGTAATTGGCAAGAACCACAATATTTTTCAGCTCTGTTCCCGTTAATGTCGTATCATACACATAAATTCTTGTAATCAGTCCGTCAGGATCATTTGTCAGGTTGTTTGATTCTACCGTATAAGTTTTTGATTTGAAAACAGGATTGGCATTTCTGATATTAATAATCTGTGCCCAGGTATTATACACTGCTTTTCTGTTGGTATCAGTATCATATCCCAAGGTAAAAGCAACCGGTTTTTCATCGGTACGGCAATTGGTATTGATCGTTCCGTCGGTACATCTGTTGATACTAAAACCATATCCCAATTCTCCGAACTGCCATATCATTTTAGGTCCGGGAATCGTAAAGAAAGTTGCACCAAAAGTCTTCATTCTGTCCAATGCCGTATTGAGGTTTTTCACATCATATGCTCCGTTTGCAGCTCCATAAGCAAGGTTTTTAAACATCAGTCTTTCTTCATCATGACTTTCGCCGTATCCCACTGCTCTCATATTGGTAAAACCATGAAGTTCATGATCCATCCGGTCAAAATTGCTGTTCGATACATATCCCATCGTATTTTGATTATATGGATCTGCCTGCTTATTCCAAAGCATTACGCCTTTTCCTTCAGCAATTCTGTAGTTTGCCCATTGTTGTTCTTCCGCATCTGTTCCCAAATGTTCAAAAATCATATATGAATTCGGATCAATATTCCATTGTTTATCGGCATAATATTTTAGAATGTCGACTCTGTCCTGTTGATAAGCATTGGTACAGGTTTCGTCATTTTCAGAACAATTTTGGGTAAAGCCTTTGGTAAGATCCCAACGGAAACCATCGATATGATATTCGGTCAGCCACTGTTGCAGACATCTTTCAACGTAGTATTTAGTCCAAGGACTTGAATGATTGAAATCATTAAATACATTATATGAATGTTTCGGAACGGTATTAAAGTAGGGATTGTTTGCGGCTACATCTCCATACCCGTCTCTATCAGGATCAACATTCCAAAGTCTGACCAATGGAGATCGTCCTGTGGCATGATTAAAAGCAATATCTAAAATGACAGCAATTCCGTTCTGGTGGCACAAATCTATAAACTCCTTAAATTTTTCCGGTGTTCCGTACGCTTTGTCTAAAGCATAATGAAAGGATGTATTGTAGCCCCAAGAAAGGTTTCCTTCAAATTCCATAACCGGTAGAAGTTCGATCGCATTGATTTTTAAATCTTTTAAGTAATTGATCTTATTGATCAGTGACTGCCAGTTTTTTTCCTGGGTAAAGTCTCTTAATAATAATTCATACACCACTAAATTTTCTTTGCTTGGTCTTGTAAAGTTCGTTACCTGCCAATTGTAAGGAGTCTGCCCTGTTTTAAACATCGATACTTCAAAACCTTGTCCTGCAGGAAAAGTGGGAAGATTCGGATAGGTAGTTGATGAAATTGATGGATCATCATACGAAGACAGAATCTGCGGAGAGTAAGGATCTGCCACTTTTTTCAGATCATTGGTTCTGTATTGAAAAGTATATAATTGCTGAGGAGTAAGCCCATTCAGCTCGTACCAGTAAAGATCCGGATTTGTGGTATCTCTTTTCATCAGATAGGTATCGTTTACGCTCCAGTTATTAAAGCTTCCGATCAGATGAACAAAGTTTTTGTAAGGTGCATACAAGGCAAAACCTACTCGTGTAGGATCTGCAGGATCGTAATTAATTCCCTGTTTAATCCAGCTTGGAATGGGTTGAGAAATAACATTTCTTGGAACCTGTAAAATGAACTTAGCATTTTTAGAGCCGGAACCCTGATTAGCAATTAATTCCATATCCGCATCTTGTGTAACCATATAGCTATAAGAGTATGAAGTAGATGGCGTAGAAGTGGAATTTACAACGACTCCATTTGCTTTTAGCTGAAAGGTTGCATTAACATTTGTATTGGCTGTGATATTGATTGAATTTCCTACAGGAACGGACGTTAAGCTATTCACAGCAGGATTGGTAAGCGTTAAGTTTAAAACTCCAACATTTACCAAAATATCGGGAGAGGTTTGATGCGCTCCGGTTTTATCTTTTAATAAAAACCCCAACCTTCCAATTCCTGTTCTGTTGTAGAATGCTGTCGGAGTAAAGGTTAAAGAATAAGTATCTGTTCCTGCATTATAATTTAATTTATTCAAGTCATTCGAATTATTCCATGTCCCGTTGGTAGGACAATCCTGACTGTTTTGGTAATTGGTGTCTAAAGACCATGACCAAATATAGATCGCATTATTCGTAATTCCCCAAGCGGTTTCATCAATCTGGTTGCCGGGAACCGTTAAAGTAATCGCATCTGTTTCGTTAAACGGATTCGGGTTAATCGTATAACTTATTTGTCCAAAAACAAAAGCTACAAAAAGCATCATGATTCCGGAATATAATTTTCTCATATGATCTAGTTTTTCATATTAATAAATACTAAAGTAATTCATTTTCCAGAATTATTGTTTTTTTAATATAAAATTTTAGACTTTATGCAATTTAAAAGTTATGCATTGATGACCTTCTTTTAATTATAACCTAATCAGGCAAATGATTTAAATGGGTCATAAAAAAACAAAAGGCTTACAAAAAGCCTTTTGTCTATATAACCTAATATGAACAGAATTAGTTTTTGATCACTTTTTTAGAAATCGTCTGTCCGCTTTTTAGTTTTACCTCTACAATATACACCCCGTTTGGAAAGCCTTGCAGATTGATCTGATTATTAGAGAACTGAACATTTATTCTTTGCCCTACCATATTGGTAACATTTACAGCGTCAATGAATGAATCGACTTTAATATTCAGAATATCTTTTGTAGGATTCGGATAAATTCCAAGATTTATACGTGTGATATCTGATGTTCCCAGCGCAGAAGTTTCTTTTATACATCTTAGCGACTGGCCTTGTCCTCTGGGACCTCCTGAAGCCGCATTCGCAATCGTTGTACCAACATAAAGATATTTTCCTCCTGAACCTGACACATCAGAACTCCAGTAATATCCTCTTTGCCCTGCATAAGTAAATGAACCATCAATGGGGCTTCTGTTACCAGCTGCAGGAAGTTTAAGCTTACTGTTAAATGCAGTAGCAGGATTTGAAATACCTTCTGCATTCACAGCTGTAGTCCAATCTGCCTGAGTTGGCAATCTCCAACCTTGTCCAATTGATTTACAGGGATCTACTCCGATTTCTGAAGTAATTGCAGCAATATTTTCTCCTGACCATTTATCCGTTAATGCATTGGCACTCCACCAATAATTACTCGTTCCTGAACCGATAATAAATGAAGTAATACCTGTTAATCCGGAAGGATTATTAACCAAAGGCATAGAAACAGTAGAAGAATTTCGCCCTTGATGATCATCATCCCATCTTCCCCATTGGAAAAGATCTCCATACGAATCTGTATCCGTCATTGAAGCAGCCACCTGAGCACTCCCTAAATTCTGCTGAAGCCAAATTTTTCCATCCTGCCCTCTTACAGTTGTATAAGAAACCGGCTGTCCTTTATAGGTAAAACTTACACAACCTGTATCTCCAGGGTTCGCTCCCGGATCAGTATTGTTACAAGCCGGAGTAAGAGAAATTTCCTTTACTCTCACACCACTTTGCGAATAAGTAAGCACTAAAGAATTACTTACCGCATTATATTGCAAATCATTATACGTTGCTGTACCATCAGATACGAAATCTCCTCCAAAAGTTGCCCAAGTATTCGTAGTAGCATTATATTCATACACTGTATTTTTCCCTCCGTTAATGATCCAGCCACTTGCCACAACATATATTTTTCCTGCTGGCGTTACTGCAATAGCTACATTATAAAGGTCATTGGAAATCCCAAAATTCGCATCCCCTATTTGTTCCCAATCAGTACCATTGAATTTTTTCACATTAAGCCTTCTATTGTTTGCAGCATTGGAAGAATAAACTACATATAGTTTGTTATCTGCTCCTATAGCAATATCCGAAGTTGCATTTACCCCTTCCGTAAAGGTTGTTCCAACCGATGCCCCTCCAACTAAAGTCCAAGCATCTGTTGAAGATGCCGTTAAATAATTTTCAAATACTTTTACTCCTGATGAATTCTGGCAGACATATACTTTTCCGTTAGTTCCGATTACCATTTCAGCATTATAAGGAACTCCACCTGCAATTCCTGTTGGCCCCACCTGTTCCCAGCTACCGTTTACATATCGTTTTACTGTACCGGAATCTACAGAACCATACACAAAAAGCTCCCCGTTTGAGGCTACAGCAGATGCCTGATAATTTGTGGTGACACTAAATGCGTTTGGAAGCTGGCTCCATGAAGTTCCATCAAATTTTCGAACCTCCATTCCCGAATTCGGATAGGCCCATTGATTGGTGTAATATAATCTTCCTGAAGCATCTACAGATAACGAACTGAAGGCTGCACTTCCTGCCGTAATTCCCGCAGAACCTCCAACATAAGACCAAGATGTTCCATTAAATTTTTGAACAGAGCCTTTTCCCAGCGCTACGTCATAATAGGAAATATAATAATTCCCTTGTACATCAATTACCAAATTATTGTAGCTTGATGTACCGGAAGAAAGATTTCCCGATGTTCCTACATCCTGCCATTGCTGAGCAGACAAAGCTCCTGATGCAATGGATAACATTCCTAACCCTAAGCCAATTTTGACCGTTGCAGAATATAAATTTTTAAACATTTGAATATTTATTTTTATTTATTCTAAATAAATTATACTAAATTTGCGCAAAATTACTTGTATCGGATTAAGTATTGTTATCATTTCCAAACTATTGATAATCATACAATGTGTAAAAATAAAAGAGTGATTTTTAAATAATAAATTGAAAAACCGCCATATGAAGAATACTATTAAGGAGGGGCAAATTTATCATTCGGAGGAAATCTCTATCCTTTTTCACACTAATTCAAATGAGGAAAAGTATCTTAAATCGAGTTTTGTGGAAGGAAAATCGAGTTTTAATCTTCTTTTTTTGCTGAGTCCAAATATTAATTTAGAAGCGGAAGACTGCGGGACTCAATTCTCATTCAAAGAAAATCAATACATTCTGCACTATTCTTCACAAGAGAGTAAAGCAAAGCTTTGGACAGAAAACCGGGAGTCTTTAAAGTATTTGCAGATTCAAATCACATATCAGTATATTTTTAATCTTTTCAACCCTCAAAAAAGTAAAGAGAGTGCAGATATACTTGAACAAATGACAAAAAATAATTTTATTTTCCTGCACAAACAGACTCCTCCTTTGATGACAGTAGAAATGCATATCATTCTGAAAGAGATTATCGAATATTCAAAGAAAGGAATGCTACAAAAACTATTTGTAGAGGCAAAAATTATTAAACTTTTGATTCTAATTTTTGAACAGTTTACCGAAAAAAACGATACTGAAAACACTTCGAAACTCCATATCCGCATAAAGAAATATCTTGACGAGAATTATCATAAAAGTCTGAAGATAAATGAACTAAGCAAAGAACTTGGAATTAATGAAAATAAAATCAGGAAAGAGTTTAAAGAGCATTATCATTCAACCATTGTAGATTATGTTTGCGAGCTTAGAATGTTGAAGGCCAAAAAGCTCATCATTGATAAAAACATTATGATCAAAGAAATAGCAATAGACTGCGGGTATGATTATGTACAGAATTTCTCCAGAGCGTTTAAAAAGAAGTTTGGGATATCTCCGGAAAAACTCAGAAATGGATAAAACAGAAAAACCACTAATAAATTAGTGGTTTTAATATATGTTGTTTTGCTTTGATATTGCTTTTTCAGAATTCAGGTGAAAAAGCAATGACATACAAATTAATGATGTCCGTGACTATCGTGAATAAAAGGACCGTGACCTTTAGGCGAGTTATAAATAACTTCTACTCCTTCTTGTTCGTAAACCATTTTACTTCTAATTTCTTCCGGATCAAAAGGAGCTACTTTACCAAAGTATTCTTTCAAACCTTCAGTCAACCACATTGGAATCACCAATCCGAAAAACATAAAAATACACCAGAATCCTACTAAGAACATTGTAAAAAAGTAGATTGTCCAAAGGAACTGATAAAACGGCCAAAATGCTGATAACATCATTTTACTTAATATTTTAGGCAAAAATAGAACTTTTTTCTTTTTTACACAAAAGATATTCCCCCTATTTTATTATTTATTTTGATTTTAAACTAGTTTAATGTATCTCATTTTACTTTTGAACTGTTTAAAACAAATTTTGCAATATCTCTGGTTACCTGTGTCGGCGAATGGCAATCACAATTGCTAAAGCCCACAACATAAATATCTTCATTTGGAATATAAACTCCCATAGATTTAAAACCAAAAATACTTCCTCCATGTTCTCGCGTGGCAATACCATCAATATCTTTCAAATGCCATCCATAGCCATAATTGAATTCATCTCCATTGTTAAGTTTATATTTTGTAAAAGCTTTTTTAGTGTGCTCAACGTCAAGAATAAGATTTTTATTGATTGCGTCTTGCCATTTCAGCATATCTTGAACCGTAGACATTAAAGATCCCGAAGCAAAAGGAACGCTAAAATTAATTATTGTTTTATTCACATAACCCTCACTTTTTTGGTGATATCCAAAAGCCCTGTTTTTTATTATCTTTCTATCGGATGCATAAAACGAATTCTTCATTCCAGCTTTATCAAAGATATTTTTTTTGATAAAATCTTCATATTTTTCACCAGAAATCAATTCAATTAAATATCCAAGCAAAACATATCCTGAATTATTATAATCGAACTTTTCTCCAGGCTTAAAATCAATAGGTTCATTTTTAAAGAAATCCACCATCATTTTGGGAGACATTTCTTTTTGAGCAATATCGGAAATTGATTTCATTTTTGTAAAATCTTTAATTCCTGAAGTGTGCGTCAATAGATGATGAATAGTAATAGAATTTCCCGAAGGATAATCAGGAATATACTTAGCAACAGGATCATTTACACTTAATTTTCCCTGAGATTCAAGAATTAAGATAGAAACTGCAGTAAACTGTTTAGTCATGGAGCCAATCTGAAAAACATTATTTGATTTCATGTCGACATTCAATTCCAAATTAGCCTTTCCAAAAGCTTTCTCGTAAATAATTTTTCCTTTTCGGGAAACAAGGAAAACTCCTCCCGGAGCATTTTGATTTTTAAATTCTGTTTGTATTATACTGTCAATCTTTGCATTACTTTGAGCAAAGGACAAATCAAAGACAGCGAAATTAAGAAGAAATGCAAGTAAAATATTTTTCATAATGCCATTTTGTATTGCAAAAATACTTTTAATTAAAGTACTATGCAATACAAAGTAGCATTAGTTTTATAAAATGCCCTTTAAATAATTTTTAATGGGCTAATGCCGCAAAGAAATCATTTCCTTTATCATCAGTAATAATGAATGCCGGGAAATCCTTAACTTCAATTTTTCTTACCGCTTCCATTCCTAATTCAGGGAAATCTACAACCTCAACAGATAAAATATTGTCTTTTGCCAGAATTGCAGCCGGACCTCCGATAGATCCTAAATAGAAACCTCCATATTTCCCACAGGCATTGGTCACATCTTTACTTCTGTTTCCTTTTGCCAACATGATCATACTTCCGCCATGGCTCTGGAATTCATCAACATATACATCCATTCTTCCTGCAGTTGTAGGTCCGAAACTTCCTGAGGCCATTCCTTCTGGAGTTTTTGCCGGTCCTGCGTAATAAATCGGGTGATTTTTGAAATATTCAGGCATTGGTTTTCCGCTGTCAAGAATTTCTTTGATTTTTGCATGGGCAATATCTCTCGCTACAATTAAAGTCCCGTTCAATTTTAATCTTGTTTTAATCGGATATTTTGAAAGCTCTGCTAAAATATCAGACATTGGCTGATTCAAATTGATTTCAACCGCTTCCTCCAAATGTGGCGGAGTTGCAGGTAAAAATCTCTTTGGATCCTGCTCCAATTGTTCTAGGAAAATACCTTCTTTGGTAATTTTTCCTTTGATGTTTCTGTCAGCTGAACAGGAAACTCCCATTCCGACAGGGCAAGAAGCCGCATGACGGGGAAGTCTGATCACTCTTACGTCGTGTGTTAAATATTTTCCGCCAAACTGTGCACCGATCGCACTTTCCTGGCAGATTTTCTGAACTTTTGCTTCCCATTCCAGATCTCTGAAAGCCTGTCCTGCTTCATTTCCTTCCGTTGGAAGGTTATCATAATATTTTGCAGATGCTTTTTTCACTGCAGCCAAATTCGCTTCGGCAGAAGTTCCACCGATAACCAAAGCCAAGTGATAAGGCGGACAAGCTGCTGTTCCTAAATCTGAAATTTTTTCTTTGATAAATTCCTCAAGAGACTTTTCGTTCAACAAAGATTTGGTTTTTTGATATAAGAACGTCTTATTGGCAGAACCACCTCCTTTTGTTAAGAATAAAAACTCGTAATAATCCCCCTTTTTAGCATAGATATCAATCTGTGCGGGAAGGTTGGAACCTGAATTTTTCTCATCAAACATCGTTAAAGGAACAACCTGTGAATATCTTAGGTTTCTTTTTTGATAGGTATTATAAATTCCTTTGCTTAAATATTCTCCGTCATCAACTCCCGTATACACATTTTCACCTTTTTTACCCATCACAATAGCCGTTCCTGTATCCTGGCAAGAAGGTAAAGCGCCTTCTACCGCAACCGCAGCATTTTGTAACAAGTTATAAGCAACGAATCTGTCGTTATCTGTAGCTTCAGGATCATCAATAATTCTTCTCAAACTTTCTAAGTGTGAAGAACGAAGCATGAAAGAAACGTCTGCCATAGCTTCTTCAGCCAATAGTTCAAGACCTTTCGGGTCTACTGTCAAAATTTCTCTATTTCCTAATTTTTCAACTTTTACATAGTCTGAAGTAAGCTTCTTGTACACCGTATCATCTTTCTGAATCGGATACGGATCCTGATATCTAAATTCCATTTTAATTTTTTATGGACACAAAAATACGGCATACACAAAAAAACATGAGTAAAATCAGCGACTTAGATTGATATTTATAATGATTATAAATTGCACGGCTTTTCATTATTAAGTAACTTTATAGAATGTTATTTCAACCTTAAAATCACAAAATTTAAAACTAAATAAAAATTTCAATCACAATGAATTACAGAATAGAAAAAGACACCATGGGTGAAGTGCAGGTTCCTGCAGATAAGTTTTGGGGCGCACAGACAGAACGGTCAAGAAACAATTTCAAGATCGGTCCGGAAGGTTCTATGCCGCACGAAATCATTGAAGCTTTTGCCTATTTGAAAAAAGCGGCGGCATATGCTAACACCGACCTAGGCGTTCTTTCCGCTGAAAAAAGAGATATGATCGCGAAAGTTTGCGAAGAAATTTTAGAAGGAAAACTTAATGATCAGTTTCCTCTTGTAATCTGGCAAACAGGATCAGGAACACAGTCTAATATGAATGTGAATGAAGTTGTTTCTAACAGGGCTCACGTAAACAATGGCGGAACTTTAGGCGAAAAATCAGAAATTCATCCGAATGACGACGTAAATAAATCCCAGTCTTCCAACGATACCTATCCAACAGCCATGCACATTGCAGCGTACAAAAAAGTAGTTGGAACAACAATTCCGGCGGTTGAAAAATTACGAGATACTTTAGCACAAAAATCGGAGGCTTTTAAAGATGTTGTTAAAATCGGAAGAACGCATTTGATGGACGCAACTCCTTTAACTCTAGGACAGGAATTTTCAGGATATGTTGCCCAATTAAATTTCGGGATCAAAGCATTAAAAAATACCTTACCTCATCTTTCCGAACTTGCTTTGGGGGGAACTGCAGTGGGAACAGGGTTAAATACACCACAAGGTTATGATGTAAAAGTTGCCGAATATATTTCAAAATTCACCAATCATCCTTTTGTAACGGCTGAAAATAAATTTGAAGCTTTGGCTGCTCATGATGCTATTGTAGAATCTCATGGAGCATTAAAACAATTAGCGGTTTCTTTATATAAAATTGCTCAGGATATCAGATTACTGGCTTCCGGACCACGTTCGGGAATCGGAGAAATTCATATTCCTGAAAACGAACCGGGCTCTTCAATCATGCCGGGAAAAGTAAATCCAACCCAAAACGAAGCTATGACAATGGTTTGTGCTCAGGTTTTAGGAAACGATACGACCATTTCTTTTGCAGGAACTCAGGGAAACTACGAACTGAATGTTTTCAAACCGGTAATGGCCTTCAATTTCTTACAATCTGCACAACTAATTGCTGATGCATGTATTTCATTTAATGATCACTGCGCAGTGGGAATCGAGCCGAATCATGAAAGAATCAAAGAGCTTGTTGATAAATCCTTGATGCTGGTTACAGCTTTGAACACACACATTGGCTACGAAAATGCTGCAAAAATTGCAAAAACAGCCCATAAAAACGGTACGACCTTAAAAGAAGAGGCCATTAATTTAGGACTTTTAACTGCTGAACAATTCGATGAATGGGTAAAACCAGAAGATATGGTAGGTAGTTTAAAATAAGAGCTCATCATAAACTCGTCACAAACAAAAGCACTCCGCATAAAATTGCAGAGTGCTTTTGTTTGTTAATATGAATGTTATTATTTATTATTCAATTCTCATACCAAAGATTAATAATTTGTATTTATTTTGTATTTGAGCTATGATTATTAGTCTACAATATGTAGTATAAAACATTTTGAATCTTTTTACCACCAAAGTGCAGCTCCGAAAACTAGCGCTTTATCATTTTCAAAGTTTCCGTTTTTAAAGAAGTTTCCGAAATCTTTTTTAACGAAAATACTAAAATCATTATAAGAGACTGTGAACTGACCTCCGTAAATAAAAGGGCTTACCTGATAATTGCTTCTGTCTCTGTCACTGATGCCTTCTCCTTTCATAATATTGTTGGTTGACATTTTCACCCCTCCATAAACATTGGCTCCCACTTTAAATCCTTTCTGGTAATCTCTGTACTGAATATCCATTCCTGCATTTTTCAGCTTGGAGAAATTATACTGAATTCCCAGTGGAACCATAATATATCCTGTTCTCAGTTTGCTTTTGCTCAGCCCTTTTTCATAATTGGCCAGATAAACATTAGAGTTGGCATCTTTGGCAACAAACATATTATTATCAAGGCTCAATGTTCTCCATGAGAAACCGATACCGGAAATCAATCCCCATGGACTCGTTCTGCTGAACTGGTAGTTAAATTTAAATCCAAATTCAAAATTTCCGGCATATCCTAAATTTTTATCCAAGGCATTGTCCGCTTCACTGTTGGTAAGGTTCATGATTCCATAAGAAATATATCCTGTAAAGTTTTTTGTAGGCCTGAATTTTTTCAACAGTTTTTCTTTTAATTCTTCATTGGAAGTTACATCAGAATTCAGCAATGAATATCTTACCTGCTTCTGAATAACTCCATCTAAATCAAATCCCAACTCTTCGATTCTCTGGTCTATTTTTTCTGAGAAATGATCTGCTAACACAGATTTTTGCTTATCAAATTCCACTTTATCAAGATTTTTTGCCTGAAGAGTGAGTAATTCCGCTTCCATCATTTTCTTTTCTTCCTTAATAATCGCATCAATCTTTCTGGCATATTCATCCACTTTTTCCTTTACAATAGGACTTACTTCTGTATCTTCTTTGGGCTGAAGATTTATCAAAGGTTTTCTCTGTGCATATAATGATGCGGAAACAAGACATACGAATCCCATCATGATCATTTTTTTAATCATATTATTAATTTTTAATTGTTAAAATTTGTATTATCTACCGTTCAGATCAACGGCCGCAACATTGCTTTCTTTTGTTTTTTCGATCACATCCTTATGCTCTACTGAGAAAAGTAAAGTAGCCGGATCTACGTATTTTTTCCTTTTCACCGGAGTTTTCTTAGCATCTTCAGCTTGAGCCACAGTCTTATCTACAGGAGCAGAAACCTTAGAAACTTCAGGAACGATCACTTGGACTTCATCTTTTGGATTCTCTTTTTGTATTTGTTCTACTAAAACCTTAGGTGATTGTTGAACTTCATTGATCGTTTTAGCTAAAGGCTCTTTACTTTCCCGAATAACTTCCTCTGCATATGCAGGTTCAGCAACTGTACTTTCATTTATCTTTTCAGTTGTTTTTTCCTGTGGAAAAACCTCTTTTACTTTGGTGATCTTACTATTCTGAGTATTATTTTTTTCTGAAGAATTTGAGAAAAGCACAAAACCCAAACCAAAAACAAGTATAATGCATGCCGCCATCAACACCCAGTTCATTGGGAATTTAGAATGAGGGTTTTCTTTCTGCAATTCTATTTCAGACCAGAGATCTCTTGAAGGAGCAATTTCTCTCTCCTCGATCTGCTTTTTTATCTGGTGTTCCAAATTATCTCTGAATGTGTTCATTTTTCATTGTTTTTTGTTGTTGAAGATAAAGTACTCTCAGCTTCTCTTTTGCCCGAAACAGCTGGGTCTTGCTCACTGCAGTGGAAATTTTCAAGGTATCGGCAATTTCCTGATGCGAATAGCCTTCCAATACATACAGGTTGAAAACCATTCTGTAAGCATCCGGAAGCTGGTCTAAAAGATCCTGAGCACTGAAGTCAAAAATCACTTCCTCTTCCGGAACTTCAATCATAAATGACGAGTTGATATCATCAATATAAAAAACGGTTTTATGGCTTTTTATAAAGTTAAGACACTCGTTTACCACAATTCGCCTTGCCCATCCTTCCAGATTTCCTTCTCCACGGAAGCTCTCAATATGCTTAAAAATTTTGCAAAAAGCTTTAATGACACAGTCTTCCGCCTGATACAAATCGCTGATGTAGCTTTTCCCTACACTCAGAAACTTTTTGACATTCTGCTCATAAAAAACTTTTTGTGCAGCCGGATCCTGTTTCTTGAGGCGGCTAAGCAAATCTTCTTTTTTATTTCCAAATAAAAGCTTCATGAATTATCTGTTTCTATCTTAAAGACAACAAAGTTTTGAAAAGGTTACACAAAAAAACATTTTTTTGAAAAATTTATTCTTTTCTATCATTCTAAACAAAATGAAATGCAGTGAAGAATCCGTTTTAAATGAGGAGATTCTTCCTCCGTCAGAATGACAAAACACAATGATTTTATTTTTATATTAAAAAAGACAGAAAAATTCTGTCTCTTATTTTATCCTGAAAATTCATCCAGCATATCTCTGGTCGGAACAAAGAAAAGCGTTCCAGTCACGGCTGTACTAAAATCTAAAATCCTGTCGTAATTTCCCGAAGGATTCCCAATAAACATATTCGTCAGCATTTTTTTTGTTGTTGAGAATGTATTGGCGTAAGAAATAAAATAGGTTCCAAACTCACCTGTTGAAGGGCTTCCGAATGGCATATTATCTCTAACAATTTTCAGTTCCTCTCCGTTTTCACCTTCAATATTAGCTAATGCAATGTGAGAGTTTGCAGGCTTCACATCATCCGACATTTCAATATCATTTTCTTTTGATCTTCCTATTACTTTTTCCTGCTCTTCAGTAGAAAGACTTCTCCATGCATTCATATCATGAAGATATTTCTGAGTGAAAAGATAGCTTCCTCCTTTATATTTTGGATCTTCATCACCGATTTTAGCAAAGAAGTCCCGGTCTTCGTTATGCGGGTTTTCGGTTCCGTCTACAAAACCAAGAATTGAACGGTCGTCCCAATATTTAAATCCATGAATTTCCAAAATGCTTTCCGCAACAGATGACAATAGTTTTGAAATTTCAATTGCCATATCGAAAATAATACTTTTATTATCGGCTCTCAGATGAAAATGAAAATCTCCCGGTGTAGAGACTGCAGTATGTTTTTCTCCTTTTATCTCTTCAAAGCTGGCAAGTTCTTTAGGGAGCGGAGTAGGAAGACCTAGGATATTCCATGCACGATATCCAATTCCGAATACACAGCTTGCTCTGCTGTCCGGAAACCTGTTAAAAACAGAATTATTAAGATTCAGAACCAATGCACATAATTGTTGAAAAGTATCTTTTAATTTAGGATTTTCCGCCAATTTCCAAACCATAAAAATCGTATTGCTGTTTGGATAGTCAGTCACGTTTTGGGATTCAGCACCTGTCATTTTTACTATTTTAAATTGAATTATATAATTTCTTCGGCCGGCTTAGATACCTGATCTGCAAAATACTGTTCCAGATCTTTCAGTGTTTCAGGGTTCGTCTGAATGTCTTTTACCAGTTGTCCTTTATTCACCACCACAATTCTGTTACAGACTTCTGTTGTATGGGAAAGATCGTGGCTGGAAATAAGAAAGGTCACTCCATCCTGTTTTGATAACTCTTTAATCAGATTCTTAAGTTTAATCTGTGTAGAAGGATCAAGATTGGCAAAAGGCTCATCCAGAATAATGATTTCAGGATTTCCGATAATTGCGCCAACAATTCCTACTTTTTTCTGGTTTCCTTTTGAAAGGTCACGAACATATTTCCCAGAGTTTAGGATTTCACCATTAAAAAGATCATGAAACTGTTTTAAAAATTCATCTACAGAAGCTTTATTCTGCCCTCTCAATTCTCCGATGAAATAAAAATATTCTTCAGGAGTAAGATATCCGATCAAAAAAGAATCGTCTACGAACGCCGAAACTTTATTTTTCCATGCTTCGGATTCATTTACTTTTATTCCGTCGATACTAACAAAACCTGTTGTTGCCTGAATTAAATCCAGCATTAGGCTGAAGAGTGTCGTCTTTCCCGCTCCGTTATTTCCTACTAAACCAAAAGTTTCGCCGTTAGGAATTTCAAGGCTTTCTATATTTAAAACGGTCGCTTTACCGTATGTTTTTGATAAATTATTAATAGTGATCATATTAATCTTTGTTTTTGAATGCTTCTAATGTACTGTATTTTTCTACTTTATAATGTTTCACGATGATATCAAAGATTTTTTCTCGTAATACAAATCCGATCAATCCCATGATCGCCACACTGATAACTCCTGCTGTAATTCCAAAGAAACGCTGCACAATACCAAATACAACCATTGGTAAAAACATTTTCGGAATTAATAAAAGTAAAGCCTTGATATTAAAACTATTTTTCTGACCAAATCTTTTTTCTTTTGAATTCAGATCGATCTGAGTTTTATTAAATGCACCCGACCAAAGAGTAAACTGAGAATTCACCCCAATATTATAAATCCCCGCAGCAAAGAACGTCACATACATTTCCCAGCCGAAATAGGCATAGCAAACCGCCAATACCATACAAGCTGCCGTTACAATATTCATCAGCCACCATTTTGCCTTTAAATATTCTTTGTAAGGAACATTCAGTGTCATCATTAAAGGATAATATGAACTGTCGAAGGCAGGAACTCTCTGCCCGAATAAAAACTGGAAGCCTCCCGTTACAAACAGTCCCATAAACATCGTCATTGCCGGAGTTTTATAGATTGGTGAAGAAAACATCAGCATTCCATAAAAAAGGAATAGTACACTTCCCAGCAAAATTCCTTTGGCAACCTTGTTTCGTTTCAGCATTTTAATATCATTATTGATAAATGTACCGATAGCGCCGTATTTATTCAAGAAAGCAATATTCTCTGTTTTTCCGATATCTTTTTTTACCTCCAGTCCTTCATCCAGATAAAAAACCTTATGAATATGGTTAAAACAAATCTTCCATAAACCAATAAATAAAAGGATTGAAATGACTACGAAATAAGGTTTTTCATAAAAGCCAAAGAAAAACTTTTCGGAATATTCCAGTACCGGAACAATATTGTAGTACGTAAGTCCTCCCACTGCTGCGAAAATACACCCCACAATAATTGCTACCGTTTCTTTGTCATTGAAAAGGATATTGATAAAGTTATTCAGATAAAACAGCAGAGAGACTCCGAGAAACCAGGTAAAAACTCCGATCACATCATACCCGTTGAATATTGCGATCCCCGAAAAGGTAATAAAAAACAAAGAATTCAGCCAACTGAAGGCAGACAGAAAAGTCTTGCTCAACATATAATTGACCAAAGTTTTCTTAGCAATATTTAGAGTAAGAAAAGGTTTGATGTTCTGCGTCGGCATTTCCTGCCACATGTATTTAGCAATAAGATCGGCCGCCCAAGCTATAATTAAAAATTTAGACACCACCTTCATCGGGTTTCCATGTACATCTTCCTGAATATAGAAGAATGCTAAAAATGCCCCTACAACGAGACACCCCATAAAATACAGAATCCCTAAAAGACGGAAAATCTTCATCGCAAGATTGATCCCTAAGGAAGAACCCCTGAAAAAGCTTTTGAACTCTAGTCTCAGAAATTTAAAAAACATAGTTATCTTTTTTACATTAGTAAATATAAGGTTAAAAATGTTACAGATTTTGATGAGATTAGCTCATATAAGGTTATTTTACTAAGTTAACTTTTTGGTTACATAGGAAATGTGAATATAAAATGAAATCTGTATAAAATGTCATTCCGACAAAGGAGGAATCCGTGTAAAAATGAAAAGATTCTTCACTCCACTTAGTTCCGTTCAGAATGACAGACCTTGTTTGTATTTAAGAAAGAAAATAAACAATATCATTCTACTTTAATACAATAAAAAAGGCTTCCGAATTTTCGGAAGCCTTTTTTTATATTTTTAATTGAATTCAAGTTACCCTATCAACTCTTTTGCCTGTGCCATTGCAGCTTCCGTAATTTTACTTCCGGAAAGCAACTGGGCAATTTCATTCAGTTTTTCCTCGTCATTTAAAGGTACAATCGTAGACTGCGTTTTTCCGGAGACATCCTGTTTTACCACTTTATAGTTGTTGTTCCCTTTTGCTGCAACCTGTGCCAAGTGGGAAATAACGATAAGCTGCATATCCGAAGACATTTCACGCATCAGATTCCCGATTTCTTCGGCTACTTTTCCTGAAACTCCGGTATCAATCTCATCTAAAATAAGCGTTGGAAGTTCATCGCTTTCTGCAATAATTTTCTTTACAGCTAGCATTACACGTGATCTCTCACCTCCCGAAATAGCCGTTTGAATAGGCTTTAAAGGAAAACCTGAGTTTGCCTGAAATAATAACTGAATATTCTCTTTTCCGAATTGATTAAAATCCGGAGAATCCTGCAATTGGATATCCACTTTCGCTTTTTCCAATCCTAATTTTTTAAGCAGATCTTCAGCTTTTTTAATGAACACAGGAATGCTTTTCTTTCTGTTTTTGGAAAGCTTTTCTGCAAGGTTTTGAAGTGTTTTTTCTTTTTTAGTAATGTTTTCTTCTATAGCCGCAATATTCGCTTCCAGTTCAGAAGCTCCCTGCTGATCTCCCGATAACTGGTCTCTTATTTCTTTCAATTCATTAATTCCTGAAACGCTATGCTTTAGAAATAATGAATTTATTTTATTGTTAAGCTCAGAAAGCAACACCAGATTTTCAGGATTCATTTCAATTTTTTCGGCTTCATCTTCGAGTTCGGAAATAATATCTTTGATTTCCACAAAAGATGTTTCAAGTCTTTCATCCAGATCCGAAAAACTATTGGAAACCTCTGATATCTTGGAAAGCTTATTTTTGGCTTCATTAAAGAATGAAAGAATCCCTACTTCCTCCTGATGAAATCTCGATAAAATCTGTGCGAGATTCTCAGAAATCATCTCTGCATTTTCCTGAATAGAGAGCTGGTTTTGCAGCTCTTCGTAATCTACCTCGTCCAACTTAAGCTCTTCAAGTTCGTTCAGTAAAAATTCTTTATAATCACTTTCTTTATTGGTTTCAGCAAGCTGTGTCTGAAGCCTCTTAAGTTGAATTTTTAAACTTTGGAAATCCGAAAACTCAAGCTGATATTCCTCCACGATTTTCTTATTCTCGGAAAGTCCGTCAATAATCTTAAACTGGTATTCTGCCGTAAAAAGATTGGAAGTTTCAAACTGGGAATGAATATCAATAAGCTGGGAAGACAGCTCTTTCAGAACATCCAAAGTTACCGGAACATCATTGATAAAAGCTCTGGATTTTCCCGATGGAAGAATTTCTCTTCTTATAATCGTCTGTTGATCGTAATCCAGGTCATTTTCTATAAAAAATTTCTTGAAGCGGTTATTCAATGAAAACTCGGTTTCCACAATACTTTTTTCTTCTGCATTGGAGATCGACTTTACATCTGCTCTTTCTCCTAAGATTAGACGAAGTGCACCTAAAATAATTGATTTTCCGGCCCCGGTTTCCCCGGTAATTACCTGTAGTCCCTTATGCAAGGATACATCAAGGACATCAATAAGTGCAAAGTTTTTTATATAGATTCTCGAAAGCATAAATCAATAGCAGATAACGATTGTTCCTGCAAATATAAAATTTCCAATTAAGATTTAAGAATAGATTTTCCTACTTCCATTTATTCCACTTGGAGTCAGTATGTTTTGGAGCAAAAATAATCATAAGCTGTTTTAAATCACCCAATATGATTCCTCCGTTATTTCCGGAATTGAAAATATTGAAAATCTCATCACTTTTTGCTTCAATAAAAAGGTTGAAAGCATAGTTCTGCTGAAAATTGTTTTCATATATTTTTAATTGCATCAAACCGTCGAAAATAGCTTTTTTGGAAGGAGTCTGATCCTGATTATAAAGTCCGTCTAATCCAATTCTGTGGTAAGTATAAAAAGTATTTCTCAACTGATTAGTATTTGAATTCAGCAAAGTACTGATCAAATTTCCTCTTGTTCGCGGACCTTCTGTTCCTAATTGAGCCCAGCCTTCGTAGTTTCTGTTTTGAGAATTCTGGGCAATCTGCTGTGCTTTTGTAAACCACTGCGTTCCTCCCATTGCCTGAAAGCTATCTGCATCATATCCCAAAATCAGATAGACATAAAAGCTGATCACATCAATCAGGTTTTTGCCGGAAAATTGTCGCTCATTAAAAATCAGGTTTTCATTTTCCACATATTCGAATCCGAATTTCGTATCCTGAATATTAAGCAATGGAGATTCGTAGTTGGTGTTGAATACAGGGCGAACAGCCTGTACAACGATACTCCCTTTGTAATTATTTCCGTCTTTCTCGCTGATAATAATCGCAAAATTTGATTTAATTTTTTCAAAGTTTTGTAATTTTTTCCCTGTCCAGCTCGTATTGTTGATAAAGTCCCTAAGACTTTTCTCCAGCGTTTTATACACCTGCTGATTGCTTCCCCCCATTTGCTGAGCATTGATCTGAACTGTAGAAAGCAGTTCCTGGGAAAAACTAAAGTTAAATAGCAAAAATATAAAAAGTATGCTTAATATTCTTTTCATTGTTTATTTAAAATTGACTACGGAAATTTATAAAAATTATTTTAATAGCTGATTTTCAATAAAGTTGAAAATATCTTTAGCCACTTCGTCTTTAGATTTCAGATCAAACTCCGTTTTATCCGTTTTCGTAAAGATTTTTATTTTATTGGTATCATTTTTAAAACCTGCTCCTTTGTCCCTTAAAGAATTCAGAACAATCATATCCAGATTCTTCTTTTCTAATTTTCCTTTGGCATTTTCTTCTTCATTTTGGGTTTCCAAAGCAAATCCAACCAGAAACTGGCGATTTTTTTTCTCTCCCATCGTTTTAAGAATATCAGGATTCTTAATAAGTTCTATGGTTAAGTTATCATCATTTTTCTTAATTTTTTCTTTTGCTACCTCTCTCGGTGCATAGTCCGCCACAGCTGCACTTGCAATTGCAATATCTACGTTTTCATAGAATTGAAATACTTTTTCAAGCATTTCTTTTGCGGATGTTACTCTATGGATTTCGATATTGTGAATAGCTGTTTTTTCAGTACTCGGCCCGGAAATGAGAATCACTTTTGCTCCTCTTTTTGCGGCTTCTTCCGCCAGAGAAAATCCCATCTTTCCCGAGGAATGGTTTCCGATAAATCGAACGGGATCAATAGCTTCATAGGTTGGTCCTGCTGTGATAAGAATAGTTTTTCCTTCTAAGGATTTATTTTGAGATGAATTAAAAAATTCTTCAATATTTTTTACGATGGTTTCTGGTTCTGCCATCCTTCCCTGTCCTATTAAGCCACTCGCCAGTTCACCGTTTTCGGCCGGAATAATATAATGACCGTAGCTTTCCGCCAATTCAAGATTTTTTCTCGTAGAAGGATGTTGATACATATCCAGATCCATTGCAGGAGCAATAAATACAGGACATTTTGCCGACATATAAGTTGCAATCAGTAAATTATCGCAGGTTCCGTGAACCATTTTCGACAATGTATTGGATGTACAGGGAGCAACAATCATTATATCTGCCCACAATCCCAATTCTACATGACTATTCCATGTTCCGTTATCTCCATAAAAATCTGTGTAAACAGGTTTCTTTGATAAGGTAGACAGGCTCAGTTTTGTAACAAAATTTTCTGCATCGGGAGTCATGATGACCTGAACTTCCGCTCCTTTTTTCACAAAATCTCTTATCAAGAAATGAATTTTGTAAGCTGCAATTCCTCCAGAAACGGCGATTAGTATCTTTTTGCCGGAAATACTCATTGAGTTTTATTTTTTTTGAATCACTAATTTACTTATTTTTCCTATAACCGCCATTATATAAAATAGCAAAGGTCATAAAGAAACGAATTTCTCTATGACCTTTGTATATTTAAAAGACAGAGGATTATTTTCTATCTTCTGTTTTTCTGAAGTATACATCATCATTTAACCATTCTTCAATTGCAATAGAAGTTGGCTTTGGAAGTTTTTCATAGTGTTTAGAGATTTCAATTTGCTCTCTGTTTTCAAAAACTTCTTCCAATGTAGAGTTGTGAACAGCAAATTCATCCAGTTTGTTGTGCAATTCTGTACGAATTTCTGCATTGATTTGCTCTGCTCTTTTTCCCATGATAACAATAGCTTCATAGATTGAACCTACTTTTTCTTCAATCTTATCTTTATCGTAAGTAATCGTATTTACTTCTGCTTTTGTATCTTTTACGCTCATTTTGAGAAATTTATTTTATTTTAAGATGGCAAATTTACAAATTATCTTTGAATTTTGAAAGTCGCTGCAGGTGGAGGTGTTTGAAGTGCCGCACTATCCCTTTGAATCTGCATTGCTTTTTTCTCAGCAGAAACCTGATCTTTCAGTTGTTGCTCGGTTTTTGCCTTATCTGCAAGCTTAGCTGCCTCCTTCTTTTGTCTTTCGGTAAGAGTCGCAATTCTCGCTTCTGTATTTTTCTTTACAACAGCAAAGTCTTTCTTATCTTTTTCCAGTTTTTGTCTAAGATCTAAAGCTGTTTTTGCATATTCTGTATTAGGAAGCTCTTTTTCTACCTGTTTTGTAAAAGAAAGCGCACTTTCAATACGCTCCTCTTTCAGATCGTAAACAGATCTAGCAGCTAACTCGTAACGGGATTTCATGATAAAATCATAAATTTTCGGACGAAGTTTTGTACTTGGGAAATCCTCCAAAACATTCTCCAACGCAATATTGGCAGATTTATAATCTCCCATTTTAAAATACTGTCTTGCGTTTTCGTAGGCTTTAAATTCCAATTTATATGAAAGCTCTTCAATAAGAGTATTGATATTTTTAGATCTTTCAGAGTTAGGATAATTATTTAAGAAATCCTGAAGCTCATTAATGGCCAGTTCTGTACTAGACTGATCCAAATTATAATCCATAGATCCTTCATAATAACACAAAGCTGACATATAAGCCGCTTCTTCTGCTCTAGGATCTTTAGGAAAACTTACTGCAAAATTTTTAAACTGGTGCCCTGCAAGCTTATAGTTTTTATCATAATAGTTTGCATATGCCGTATTGAAACCTACATTAGGAAAATCATCCGTACCTGCTACCAGATTGGTAAGTCTATCATAAAGAGCTAAAGCATTTTTCCACTTCTTTTTTGCAAAATTTTCGTTTGCTGCCTTTAAAATGTAGTTTTTATCAGCACTTCTCATAGCTCTTTCC
>JBCNMJ010000057.1:0-24118 GCA_039594975.1 Chryseobacterium sp. | reverse complement strand
GTTTATTATTGAAAATATAATAAAAATTAACTATTTTTATGCTTTCATAATAGACTATCAATTTATCATAGGTAAGTTTGATGTTTATTATGAAATTCCCCTTCTATCATTTCAATACCACAACACAATGAAAAACTTAACCATTATTGGATTAACTCCTTTTGAAAAACCGGATGCTAATCTTATTATTAAACTCTATGAAGCAGATGCGTTCCCTGTCTTAAGCTTAGGACATGAGTTGGTGATTGCCCAGGAATCACTTGATCTACTTGATAAAAAAGATATACCATACTATGGTATTCATATTTCAAATGAAAAACTAACATCCCTCAACATTTCGGAAAAGGTACAGTTTACGATTCAGCCTTTCCAAATTCCAGCAAATCCTTTATGGAATCGGCCAATCATCTATCAGGTAAGCAGCTTGGAAGAAGCCATACAAGCCGAGCAATCAGGCGCTAAAGGCATTATTATTAAGGGCAATGAAGCCGGAGGATTAATCGGATATGAATCTACCTTTATCTTATTCCAACGCGTAATTAAAGAAATTAAATCCATTCCTGTCTGGGTGCAGGGTGGAATCGGGCTTCACACAGCTGCTGCTTCAAAATCTCTTGGAGCTGCCGGTATAGTTCTGGATAGCCAGCTTGCCTTATTTCCGGAAACTTCTGTACCTATGGAAATCAAAGATTTGTGTTCAAAACTAAACGGAACAGAAACAAAAATCATTGCCAATCATCGTGTATTGGTGAGACCCAATTCTCCTTCTTTGCCGGAAAATATCACAGCCGAAGAACTTACAGAATATTTCAAAGATCTTGATATAAGCAAGAGCTATATTCCTATGGGACAGGATATTTCTTTGGCAATCGATCTGTATGAAGATTTTAAAAATCTGAAAAAATTAGTTTTTGCATTTAAAGAAGCCATGTATGGTCATCTGAAACAGGCAAAAGCACTTCATATTATCGGGCAGGAAAATATTTTAGCAAAAGATCTCAACTTAAAATATCCCATTGCACAAGGTCCGATGACGCGTGTGAGCGATGTTCCTGCATTCGCCAATGCGGTGGCTGAATCAGGTGCTTTACCATTTGTTGCTCTATCTTTATTAAAAGGTAATGCTGCAAAATCTTTGGTATTTGATACCAAAAATTTAGCTGGAGAAAAAACATGGGGTGTCGGAATTTTAGGATTTGCACCACAGGAATTGAGAGACGAACAAACGTCTTATATTTTAGAAGCAAAGCCACCTGTTGTCCTAATTGCGGGAGGAAGGCCTGCCCAGGCAAAAGTTTTTGAAAAAGCGGGAATTAAAACCTTTTTACATGTTCCCTCTCCTGCCCTTTTAGATATTTTCCTGAAGGAAGGCGCAACCAATTTCATTTTCGAAGGCCGTGAATGTGGCGGTCACGTTGGCCCGCTTTCCAGTACCGTTCTTTGGGAAAAACAGATTGAAAGAATTTTAAAAGAGGACCATCCTGAAAACATCAGTGTATTTTTTGCAGGCGGAATTCATAATGATTTTTCGACTGCGTTTGTTTCCATTATGGCAGCTCCGTTGGCTGCAAGAGGTGTAAAAATCGGAGTTTTAATGGGAACTGCCTATTTGTACACGAAAGAAGCTGTAGAATGTGGCGCAATTCAGGAAGAATTCCAGTTGCAGGCGATGCAGGCGAAAGAAACCGTTTTACTGGAAACTGCTCCGGGACACGAAACGCGTTGTTTAGATACCGCTTTTGCTAAATATTTTAATGAAGAAAAATCTAAATTAATCGCAGCCGGAACCGACAAAAAAGAAGTTTGGGAACAGCTAGAAAAATTAAATGTTGGGCGTTTAAGAATCGCAGCAAAAGGCGTTGAACGTCAAGGAGATCAATTAGTCAATATTCCTAAAGAAGATCAATTGGATTTGGGAATGTACATGATTGGTCAGGTTGCGACAATGCAAAACAAAGTAATTTCTTTGGATGAATTACACGAAAATGTAAGCATTAATAATCAAAAATATATTCAGGAAGCTGAACTTTCAGAAGAACCTATTTCAGTTGAAAGACCTTTAGACATCGCCATTATCGGAATGGAATGTATTTTCCCTGATGCAAAAAATTTAGAGGAATACTGGAGAAATATCGTTCTTGGAAAAGACAGCGTAACGGAAGTTCCGGACGAAAGATGGAACAAAGAATTATACTACCATCCGGATTCCAATGAAGCCGATGTTTCTCATTCAAAATGGGGCGGATTTATTCCTAAAATCGATTTCGATCCATTGGCATTCGGAATTCCGCCACAATCTTTGGCAGCTATCGAACCAACTCAATTGTTGACTTTATTGGTAGCAAAACGTGCGATGGACGATGCAGGTTACGGTGAAAAACATACCAACAGAGAAAATATTTCAGTCATTATTGGTGCTGAAGGAGGCAATGATTTGGCCAACAGCTACAGTTTCAGAGGATACTACAAACAGGTTTTCGGTGAGCTTCATGAGGAAGTGAAAGAGGCCTTCCCTCACACCACGGAAGATTCATTCCCTGGAATTTTAGCAAATGTTATCGCCGGAAGAATTACCAATCGTCTGGATTTAGGCGGAAGAAATTACACCGTAGATGCAGCCTGTGCTTCTTCTTTGGCAGCCATTGATCTGGCTTGTCAGGAATTGATTTTAGGCAAATCAGATATGGTATTGGCAGGTGGAGCAGATTTACACAACGGAATCAACGATTACCTGATGTTTTCCAGCACCCATGCTCTTTCCAGAAAAGGAAGGTGTGCCACTTTCGATAGTGAAGCAGACGGAATTGCTTTGGGAGAAGGTGTTGCAATTTTAGTGTTAAAAAGATATGAAGATGCCGTAAAAGACGGCGACAGAATTTATTCTGTGATAAAAGGTGTTGGTGGTTCAAGTGACGGAAAAGCACTTGGTTTAACCGCACCGAGAAAAATCGGACAGGTTCGTGCGCTGGAAAGAGCGTACACCCAGGCCGGAATCAGCCCTGCATCAGTCGGATTGGTTGAAGCTCACGGAACGGGAACTGTGGTGGGTGATAAAACCGAACTGAGTGCATTGACCAACTTATTCAGCCGCTCAGGAGCTCTGCCGGGACAGACGCATTTAGGTTCCGTAAAAACTCAGATCGGGCATACAAAATGTGCGGCTGGTTTGGCAGGTTTAATTAAAGCTTCATTAGCAGTTTATCACGGGGTAAAACCTCCGACTATTCACCTTCAGCAACCGAATGCTTATTACAATGCGACAACAAGTCCTTTTGCTTTCAATGCAGAAACCGGAATTTGGCCTGACAAAAACCGTTATGCAGGAATCAGTGCGTTTGGTTTTGGCGGAACAAATTTCCATACAGTAATCGCAAACCATCCTAAAGAAGACGGTTCTGCGGTACTACAATCCTGGCCTTCGGAATTATTTGTGTTTCGTGGAGATACATACGATGAGGCTAGAATCCAGTTAAATCAGGTTAAATTACTACTTGAGGTAAATGACAGCATTGCTTTAAAAGACATTGCTTACAGTTTGGCAACAGGTTCAGAAAAACAGGTTCAGCTGAGCATCGTTGCCGATACAACAGAACATTTGATGATGAACATTGAACTGGCTTTATCCGGAATTGAAAGCAAAGACACATTTACCGTAAATAAAAAAGAAGGAAAAGTTGCATTTTTATTTCCGGGACAAGGCAGTCAGCGCATCAACATGGCTCGTGATTTATTCGTTGCTTTCCCCAAAATGCGAAAATTGATAGACTCTTATCCTGAATTGGAAAAAGTGCTTTTCCCTTCAAAAACATTCAATGAAGCCGCTTTAAAACAACAAAAAGAAACGATAAAAGATACGCGTTTAGCTCAACCGCTTTTAGGAATTGTTGATTTGGCGCTGGCGAAATTCTTACAATCCATCGGAATTGTTCCTGATATGTTGGCGGGTCACAGCTACGGCGAATTACCGGCGTTGTGTTTTGCGGGCGTTTTCGAAGAAGAAAAACTGGTTGATTTAAGTATTCAGAGAGCAAAATCGATCTTAAATTCTGTTGAAGGCGGCGATCCGGGCTCTATGATTGCGGTAAGCGCAACGAAAGAAAACCTAGAACCTATCTTAACCCGGGTTGAAGGTTGCTATCCTGTAAATTACAACGCTCCGACTCAATGTGTGGTGGCCGGAAGCACGGAAGCCATCAACAAATTACTGGAGGTATTGAAACAAGAAAGAATTTCAGCAAAAAAACTGGAAGTTGCCTGCGCATTCCACAGTCCATTGCTGGCGAAGTCTAAAGATTTATACAAAACTGTTTTAGAAAATGTTCCGTTCAACGAAATGCAAATTCCGGTTTGGTCGAATACAACAGCAGAAATCTATCCAACAAATGTTTCTGATATTAAAGAAAGACTAACTGATCATTTGGTACAGCCCGTAAGATTCGTGGAAGAACTTCAGGCAATGTACAACGACGGTGCAAGAATTTTCATTGAGGTCGGACCAGGAAAAGTATTAACAGGATTAACAAAATCATGCCTTGAAAAAGACCAATTGACCTTATTTGTTGAAGATAACAACACCAACAAATTAACACATCTTCTTTCAACACTTGCTCAATATTTGGGAACAGGAAGAAGCTTTAATATCGCTAAGCTTTTCGAGGGTCGAAATGCAAAATCCATTCAAATCGACCAGCCTGAACTGTATAAAAAAAGTCCGGCTATCTGGCATGTAAATGGACAGACAGCTCACCCAACAACAGGTTCACTTCCTGTTAACGGTGCATTACCCATCATAAATCCACTCCAAATGAACAATTTTACCAATAATACACAAACTCCGGCAGCTGAAAACCAGACGAATACGGAACGCATGTTGCAGGAATACTTAAACAGTATGAAAATGATGATTCAGGCGCAACGCGATGTGATGCTTTCGTTCTTAGGACAGAATCCACAGGCTTATCAGGCTCCTGTTTATCAAGCTTCAATTCAAAATATTCCGACTCAGAATATCCCTGCTCCGGTAGCTTCTACAACAAACAACGAAACACAAACAGCTGCTGTTCCCACAAAACAGGCTCCGACAAAGGATATTAAAACACTATTGCTGCAAGTGGTAAGCGATAAAACGGGTTATCCTCACGAAATGTTGGGAATGGAAATGGATTTGGAAGCAGATTTAAGTATTGATTCCATTAAAAGAGTTGAAATTATTGGTACTCTGAAAGCTGAGCTAGGTTCTTTTTCTTCAAACACAGCAAATGAAGATACTATCATGGAACAGTTAGCTGGAATTAAAACATTAAACGGGTTAGTTTCCTGGTTAACAGAATATTCAGATGCTCCAAATACAACAGAAAAAATTGGAGTTACTGAAACTCAGGCTTCAATTTTCCAAGCTCAGACTGGATTTTCTCTTGAAGAACTTCAAGCAGCTATTTTAAATATTGTAAGCGATAAAACGGGCTATCCGAAAGAAATGTTAGGCTTAGATCTTGATTTGGAAGCAGATTTAAGCATCGATTCCATCAAACGTATGGAAATTATTGGTGATCTGAAAACAAAAATCGGCTTCGGCGGTGATATGGAACAAGCTGATGATTTAATGGAAAAATTAGCGGCAATTAAAACACTGAACGGATTAGCTTCTTGGATTCACGAAATGAGCGGAAATACTGCTTCTGAACCAGAACAAAGCGCATTATCCCGTCTTCGTTTTGATTTGACTCCAACTGATATTTCTTTAAGTGAAAACACAGAGATCCTTCAAGGAAAACGTTTTGCCATCACTCAAAATGACAGCAATCAGACGTTAGCAATTAAAAATGAGCTTGAAAAATATGGTGCGATTGCAGAATTAATTGATTTGGATAAAGATTTAACGGATTTTGACGGATTAATTATCCTTGATTTATTCTCATCTTCCGCGAACCACAACATCATCGACCACGTTGATTTAATTAAAAAAATGGACCTTGATAAAGCAAAATGGATTTATCTGATTTCCGATATTCCGGCTCACGTTCAGGAATTGACGGATACTACTCTTTTGCGCCATTACAAAGGACATCCGGGACTTTTCAAAAGTCTGGCTCGTGAGTTCGAGCAGACGAATTGCAGATTAATCAGCTTAACATCCCCTCAACAGATCGAGCAGATCGCTGAAATCACCTTAAAAGAAATTTTAACGAAAGATAAACCTGCCGAAGTTATTTATAAAAACGATAAGAGACATAAAGTAGATATCATTCCGTCACCTCTATCGACAGGTTTGAGTGAAGCTCAAATTCAATTGGATAAGGATTCGGTAGTACTGGTTCTTGGTGGCGCTCAGGGAATCACTTCCGAACTGGTAAAACACATGTCACAGGCTTATCCTTGTACTTATGTTTTGGTAGGAAGATCGGCTGATCCGAGAAATCAGGCGACAAACAGCGAACTGGAAGCATTTAAAACCAAAGAAGAAATAAGAGCTTATCTTATCAAATCAGGAACGTTCACTTCACCTTCTGAGATTGAAAAAGAAACGATAAAAGTCTATAAAAACAATCAGATTCTGCGTACTATTCGTGATATGGAGCAATTGGGAAATACAATTATTTACCAGTCATTAGACCTTTGCGATGAAAATGGTTTGTCTGAATTAATCAACAGTATTTATGAAAAATATAACCGCTTAGACGGTGTTATTCATGGTGCGGGATTATTGGAAGACAAATTATTCAGACAAAAAACAACAAGCTCTTTCGGACGTGTTTTCGATACTAAAGTGAAGCCACTTCGTGTATTGGCAGAACAACTTCGTACAGATTGTCAGTTTGTGGTATTGTTTTCAAGTATCGCTTCGGTGTACGGAAATAAAGGACAAACTGACTATGCAGCCGCAAACTCTGTTTTGGATGATTACGCGAATGCTTTAAATAAAAAATTAAAAGGAAAAGTAATTTCCATTAACTGGGGTCCGTGGAAAGGAGCCGGAATGGTCTCCCCAACCTTGGAAACAGAATATGAAAGAAGAGGTATTTCTTTAATTCCATTGGATCAGGGGAAAGAAATTTTCTTAAATGAAATAAAATACGGGACTGAAAGTCAGGTATTAATCATGTCAGGAAGTAATTGGTAATCTCTGTTTTAAATTGAATGTATGAAAAAAACAGATGTTGCTGTAATTGGTTTATCCTGCATTTTTCCCGGGGCGCAGGATGCCCAAACTTTTTGGCAGAATATTGTCAATAAAGTAGACTCTACCACACTGGCTCCTGCCGACCGAATAGACCCTGTTCATTTCAGTGACAGCACCAATCCGGTTGACCGTTTTTATTGCCAACGCGGTGGATTCATCCCGGATTATGAATTTGATCCGACTGCTTTCGGAATTTTACCTTTGGCAGTTGAAGGAACAGAACCTGATCATTTATTAACATTGGATTTGGTTCAGAAAGCCTTAGACGATGCGGGTATTTTTCAAAAAAATATTTCGCTGGAAAAAACCGGAATTATTATTGGAAAAGGTAATTACACAGGTCCTGGCGCAACAAGAGCTATTGAAATCGTAAGAACAGGAGAGCAAATTTCTTCTTTGTTAAAAGAATTATTACTCGAAGTTTCTTCTGCCGATATTGAAAAAGTAAAACACGCTTTTCAGGAACAGAAAGGACGTTTTGCAGCCGATACCGCGATGGGATTAATCCCGAATTTAGTGGCTTCTCTGGTAGCAAACCGGTTCAATCTTGGAGGTACTGCTTTTACCGTTGACGCAGCTTGTGCAAGCGCTTTATTAGCCGTTGATCATGCGGTACAGGAACTTCAGAGAGGTCGATCCGATATTATGATTGCCGGAGGCGTTCACACCGGTCAAAACGCTGCGTTCTGGAGTATTTTTGCCCAGTTGGGCGCAATGTCCCGCCAACAGCAAATCAAGCCTCTCAGTAGTGATGCAGATGGTTTATTGATTGGTGAAGGTTGCGGATTTGTAGTCTTGAAAAGATTAGAAGACGCTGTTCGCGATCAGGATAAAATTTATGCGGTTATTAAAGGTGTCGGAATCAGCAGTGATGGTAATGGAACGAGCGTAATGAGCCCTTCTGTAAAAGGACAATTAAAGGCGTTGCAACAGGCTTGGGAAAATGCAGAGTTAGATGAAAACCAAATCGGTTATCTGGAAGCTCACGGAACAGGAACTCCCCTTGGTGACAAAACGGAATTGCAGACTTTAGCTCAGTTTTTCGGAAAAGAAGAAGGGGCTAAAATTGCAGGAATCGGTTCTGTAAAATCAAATATTGGCCATGCGATGCCCGCTGCAGGAATTGCCGGTTTAATCAAAACCTGTCTGGCTCTGCATCACGACACATTGCCACCGACTTTATACTGCGAAAATCCGACTTCGGAAATGCAGAATACCCGATTCGAACCTGTTCAGGAAGCTAAAAACTGGTCAAAAACTGGCTTACCAAAAGTAGCCGCAGTCAATGCTTTCGGATTCGGAGGCATCAATGCACATGTTGTATTGGAGGGATACGATATGCCT
This sequence comes from Chryseobacterium sp., assembly GCA_039594975.1. Lineage (GTDB taxonomy): Bacteria > Bacteroidota > Bacteroidia > Flavobacteriales > Weeksellaceae > Chryseobacterium. Next base: position 15,594 of record JBCNMJ010000057.1, on the reverse strand, counting down.
AAAAAAGATAAGGTTTTAATCCTGGCAAGATCAACGCATGAAGAATTATTAACTGCTTTACAAAATAATGAAACAGCAGTTGGTGAAGGAAATTTCCGTGTGGCTATTTTCGAACCGACTCCTTCGAGAATTGAAAAAGCAATAAAAATAGTTGCTAAAAATAATTCGTGGAGAAATAAACAGGATATTTGGTACACTAATACTCCCCTGTTGCAAAATGGAGAAAAAGTAGCTTTTGTCTTTCCGGGATTAGACGGATTGGCGAAGGGTGAAATTGAAAGTGTAAGCCGTTATTTCAACATCAATGCACCAATTGAAACGGAAGGCGAAGGACTATTGAATGATGCTTTAAATATTTTCAATACCTGCAGTATCCTGGATAATTCTTTAAAAAAACTGGGAATTATTCCTGATATGAATGCAGGTCACAGTTTGGGAGAATGGCTCGCAGGTTACTCTTCTGAATTGGCGGAAGTAAATTCTGTAAAAGCCTTAATTGATGTTTTAAATCCCGAGACTTTTGAATTAAAAGATTCTAAATTCATCGCTATCGGAGCCGGAATTGAAGTCATTAAACCCATTATTTCAACAATTCCGAACGTCTATATTTCCAACGACAACTGCCCGAATCAGGTAATTCTTTGCGGAAGTAACTCAGCGTTGGATGAATTAGTTCCTGTTTTAAAATCCAAACAGATCTTTCATCAGATTTTGCCGTTTCAGTCAGGATTCCACTCTCCTTTTATTGCAGATAAACTTGATGTAATCTTAGCAGGAATGGAAAAAGCACAGTTTCAGCAGACGAAAATTCCATTGTGGTCGGCAACAACCTTGGAGCCGTATCCTGCTGATCAGGAATCCATCAGAAAACTTAGCGCGGAACATCTTGTAGAACCTGTTCGTTTCCGTGAACTGACGGATAAATTATACGAAGAAGGCGCAAGATTTTTCATTCAGGTCGGAACCGGTGGTTTAATTGGATTTATTGACGATACATTGAAAGGAAAAGCATTCAGTACGATTGCTTCCAGCACTCCTGTTAGATCTGCATTGGCGCAATTGCAACGTGTCGTTGCTGCCTTATTTGTAGAAGGAAAAACAGTTGCGCTAGACTTTTTAGAGATCCAGACTCAAACAAAAAAATCATCCGGAAAAGGGATAAAACTTGAATTAGGCTCACCGATTATCCGTGGTTTCAAGGAGCTTCAACATTTAGCAAAATCGATTGAGACACCGAAACAAAAAGTTACTGCAACGGTTGCAAAATCAGGACATCCTCTTGTTCAGGCATTTCAGGATAATATTTCAGATATGATTCGTATGCAGGAAGAAGTTTTAACTTTATTCCAGGATCGTCCGAAAATTTCAGTTCCGAATGTTGTGTTACCAAAAGTTCAGGCTCCAATAAGTAGGAATTTTGAAAAGACATTATACGTAACATTAGAAACTCATCCTTACCTCATCGATCACAGCTTATTGAGACAGCCCAAAGGCTGGACAGAAGTTGCCGACATGGAGCCTGTGATTCCGATGACCATGATTTTCGAACAGTTAGCGGAAATTGCACAGCAGGAAATCAAAGGAAGCCAGGTTCATAAAATCATGAATGTAAGCGTTTTTCAATGGATGAATGTTGCAAAACCCTTCGAGAAAACTGTAAAAGGTGAATGGAAATCGGAAAACCATGCTTATTTAGATATTGAAAATTTCGCCAACGCCGAAGTTTTATTAACTTCAACAGCAAGACCCAATCCTACAATCAATCTTTCTATCGGGGATTTACTTCCTATCGAAAGAACTCCTGAGGAAATCTATGATATGCACATGTTCCATGGTGAAAAATACCAGGGAATTACAAAGGTTTCAAAGGTTGGAACAAAAGGAATTATCGGAAAAATCAAAGGAAATGGCGGAAAAGGTTCGTTGTTGGATAATGCAGGACAGTTATTTGGACTTTGGTTACAATTAACCTTAACAAAAGACAGAATCGCGTTCCCTGTAAAAATAAAAGACATTGAATTTTTCGGAGATTTACAGGATCAGGATGGTATTTTCGAATGCACGTGCAGCCTGACTGAGATGAATGACGAATTTGCGATCGGAGATATTCTTTTAACCCGAAACGGAAAAGTATGGTGTAAAATTTCAGGCTGGCAAAACCGTCGTTTGGAAATCGATGCAGCTTTATGGAATGTTTCGATGTCGCCTTTACATAACCGTCTTTCAGAGGAAATTGCTCCTAATACATTTTTCTTTCATCAGGCATATTCCAGAGTAGCATCGTGGGATTTTATCCTGAAAAGATATTTTAATCAAACCGAAAAAAAATACCATCAGACGCTGCTTCCCAACAAGAGAAAAAGCTATATGGTAAGCCGGGTTGCAGTGAAAGATGCGGTGAGAAACCTTCTTAAAAAAGAAAAAAATCAACCCTGCTTTCCTATCACTTTTGAAGTTGGGAAAGATGAGGTCGGGAAGCCTTATTTAATTGGAGATTCAACAAAAGACATCCACATTTCTCTGGCACACAAAGGAAAAGATGCTGTCGGAATTGCAAAAAGCGGAAAACCAGTCGGAATCGATATGGAAATCATTGAGGAACGAAGCTCAGGATTTTATGACTTAGTCTTTACAGATCATGAATTAGCCTTATTAGAAGGAAAAGATCAGGCAGAATGGACAACCAAATTCTGGGTAGCTAAAGAGGCCTACGGAAAATTTCTAGGAACAGGACTAAGAGGAAACCCGAAACGGTTCGAAATCGAAAAAATTACAGAAGATTCTTTATGGATCAACCGAACAGAAATAAAAACTATTAAACATAAAAATTATATCATAGGATGGACACTATAAACACTACAGCAAAATTAAATCACGAAGAATTATTTACCCTTTTAAAAGGTTTTATCACAGAAGTTATCGGTGAGGAATTTGTAGAGGAAATGGACATTACACCTGAAAGTTCGTTCACGAAAGACCTGGAAATGGACAGCATCGAGATTGTTTCTTTTTCAGAAAAAATCAAAGCACATTTTGGCGAGCAGATCGACTTTACGGGATGGCTGTCTTCAATGGATCTAGACGAGTTGATTAACCTAGATTTAAGTATGATTATCAATTATATCTACGAATGCCAATAATCTCTGTAAACGATAAAAAGGTTCATATTCAGGAACTCAATAAAGGAGCTGAACAGACTGTGGTACTGATCCATGGGATGTTCAGCAACCTGTCTATTTATTATTTTAATATTGCTCCAATTCTGGCAAAACACTTTCATGTGGTGATGTACGATCTGAAAAGTCACGGCATGAGTGAGCGCTTTACAGACGGTTACGATTTGGAAAATATGTCTTCCGATGTCTTGACGTTGATGGATGCCTTAAATATTGAAAAAGCACATCTTGTCGGATATAGTTTTGGAGGATTAATTTCCTTAAAAACCGCCTTAAAAGCGCCGAATCGCATCGAGCAGTTGGTTGTTATCGAAGCTCCCGATCCGCAGGATGAAAAAGCCAGAAATATTATTGATGAATACAGTAAAGAATTTCTTGAGCATTATGTAGCCAATTTTACCGACACCACCAAAGTACAGATGGGCAAAAGACAGATGGAAAAAAACCACAGAATGTATGAATTTCTGTTTAATCAGACCAGCATCAAAGCGGATATGATTAAAGAAAAAAATTTCCTGAGCGAAGTAGATTTTTCGGAATTAAAACCTCCGACAATGCTGATGTACGGCGAAGATTCCAACTGCAGACCGACAGGAGAATGGATGAATACTCAGATCGGAAATTCTGAAATACAATTCATTCAGGGAGACCATAACATCCCCATTCAGGAACCTGTTTTGATCGCAGAAACCATTGTCCGTTTTTTATCAAAATCATTAAAAACCTTATCACAAAACCATGGCTAAATTTGTATTTATAGTTCCCCCTTTAACCGGTCATGTCAACCCCACATTAAGCATCGGTGCCACTCTTCTGGAAAGAGGACATCAGGTTGCCTGGATAAGTCTAGACCAACAATTACAACATAAGCTTCCTAAAGGCGGCGAATTATTATTGATTCAGTACGATCAGACGGACGAAGAAAAAAGAGAAAGCGAAAACTATCTCGATATTATTTCTAAAAAAGTGGTCTACGGAATCGACAGCATCAAATTTCTTTACGAAGATGTGCTGATTCCTTTGAACAGGCATTGCTATAACGGAATTATTCCTTTGTTAAAAGTCTACCAACCAGATTTGGTAATTGGAGATCATCAGTTGTTTGCAACTTCCATTGCTGCGAAAAAATTAGGTTTGCCTTACGCTACAACGGTAACCGCTCCAGCTGCCATTAAAATTATGAACGAACTTCCAAAAGTACATGAATGGGAAGAAAAACAAATCATCGCTTTGCAACAGGAATTAGGGGTTGAAGAAAACCGTGCATTGGATTGTTCAGATTTACTAACATTGGTTTTAACCTCCCAATATTTCTTTGGTGAAATGGATTTGAAATCGAATTTCCAATTTACAGGTCCGGTTCTTGCCGAGCGTCGCGTTTCTTCGGAATTTGATTGGGAAAAATTCAACAGCAATCCAAGAAAGAAAATTCTGGTAAGCATCGGAACGACTTTTGACCACGAACATAAAAAAGCATTTTTCCAAAAGGTTATTGATGCTTTTAAAGATGAAAACTTAATGGTTGTTGTGGTTTCAGACCCTCAGCTTTTTGAGGAATGGCCGGAAAATTTTATGGTTTATCAGCAGGTTCCTCAATTAGATCTGTTACCTCATTTGGACGGCGTTGTTTCTCACGGTGGTCACAATACGGTTTCAGAAACGCTGTCAAACGGTTTGCCATTAGTGGTAATTCCGATTGCGTATGACCAATCGCATGTTGCAGGACGTGTTGTACGTACCGGAGCAGGTGAACGTCTGAATTTTAACAGATTTAAAGCGCATCATTTAAAAGAAGCCGTCCAAAATATTTTAACCAATCCTGAATATAAAAAAGCCGCGGAAATAGTCCGCAAATCTTTTGCTGAAGCCGGAGGAAGCGCAACAGCAGCCAATTTATTGGAAAATGCCATTTCAAATTCTACGATGGAAAAAACCAAGTCTAAATTTTTATTTGTTGTTCCTCCGTTTTTCGGACACATTAGTCCGACTTTGAGTGTTGGAGCAAGTTTAATTGCCCGTGGCCACGAAGTAAAATGGTTTGGAATTACCCCTTTAGACAATAAACATATTCCGGAAGGCGGAAGTTATTTTTATCCTGAGCAAGATTTAGTTCCTTATCAGGATGAAATTACCCGAATTTTAAAAAGACAGGATGATGGTCCTGCCTGTTCAGGTCCTGAAGTTATGAAACTGGCTTTGGAAGAAACCTACGTTCCTTTTGCTAAAATGATGATGCCCGGTCTGGAAACGCTTACCAAAGAATGGCAACCCGATGTTATTGTGAACGATTGTATCAGCTTCGGAGGAGCTTTATTTGCCCATAAAAATAGTATTCCGTGTGTAACGACAACGCCGGTTCCGCCTGATGTGATGGGCGATACAGAAAATAGTGCTCCGAAAATTTTCGAATGGCAGCAGAATTTGATTAAACAGCTTCAAAAAGAAGTCGGAATTGAAAATGAGGGAATCTTCATTCATTCTCACCATTTGAATTTGATTTTTACCTCACAAAAATTTGCTGATTTTGATGAGGTTCCTCCTCACATGAAATTTGTAGGGCCTGTAAAAGGGCGTCCAAATCCGGCACCTTTTGACTGGGATAAACTGAATGCATCGACAACACCTAAAATATTCGTTTCATTGGGAACATTATTGGTGGATATCAGAAAAGCATTTTTCGAAAAAGTAATTGAAGCATTTGCAGATCAGCCTGTAACGGTAATCGCCGCTACTCCACCGGATATTTTTGAAGAATGGCCCTCCAACTTTATTGTGAGCAGCTTTGTACCTCAATCGGCTTTAATGCCTCACATGGATGCTGTAATTTGTCATGGTGGTTTTAATACCGTAAATGATACTTTCACCAACGGATTACCCATGTTGATTACCCCTATTGCTTACGATCACTTTCATATTGCAAAACTGATTGAAAAAGCAGGTTGCGGAATCAGCATACGATATAAAAGATTGCGTGTAGATGCACTTCGCCAGACTATTTTTGAACTGTTGGAAAATCCGAAATACAGAAATGCTGCGAAAGAAGTTCAGTCGAGCTTAATCAATGCCGGCGGAAACGATCGCGCAGTAGAATTGCTGGAAAATTTTGTAAAACAATCCACTTTAGTTCCTGTATAAGCCTATGAAATCACTCTTAACCAATTTAGATACAATGAATAACAAAGATAAGCGATTCCATTTGGCCATTAAAAAAACAATAAACAATTACATATGAAAAGAAGATTGTTATTTGGTGAAAGAATGTTGCTTGGCGACGGAACTGAACCCTTCAACACGGTGATTCCTTTCAGATTAAAAGGAGCATTTGTCTTGAAAGACATTCAGCATGCCTTAGAAAAGATTCAGAATAAACATCCTTGGTTAAAGGCTGTTATTCAACATGATGAAAAGAATGTTCCGTGGTTTGAGGTTTCAGAAAAAGTAAAAATTCCCATCCGGATTTTAGCCCGAAAAGATGAAAATGACTGGCTGGAAGAATCGAAAAAAGAGTGGTATAAAATGTTTAATTACAAAGAACAGCCACTTATGCGGTTTGTCTGGATCAAAGGTGAAGAAATTTCAGATATGATGTTTGTGTTCCATCATTGCTTATGTGATGGGGGTTCTGCCATGGCTATTCTGGATGAATTTTTAAAAGTATTGGACGATCCGAATTATGATATTGGTATTGAAGATCCGATTTTGGGAATTCAGGATGTTATTCCAAACGAAATTCTCAAAAGCCGTGGACAACAATTTAAAGCAAAAATGATAGGAAGATTGGCAGCAACAGCAATTAAAGTTATTCCTGTCAGTAAAAAATCCACAGACCGGCAAACCGATTACCTTATCAACTGGAGATTTGATAAAGAAACAAGCAAGGAACTGGTCGATTACTGTAAATTCCAAAAAGTAACCGTGAACACATTTTTGTGTGCAACCATTTTAAAAGCTTTTCAGAAAATCAGGAAAGAAAAGGCTTTTAACAAAGTTTCGTGCCCGGTTGATATCAGACGTTTTGCTAATCAGATCAAAGCCGACCACATTTTTGCTTTTGGATTGATGATTGTGGTCTCTTTAAACAAAAAATTAGGTTTTGAAGAAAATTTAAAACTGATGCAGGAAGCTGTTGAGAAAAAAACATCAAAATTAAATCCATACATCACGATGATGGTTATGGAAACTGCTCATGATGCATTGACGAATTTTACCAAATTATTGAAAAACGGAAAATCTACCAATGATTGTATGTTTTCTAATTTGGGTCGTATTCCAATTGCCTATGAATACAAGGAATTTACACTGGAAAACATATTCAGTCCGTCCGTCATCGGACCTTTGGGAAATACGACAACAATGGTAACCTCCACATTCCGTGGAGAAATGGATTTTGCTTTCATGGGAAGCGAAGGGTATTTGCCACAATCTGAAGCTTTGGCAATTCGTGATGAAGTCATTACCATCATAAAACAAAAACTGGAATCTGTAGCGGCCTATGATTAAACGAAAACTAATGATGGTGGAAAGAATCATGTACGTTGATTCTAAAACTCCTGTAAATTGTGTATTTACAGTTAAGATTAATGGGGTAATTTCTGAAGATCATTTTAAAATTGCTTTAGATAAAATTCAGAGGAAACATCCATTACTAAGAGCCTATATTGATCATAAAAGCACGAAATATCCTTTATTTGTTGAAGATGATGATATTTCACCAATTCCGCTCCGTATTGTCGAACGAAAAACAGATCAGGACTGGCTGTCCGAATCTGAAAAGGAATGGTACAGAATTTTTGAAGATCCGAAAAAACCAATGGTCCAGATTGTTTGGGTAAAAGGATCAGTTGTTTCTGAAATTCTTTGGGTAATGCCCCACTCTATCTGCGACGGAACAACCGGTATCAACTTACTCCGAGAACTTTGTTCTCTACTGGATGATCCCTCTACAGAATTGGGCTCTTATCAGACATTCAGCTCCGTTGATGATTTTCTGCCTGCCGATTTCAGTCTGAAAAAAAACCATCGAAAAGCCAGATTATATTTAATTATGGCCAAATTATTTTTTTTAATTCAGTCTAAAAGTAAAAAAAGAAATTCCGGAAAGAACTACGCTCTTCACAGAAAACTTGATACTGTTATTTCCCAAAAAATAGTTGATAAATGTAAAGTCAATGGAATTTCCGTCCATTCTTTGCTGTGTGCGGCTTTTATGGAAGCATTTAAAGAATTTCAGGGTAAAAAGGCAAAAGGAAAGGTGATAAGCCCGGTAGATGTGCGAAATTTTATTCCGGAAATCAAGCAAGATCATATCTTTGCATTCGCACCGACGGTTGAACTGTCTTTGAAAAAAGGACAGAATTTACTTGAAAATGCACAACAGATCAAGAAAGATTTAATTGAAAAAATAGGAAAAACGGAAGCAAGGGAATTGCTATGGATGGGTGAAAATATGCATCCGGTTGTTGATCGTATGATTTCATTATTAAAATCCAGCAAAGGCGGACACGACATTACCCTGTCCAATATGGGGAAGATAGATATTCCGAATGAATATAAAAATTTTAAGCTGGAAGCCATTTACAGTCCGACAGTTGCATTTCCGTGGTTGAATTCCAATACTTTAGTGGTGACCACTTATAATCAGCAAATGGATTTCACTTTTATGTCTAATGAAGATTTTCTTTCGAAAGAAGATGCAAAAAAAATAAAAGATAAAGCTATTGAGCTCCTGATGTCATGAAATTTAAAATAAAAAAAGCTCAACCAAGGCCACTCAAAAAGACAACTCTCAACCGCTTTCTGAAAAAGCGGATGCTTATCTATTTGATTCCAAACGTATTTTTTAATTTTATCATTGCTTATGCCAGTTTTAATGAATTAGGCTATACCCATTTTTTTGCCTGTACACAAAGTTTAGCTCGTCTTACCTTACCTATGGCTATTTTTTTACCAGTTGTTCTTACAATTGATATTATCAAAAGGGTGACCGATGCAGCTCAGCAAAAAGCCATTGAGTTTGAAGTCGATGATCAGCTTAATTTAAAAAAACTACTGACTAAACTGAGTATTTTAAACGGATTGATTACAGGTATACTGGTTTTATCCAGCTTACTGTTTGCGCAGTTTATTTTATCAAAATATTATAAACTAAATCCGACAGCAATGGCCATTTTGGTAGGAAGTTTAGCCGGAATACTGTCGGTATTGTTTACTTATCTTCCCATTAGAACGCTGAAAAATTACTTAAATAAACGCGTCATATTAGATACAGTAGAAGTGAATAATAGTTGATATAAAAATGTGACCGAATTCAGTTTATCTTTTTTATTTATATAATTTAAAACTTTTATTTCATTCTTTCATTAATCTCTTCCTGAAGATTTTCTATTTTCTGCTTTATTTCGTCACTAAGCTTACTAGGGAAATTTTTAAGTTTTTTAAGATCAAAGGCTAGAATAACAGAAGCTACTCCTACAAAAACAAAGGATAATCCGGTAACCACCACCAGCGACAACCCCGAAAATATCGGATTAGCCAAAAGCAGGAAAGAAAGAATAATCCCGAGAATACTGAAAATAGCAAGATTGCCCCAACGAAGAACATGGGCGTCTTTTAAATCAAAAGAAATCCCCAATAACTGGAAAGAGCGGAACATTACTGTAAGCCCTACAATAAAGGGAAGTATTGCCATTGATATTTTAGGATAATTCACTAGGTAAATACCCATAATCAAAGATAAAAGTCCACTCACCAAATACCATCCCCACCCGTTCATCAACTTCCGATTCTCGATGGAAAAAAAGATATCGAATACCCCTGAAACAATAAAAGATACACTGAATAATAACGATAGGGCTACATAGGTTCCAAGAGGTGAAGAAAATACATAAAGTCCACAAACGATAAAAATAATTCCCAAAATAAGAGGAATATACCAATGCTTCACAGAGTTTCTGAATGATTTTAATAGATTGGGCATGATTGAATAAATTTTTAGTGCCTACTTTGCAATATGGTGTTCGGCGAGTCCGTTTTTATATTGTGATGAATAGCTTCGGGAAGCTGTAAAAGAAATGTAAAATGATTTGATGTTGACGGCAAAGTCTTCATTACTTCATAAAAACTTTCTTCAGCTGTTCTAATTTACGTAAAATATCTGAATACAAGGAACTTAATTAATATGATATTTATTCAAACAAGAAAATTTTGCCCAATAAAATTTTTCTGAAATAAGCTGGATGAGTTGATTGTGCATAATAAGAAATTACTTGATCAAAGTATAAAATAAAAGCAGTGCTTAATCAGAGTTATTTCTATAAAGCAAGTAGCAGATAAAGAGTGTTCCATTTACCAGTATAGCAAAGGCATTTGATAAAATTATGGGCAATTCATCTTTCCGAAACCCGTACCATACCCATAATGAGAGCCCTAAGATAAGCACCAGAATCATTACCCATGACAAATCATCAACATTTTTTTCTCTTATTACCTTTATAAGTTGAGGTAGCATGGAAACGGAAGTTAAAGTTCCGGCAGCAATCCCTAAAATATTTTCATCTATCATTTATATTCTTATTTAAACTATAAAATCTATTTAAACTCAAGTTAGCTATTTTTTGCTTTTAATGATTATCTATTTTTGAAAACAATTTAAAATATTTTTTATTTATTAGCTGTTTTATGATATCCTAATAATCCTACTAGTAAAAGTAAACTATAAACTAACATTTTTCATGGTTTATATAATAAATAAGCTGTTCGAATCCGCTTGCAGATTTTCCTGATCAAGCCAGCCAATTATAATTTTGATCGGTATAATAATTATAAATGTTCAATTAATTCTTAGGATAAAAGCATGTTTATAGGCCTCAATCCATTTTTCAACTTTAATCCCTTCTTTATTTTTAGAAATAAACGATGGGCGGGAGGAATAAAAACCATTAGTATTTTAAATTACAACCAATTTGCTTTCTTCTATAGTTCTTAACCTAAACAAATGCATTTAAAATTTTACAATACCGATGAACAATAAAAAACCGCTGATGAATTATTTTCATCAACGGCGTACAGTAATAATCAAAAATTAATCCCAAGCCATAAAGCCTTCATAGGCAAAATAGATTAAAGCAATGTAAAAGCTATACTTAATTAGTTTTTTAGTAACCTTGTAATTTTTAAACAATACTGGATTGTAAGCTGATTTGTCGAATGTTGTTTTTGTTGTTTGTTCCATTTCTTTTGTTTTTTATGGTTGTTATAAAATTGTTCTGCAATTGGTAATTGATAAAAAAATATTCTTTTTCTTTTTTGTCTGTTTCCTTGGAGACAACAACATTGGTCATCAATATATAAGTCTTACTTTTTATAGTGTTTTTCAAAAGTGCATGTGCTTTAACGACCGGTTCTCCATAAAGCTTTTTAAAAGTTCCGATGGTATACTCTGAGAAAGTTCCATAATGCGCTATTAATTTTAATGACAAACCTAAGTCATGTCCAATAATAGCTTCAATTTCTCTAAGTTTTATAGTAAAACTTCTTAACATTCCTTCATACAGTTTTAAGATTTTCTGCATAGAAGGTTTTTTACCAAATTTGTAGAATAATATCGCATCTCCTTCGATTTCGGACACATTCATCCCCAATTTATTGGCTTTCAAAATTGTAGAAAGCAGTTCTCCGGTAATGTAACGACCCGCTTCAATACAAATACTATTTACAAACTCTGTATAACCGCTGATATCAGGAATGATTATAAGTCCTTCTTCAATCCGAATATTTTTGCTTTCCGATAAATATTGCTTGTATAAATACTCCATGACACATTTTTTAGTTATTTCTGATACAAATGTAGATACATCCCTACAGCATAAATTGTAAGAAAACGAAATCATTATTGCATTTGGTAATTTTTTCAACTATTAGCATAAAAAAAATCTCTCACAAAAGACTGTGAGAGATAAAATATAGGGAATCAATCCTAAACAGGACTAATGAATTTTAACTATTAAAAGTTGCAAAAGCATCTTCTGTGGCAGCAAAGTAATTATTATAAACCAATCCTGTATTTCCTACACGAATTTCATAAATATCTTCCTGAAGAGCCTTCAACAGATCATTAGCGACATCAGAAGCAGGAATTCCGTTTTCTTTACCTCCTATTTCCGCTGAAAAATCTGTGTTTACTAATGGTGGCATCAATTCGAAGACTTTTACACTGGTATTTTTTGCCAATTCATATCTCAGCAATCTGGTGTGAGAATGAAGAGCTGCCTTAGAATCAGAATACGTGGGAACATGAGAGCCAGGAACCAATCCAACAATAGATGAAACATTTACGATAGCGGCTTCTTTTTGTTCCTTTAAGATGGGAAGAAACTTATCCGTCAAACGGATCGGGGCAAAATAATTCGTAGTAAACTCGGCCAATGCTTTGCTGTAAATATCTCCGGCATCCGCAAGGTTGTAAACATAAGCATTTCCGGCATTATTAATCAGAATGTTGATACCTCCGAAAGTGGTCTTTACTTCTTCATATAACCTGTCTACATCAGCTTCATTTGCAATATCCGCCTGTACAGTGAAGACATTTTCTAAATCTTTTGCTGCCTCATCTAATTTTTCTTTTGTTCGTCCGACAATGATGATTTTATTCGCCGGGCTTAACACTTTTGCAATTTCTAAACCAATTCCTGAGCCTCCACCAGTAATCAGGATAGTGTTGTTTGTAATGTTCATAATAATTTGTTTTGTTTAAGTTATATTTAAATTGTACCAGTCAGTACAAAAATGAGCAATTTTTTTTTTTAGAACCTTGATTAATTATTCCAAGATTCTCAGGTTCATCTCAATAAGTGAATGTAAGATTTCCGGTGATTTTTCCATTCGCCGTGTAACGTGAATTCCGTTCCAAAGATTAGTAAGATGCCAAGCTAAAATTTCAGGATCTTCTTTGGTTTTCAATTGTTTATTTTTAAGAGCATTTTTAATAGCTTTAGCAAAAATTTTCTGCAAGCCCTTCAATAGTGTTGCAGTTATTTTTTTAATTTCATCATTCTTTTCAGAAAGCTGAACCAGAGCATTTCCAAGATAACAGCCTCTTTCAATATCACAGTCTGCAGCATCAGCAAGTCTCAAAAAAAACTGTTTGATAAATTCAATCTGATCTTCTGAATTGTCAACAGCCAGACCCATTTTTTGATTAAAATCTTCAGCAAACTGTTTGATTGAACGGATATACAATTCCTCTTTTCCTCCTTTAAAAGCCAGATAAAAGCTTCCTTTTCCTATTCCCATAGCAGTCAACAATTCTTCTGCAGAAGCCGTGTCATAACTTTTTGATCTAAAAACTTCAGTTGCTTTTTTTACGGCTTCCTGTTCGTCGAATATTTTTGGTCTTCCTGCCATTATTTGTATTTTGATGAAACAAAGGTACTAAACTGTACCATTTGGTACAAAATAATTTTTATATCTCTTTTATAGTTTTTGTCAATCACTTAATTAAGGAGTCATTTTATTAAACAAGTATATTCAGCACATCAGGATTATCATTAAGATAAGATTCAAAATACCCTAGCTTTTGCATTCTCTGTTTCAAACCATTAAAATCAGAAATATTGGAAAGTTCGATTCCGACAATTGCCAAAGCGGTTTCCCTTGAATTTTTTTTGGTATACTCGAAGTGGGTGATATCGTCATTTGAACCGAGAACATTCAGAACAAAATCTTTCAGAGAACCGGGACGCTGCGGGAATTTGACCATAAAATAATGCTTAAAACCATTATAAAGCAAAGCGCGTTCCTTGATTTCCTCCATTCTGGTAATATCATTGTTGCTTCCACTAACAATACAGACCACATTTTTACCTTTAATCTGATTTCGATATTGCTCCAAAGCCGAAATAGATAATGCTCCTGCAGGTTCCAAAACAATCGCATCTTTATTATATAACTGAAGAATCGTATCACAAACCTTACCTTCATCCACAGAAATACAGTCTGCAAGAGAGTTTCTGCAAATTTCAAAAGTTAAATCCCCTACTCTCTTTACTGCTGCCCCATCTACGAAACTATCCACTTCCGGCAATTCTGTATTGAGATGATTATCAATGGAAATTTTCATTGAAGCTGCACCTTTTGCTTCGACTCCAATTAATTGAGTCTCTTTTGACAGCTCTTTAAAAACCGTTGAGATTCCGGAAGCCAAACCGCCACCGCCAATCGGAATGAAAACAAAATCTATATTTTCTTTTTGTTGTTCTAAAATTTCCAGTGCCAAAGTCGCCTGTCCTTCAATAATCTGAACATCATCAAAAGGATGAATAAAAGCTGCTCCCGACGTTTGCGCAAATTCCAAGGCTGCATTTTTTGAAGCATCGAAAGTATCTCCTACCAGTTTGATTTCGACAAGGTTTCCACCAAACATTTCAACCTGTTCCAGTTTTTGTTTTGGTGTTGTCACGGGCATAAAAATCGTTCCTTTGATTTGTAGCTGTTTACAAGAAAATGCAACTCCCTGAGCGTGATTTCCGGCACTTGCACAGACTATACCGTCCGAAGTTTTGCCTTCATTAAAAAGACTTTTGATTTTATTGTAAGCCCCACGCAGCTTGTAAGACCTCACAGGCTGCAAATCTTCTCTTTTAAGGAAAATATTGGCTCCAAATTTTTCTGACAATCGGGCATTGTATTGCAATGGCGTGTAATTCACAACATTTTCTATACTTTTTCGGGCTTCTTTTACCGCTTCCAAGGTTGGAAATATCATCGTTTCATTCATTTTTAATTTTATTTTTTTAACCACTATGAGCACAAAGATTTTCACAAGGAGCACAAATTTTAAAATTATTCGTACACATTTTTGTGGTCTTTGTGAAAATCTTTGTGTTCCTTGTGGTTTAAATCATTTTGCTCATTCCGTTTTCCAGAACGAGTTTGTGACTGAGTTTTTTTGGTAATTGAGATTCAAAATGTCCCACATAAATCAAAGATTGCCCTTGGCTTGCCAAATCATCAATAACCTGATTAAAATATTGCGTCTGTTCGTTGTCCATTCCCTGACAAGGCTCATCCAGAATCAAAAGCTTTGGCTTTTTAATCAATGTTCTTGCGAGTAAAGCCAAACGTTGTTTCCCAAGCGGTAAAGTATTTAGCTTCTTGTTCTTATCATCTTTTAAATCGAAAAAATGCAGCACCTGTTCCAATTGTTGTTGCTGGTCAAAACTCAGTTTCTGATATAACGACATCGAATCAAAAAAACCGGATGCGATGGTTTGTCCGACATTCGCATTCATATCGAAATACCAATGCAGCTCAGGAGAAATCATTCCGATTTTTTCTTTGATGTCCCAAATACTTTCGCCGCTTCCCCGTTTTTGTCCAAAAAGATAAATTTCATTAGCATAAGCTTGCGGATGGTCGCCAT
>JBCNMJ010000056.1:0-24215 GCA_039594975.1 Chryseobacterium sp. | reverse complement strand
TTCTTCAGTAAGCGTAACGACTTTCTCTATATGTTCTTTTAATAAATTATATTTATCTTCCATTGGGTAATAAATTCCTAAAGCTGTTGCTGTATAGATTTCCGGTAAGCGGACGGGCTTGCACCGCATTCCTTTTTGAAAAAATTATTGAAATGGGCAGGTTCAGAAAAATTTAGAAAATGCGATATAGTCGCGACATCGTTCGACGTATGTCTGAGAAGATACCTAGCCTCATCTGCTCTGCGCTGCGAGATAATGCTTTTAGCAGTTTTTCCTGTTGCTTTTTTAATGGTTTGTGACAGATGGTTCGGAGTGATGTTGAGCATTTCAGCATAGTGCTCGACCATCACGATATTTATAAAATTCTGATTGACAAGATACTCAAATTTAGACGCAATTACTGTTGATGCTTTATCCGACGTGTCTCTTATTGCAGCATTTTCAAAAATCCTTCTCACTTGCCAAAGGATAGCCTGAAAGCATGAGCGCATAATTCCAAGGTGATAGGACGAAGATTCCTCTTGCTCACGCAGGATCTGTTCATAATTTAATAAAAGCTGTTCGGACTGTTGTTCATTAACAGGAAAAATATTTGTTTCGCGGATATTGAAAAATGGATAATCTTCTAAAAAATTGATCTGACTTTTAAACTGCACGAATTCAGGTTTGAAAAATGTACAGAACCCCTGCCATCTACCTACCTTTCTGAAACTCGAAATTTGTCCTGGTCCCACACAGATCAAAAAATGCTTTAGCCCACCATGCTCTCTATCGTTAAGATTGATAATGAAATTATCAGATCCATAGCTCAGTGCAAGCGTAAAAAAATCGGATCTGAAAGCAGGTAATGAATCGACATCCATTTCTAGATCCTCCATCCTGAAACAATGGAAAGAGTCTTCTAAGGTACGAAAATTCGAACCCGTGGCTTCATGCAGATCGTTGATGTTGATAAATGTAGGAATGCCCTTCATCATACGAGTTTAAGGGCTATAAATATAATCATTTATTCATGATATTGAGATCGCTTAATCTTGCGATTTCATCAAAGCAATTCTAGAAATAAATATAATGATGATTCTTAGGTAAACTTGATAAAGCTTAAAGTAAACAAAGATGTAAAAACCAAGATTTTTGCAATCAAAACCAATTTTAATGTTACTGCAACGCGTCGCCAATAACGAAATTTGCCCTGATAAAAAATTCTAAAACAATGAACTCAAAAGAGGAAATACAGATCGTACCAAATGGGTATACTGAGGTCACACCATGGATTATCACCAAATCTACAGAAAAAATGATCATTTTTTTGCAAGATGTTTTTGGCGCAGAGGAGATTCCGAACAGCAGAATCGTGAATGACCAGAATGTAATCATACACGTCGTTGTGAAAATTGGAACTACACCGGTTATGCTATTTGATGCAAGACAAGGCTGGGGACCAACACCGTCCTTTCTGAATTTTTACGTAGCAGACATCGAAAAAGCTTATGCTAAAGCCTTAAGCCTGGGAGCAGTTTCTGTTACTGATATTACTACCTTATGGTTTGGAGAAAGAGTCTGCCGAATACTTGATCCCTTCGGAAACCTTTTCTGGATCAATGAACGTATTAAAGAGCTGGATTTTACAGATCCAGAAACTGCCAAGATCGCGCAAACACCCGAAGCCATTAATGGCATACAATATATTCAGCAATCTCTTGAAGAAGCAATGAAAACACAGTATGATATGTTACGTAAACAATTTTCTATTGGCTAGCATCAAATATATTGAAAAAGATGTAAGTCCCGCAGAGTTTATCTGCGGGACTTACATCTTTTTATGAGGAGTTTTCGGAATCAAAGCAATTCTGCTTACTATAAACAGAAAGCATACCACGATCAATCCTATACTTTGCTATAGTAATATATTTTGCATCAGCTAAAATCTTAGAACTGGCAGATGCTACTGTCTGGTACTCGGCAAATTGTGTTCAAGGGGGACATCCCCAATTTCAATGCTTGCTCGTATCTCTCCAACTGTAAAGTTTACCTTCCTTGAAAAAAGAAAAAAGCTATAACCAAGCCTAATGGACCTTTTCAAGAGGGTTGAAGAATTTGTAAATTAAGAATAGTATGCGAATAAAATTTTGCAAAAAATAAATACGATCGTACCTTCATTTTATTTAAGATTATTCCTCTGTCTCTACCCTCATCCCGTTCTCCACTTATCCCAATCCGGAAACAATACTATCTGAAAATCTGTAAATGAGTGCCTCACATTTATGACAATACATACATTTAGATGAACTATGCCGTTATCAATTAAATGAGGTTCTAAATTCCATAGGTGACATACTTGTTTTATTTTTAAATAATTTAGAAAAGCTCTGACTGTGTTCAAACCCCAGTTGAAAAGCTATTTCAGAAACTGTCATGTCAGTGGTCGATAATTTTTGTTTGGCTTTTTCAATGAGTTTCTCATGGATATGCTGTTGTGTTGTAAGACCTGTAAGAGATTTCAATAAACTACTTAAATACATCGGAGATATATTCAAGGATTGAGCAATAAATTGAACTGTAGGCAGCCCAAATGTCTTTTCACAATTAAAATAATCTTCAATGATTTTTTCGACATTATCTAAAATATGATGATTACTTACTCTACGGGTTAAAAATTGTCTCTGATAAAATCGCTCAGAATAATTAAGGAGCGTTTCCAACTGCGAGATAATTATGCTCTGGCTAAATTTATCCATATTTGCATTGCATTCCTGTTTAATATTTTGCACTATAGCGTTCAGGGTGGCTTCTTCTTTTTCAGAAAGAAACAATGCTTCATTTACAGCATAGCCAAAGAATTCGTACTGGCTTATATTTTTGGCTAGCGAAGTATTCCATAAAAAATCAGGATGTATCATAAGAACCCATCCGCTTTCGCTGCTGGCAATTTCTTCAATCTTTTCAATGCCAAAAACCTGATTTGGAGCAATAAAAAACATCACTCCATTATCGAAGTCGTAATGACTTTGACCATATTTAAATTTAGCATCAATACTGCGTTTTATAGAAATATGATAGAAATCAAAGACAAAATTCTTATTGTTTATTTCTTTGGAACATACAAAAGTCTCAAAATCAAATACACTGATCAAAGGATGCTGCGGGGAAGGCAGCCCCTTCAATCTGTGAAACTCCGAGATTGATTTTACCCTATGCACCTGATGTTGACCCATATTATAAATTTACAAATATTAAATCATCCTGCCTCCTGAGACTTCAATTCTTTGTGCGTTTACCCAGCCAGCTTCAGCAGTACAAAGAAAGGCAACCACGCCACCAATATCCTCAGGCTCACCCACACGTCCCAGTGCTGTGGTGGATGCTATTGCATTTCTTGTATTTTCATCAGACTTGGTTGAACCTCCTGCAAAATCAGTTGCAATTGCACCGGGTGCAACACTGTTAGCCGTAATTTGTCTGGCGCCTAATTCATTTGCCAGATATCTTGTGTAAGTTTCGACTGCAGCTTTCATGCTTGCATAAGCAGAGACATTCGGAGCAGAAATTCTGGTTAGGCTGGACGATATATTGATAATTCGACCGCCATCATTAAGCAGGGGCAAGAATTTCTGTGTTAAGAAATAAACTCCTTTAAAATGAATGTTCATCAGGGTATCAAATACCTCTTCGGTAGTATCTGCTACAGAACCATATAGACCTACCCCTGCATTGTTGATCAGATAATCGAATTTCGGTGAGCCTTCATGTTCCAATAAATGCTTGGTCACCCGATCAACAAAACTGTCAAATGATTTTATATTGGCAAGATCCAATGGATACGCAATTGCCTTTTGTCCAAGAGATAAAACCTCAGATACAACCTTTTGAGCTTCGGCCGTATTAGTTTGATAGGTAAAAATAATATTGTTGCCGTTTTTGGCAAGATTTATAACTATATCTCTACCCAGTCCGCGGCTTCCTCCCGTTACTACTGCGATTTTAGTTTTATTTGCCATAGTCTGTTTGTTTAAATTTACTGAACAAAGTTCCGTATATATAACTTTTGCTATGTAGCCAAATTATTGAATGTTGTAGCCATATTTAATAGCAAGTCTTAAAGATCTAACTATATAACTGATTTGCTAAAATGGTTCCTAAATAATTCATTCATAAATTCATACCGGTAACAATAGTGCTAAGAGTGCAAGTAACTGTAAAAATCAATTGAATTGAGCTCTAAATTGCTGTGGACTTTGGTTGGTTTTCAATTTAAACAATCTGCTAAAGGATTGAGGCTGTTCAAAACCTAATTCAAATGCAATTTCAGAAATACTGAGAGTTGTGGCAGATAACTTATTTTTTGCCCGGTAAATCATTTTATCATGGATAATTTGCTGGGTATTTTGTCCTGTAAGATTTCTTAATAGATCACTTAGATAACTTGCTGACATATGTAGCTGATCAGCTAAATAATTAACGGTTGGAACTCCGGCATTCAAAACCTTATCACTATTAAAATAATCCTCCAACAACTGATCTATACGATCGGTAAGACTAGGATAATTTTGTTTTCTGGTAATAAACTGCCTGTTATAAAAACGTTGGGCATAGTTTAGTAATAGTTCAATCTGCGATATGATCACACTATGGCTCATGTTATCTATGCGGCTCTCAAGTTCATCTTCTATATCTCTGAATAACGACAGAATGGTTTCTTTTTCTTTGTTCGAAAGGTGCAATGCTTCATTAGTTGCATAAGAGAAAAAGTGGTACTGATGGATCTTTTGCGCTAACGGATATTGCAGTAAAAAATCAGGATCTATAAGCAGCGTGATCTGTGGACTGAGTTCTTTTTGTTCCACAGTTTCCTCTTTATCATTTTCTTTTACTGAAGAGAGAATTTGTTGTGGAGCTACAAAAAACAAACCTCCATCTTTAAAATCAAATTTAGTCTGACCATACATTAACTCCCCTCCTGCGTCTGGTTTAAAAGCTATTTTATAATAATTCAATACGTGCGATTTGTTGGGTGCGCGACCATTAAGCGGTTTGTCTACACCGTTCAACAAAACGATTAAAGGGTGCTTTGGAGGTGGAAAACCAGATGCCTCCATTACCTCAGCCAACGTATTAAATCTTTTTACGGAATGATCAGTTTTTTTTGAAGCCATGTTATAAAATTTCTAGATTACAAGTTAAGCAATATTCGCTTTTCTATACACAAAGAAAAGCGAATAATAGCTTGTCAAAAATATCTTAGATGAACTAACCTTGAGCTGCTTCTGAAATAGTTTTCCAAGTTTCCCATTCCTGAAGGCGTTCAGCATAGATTTGTTGAATATGTGGCAAATCATTTTTACCCAATAGCAATCTCAATGGCGGGTTTTCAGCATCTACAACAGCAAATATTGCTTCGGGAGTGGCTGTAGGATTTCCTCGTTCCAGCTTTTTTAAATTTTCCATCAAGCTGCTTTTTAAAGCATCATACTCCGACAGTTTTTTGCTGGCTATTTTTAGCGATTCAGCACTTCCAAATTCAGTATTATAGGCTCCCGGTTCAATCAGCGTTACTTTGATGCCAAATGCGGCAACTTCTTTAGATAAACTATCGTAAATCGCTTCAAATGCAAATTTTGAAGAACAATAATAACCAATAAGAGGATTACTATAAATACCAACAGCGCTGGACGTCCCCAAAATATGACCATAACCTTGGGCCCGCAGTATAGGTAATGCTGCCTGAATTACATGAATAGGTCCTATAATGTTGGTTTCGTACATAGCTTTTACTTCATCAGTACTGCCCTCTTCGATGGTTCCTACCAAAGAATATCCGGCATTATTGAACACAATATCTAATCTTCCAAAATATTCGCTGGCCTGACTAATAGCATTTTGCACTTGTGAGGCATTGGTTACGTCCACTTCAAGAACCAAAACCTGATCTCCATACGTTTCTTTTAAGGCAGCAATACTATTGATATTACGCGCCGTAGCAGCGACTTTGTCTCCGCGTTTCAAAGCGGCTTCTGTCCAAATTTTTCCAAAACCTCTTGAAGATCCTGTAATGAACCACACTTTTTCTTTTTGTTTATTTTCCATTTTCTAATTGTATTAATATTAATACAAAGTTGGTTCTAAATGGGCATGCTTACGTTGCCAGAATGAGGATTATCCTAACCAAAATGAAGAAAATGAAACTTGGTATTTAATTACTGAAGATTGTAAGGGCGTTAGCCATCTACGGCCGCGATGGAAGTAGCATAGCTCAATTTATTGCCACCAACTGGTAGTTCAACAAGCTGCCCTTTTTTCCAATACCGAGCTAAGTCACACCACCGTCAGAGGACCTATATCTATAAAAACCAAATACATATACGTCGCCATTTTTAACCATAGTGGAATAAGCATGATTGGATGCTCTTTCATCTTTTTCCAACTTTATCTCCTGTCCATTTTTCCAATATAAGGCCTGTCCAAGACTATTGCCCGCTACATAGATATCATTCCCTGAAATAGCCATACAAACCCCTTCGGCATCAGTCTGCCCATCAGTAAGTACTACTGGCTGGCCATTTTTCCAGTATACGACGGTATGCTTCCGTGTATTTTCATTGTAACAGGATCCTGATACGTAGATATCGACCTGTTTGGGGCTGCTCTTTCCATTCCCTGAATGCTGTTTTGAAGCTGACGACCTCGAATATTGAGCATGGGAAAGAAAACCGAAAAGAAAACTAAGGAGCGCACAGCATCGTAATGCGTGCAAATAGGGTTTTTCATGGTGAAGTTTTTATACTATTGCATTTACGGAATTTTGAATCATTATTCCAAAAAATAATCCGTTTCAATAACTACAAATTCGCCCCCTATATTTCCAATTTAACTAAGCTTCTAGCCTGATATTTTCCCACATGTCTTTTGTCATTTCAAACTTAACCTCTTTACTACCATGCATTCCATTTTTTTCCCAGCCTGATTTTAGATAAAACCATTCTGCTCTCGTATTTGGAGCTGTACCCAGCAATACAAATTGTTTTCCTGTGGAAAAATACCAATCAAGCATCAACTGCTGTAGTTTTCGGCCAATTCCCTGTCCTTCAAAATCCGTTGCTAGGAAAAGTGCCCATATATTTTCTTCTTTTAAATCTGCGATTGCAAAACCTACAATTTGGTCATCTATCTCAAAACCCCAGCCTTTGCCACGCTCAAATAAAAATTCCTCGCAATCCTTATCACTCAATAATGCTGGATTGGAAAGCGTATTTTCTTTAACAGAATTTCTAACCAACTGAATCTTTTTAATATCTTCAATTTTTGCTTCTCTAAATTTCATGGTATAAGGTATAATAGGATATCTATTTAATATTTCTGTATGTTGGCTTAATTCAATAGTATTAAGTTCTATTTTTTCCACCAAAATTCATTTTTTTCCGATGTATGCAACTTTAATAAAAATCACTATATCTAGTTTTTCTCAAATATAAAGTAAGCAAGCTCTTTGTTGTCCCGAAGTAGATTTTCTACACGCTCAAACCCGCTATTAAGAAGTACTTTTTGAGAACCGATATTATCCAGGTCAGTTAAAGCGACAATATTTTTTTGGGGTTCAGCTGTATGGCAATAATCAACAAGTGCCCTGCTCACTTGGGTTCCTATTCCTTTTCCCCAATGGTTTTCCATAAGCATATATCCAATTTCTATCCAATCGGTATTTTCAGCGAATACCCTAGCAAGACATACACCTACAAAATCACCATTCTCAGCGTCAAATATTCCCCATCTGCTAAGTGGTCCCTGTTTATAATCTACCAATGCCTTTTCGAACATTCCCTTAAGCTCCTCAGGAGATTTATAGGGAAGGTAGCGGGTAACATTTTCACTTTTAAACAGATCCAGGAATAAATTAAGTTCCTGATAACTAAATTCCCGTATAATGATATTACCGTTGTTATAGTACATGAAAAAAGAATAGTTTGAATTTATAAGAACTTAAAAATACATAAATTAGACCATATGAGCCTGTTGTTCAAATGATTTATTGCCAGCCAATATTATCTTATTGCCAATACTTGTCCTATGCCAAGAATTAGTAAGCTGCTAAATCTTAACTTTGATTACCAAAAGAACTATAAATCAATCCAATCAATATGGAAAATTACAGTATGACAATATTACTTAATGCACCAGCACAAAAAGTATTTGGCGCATTGACCAATAATATTCCGCTATGGTGGACAGAAATGTTTGAAGGCATTTCAAATAAACAAGGAGAAACATTTAGCATTCATTTTGGAGAACAGGTATTCAAAAAATTTCGGGTGCTGGAGCTAGAGCCTAACAGAAAAGTTGTCTGGTACGTAGAAGATTCATTGTTAGATCTTCCTGATTTGGAGAACAAAACAGAATGGATCGGTACCACCATTATCTGGGAGCTCATCGACAATAATAGTAATTCCGAAATAAATCTGAGACATCTGGGATTACATCCTTCAGTCGAATGTTATCAGGTCTGTTCAGATGGCTGGAGGCAATTTACGAAAAGCCTGAAATCATTCGTCGAAACAGGTAAAGGATCGCCATATCTAAGATCATAGGAATCTAGCACAGAAATAACCCAAGTTATTGGGTTATTTATTTCAATCCATTCCAAGCCATAATACCAACAAAAACGAATAATCAGGGCTTTTTCTGCTTTTAGGCAAACTGCTTTTGTGCCTACCCATTTTTTTCAAAAAAGTCTTGAACAAATGGAATTGCTGCGCGGCCGATTTCTTCCGGTGAATTATGACCACTGTTCTCAAATTTAACAGCAGTATGCTGATGAAATGTGTCCTCCCATCTGGAGAGAAATTTTTGCGGGAACGCCTTGTCTTTAAGTCCCCACAAAAATAGCGCAGGAAGTCCCCTGATCCTGTTCCTTTTGTCCCATAGTTGTGTCAACCATTGATCTTCTGCAAGAAAAGATCGCGGAAATACCCATGTACCCTTTCGCGTCCTGGAATGAGAAAACGGTTTTATGTAGTGCTGATGTATGTCTTTCGAATAGTTATTTTTATCACCCATATCCATTTTCATAAGAACCCGAGGAAAGAAATTGAAATATTTACAGAGGTTTCTACCTAAAACTGAACCCATAAATTTGCTAAAAGTACGCAAGGTCTTATCTTCCCTGACTGACCAGAACCAACTGTTAAAAATAATTAGTCTCTGGACATTCTCCGGATCATTTTCTGCATAGGCTATTCCTATCGGGCCTCCCCAGTCATGTAATACCAGCGTGATATCACGGAGCTGTAGTGCTGTAATTACCGATTCCAGATTCTCAGCGTGAAACTGCGGAAGATAAGAAACGCCATAGGGCTTGTCCGAAAGGCCAAATCCGATATGGTCAATGGCAATACAGCGATGTGTTTTGCTAAAATGCCTGATCAGTTCACGGTAACCGAAAGACCAGTTTGGATTACCGTGCACAAATACTAATATTTCCCCCTCACCCTCGTCGATATAGTGTATTTTCCCAAACTTTGTTTCGATAAAATGAGACATAAAGGGATATTGCTTCCGGTCTAGCCAGTCGGTATTTTCTCTATTTTTCATATATTAAATATTTGTTATTTTAATAATTCTGCAAAATCTTCGGCAAACCTTTCAAAGCTTGTGGCCCCTGTCATAGTCCCTTTACCTTCTTTAAAATACGCGTTCAGTAAAGTACCATCTCTTAGAGCGATCCCCATATCGATAATATAGGTTTTAGCCATTTCTGCGGTCATTCCCTGTTTTAAGAGGTTTTCAAACAATACCTCATCCGGAAATTCAACCCATTTTAGATCCGAAATATTTGCAGCTTTACCCAGCATTTCTGCAATCTCCTTTCCTGTGAGTTCGGCACTTACCACATCAACAGTATTTTTCCCCCTGAAGTTGTGGTAATGTATTGCTTCAAAAGCCACCTGTGCAATATCAGCTGGGTGGGAAAGAGCCAGCTTAATGTTCTCGCCAAAATTATTCCCGATTATATGCTGATGACGGATCATATCGGCAGCTCCATAAAAGTTGGAATAAAACAATCCGGGTCTTAGATGTAGAATATGTGCTCCATCTATTGAATTAAATTCTTTTTCGTTATGGAAATTGGCGCCTGCTGGCCCTGGGCCGTCGGGAAGATGCGCCCCTATTCCACTTAGGTTTACCACGTAAGATATATTGTTGTCCGTAATCGCTCTACTATATACTAATCCAACTTTTTTTATTTCTTCGACCGTGCCATAGCTAGGTGGAACCATCGTATAAACTGCGTCTACATTTTTGAATGCATGATGAATAAAGCTTTCTTCGTCCAACCTGCCAATAAGCGCTTCAGCACCTAAAGCATTAATAGCTGCTGTATTTTCCTCTCTTGAGCTGATAACGGCTACCTGGTGCCCATTACTAATTAATTTTTCTATCAGAATTTTGCTGATGTTTCCTAATGATCCTGTGACTATAATTTTCATATTTCTAATGTTTTATTATTTATTGTACAAATCTAGATTTATACTTACTTTTGTACAAGTACTAACCCCATGGTAGGTATAAAATGACAGCAATTAAAAAGACTTCGGTTATACAGGAAAATAAGGAAAACGCGCACATAGCATGCCCCGTTACTTTTGTCATGGAAAAAATAGGCGGATATTGGAAACCGATCATTTTATTTAATCTTTTGACGGGCACTAAAAGGTATAGTGAGCTAAAACGGTCAATTGACACAATAACAGAAAAGGTGTTGATCCAGCAGTTGAAACAATTGGAAAACGATGGACTGGTGATTAGAAAGTCAAAACCTGTCGTTCCACCGCATGTAACTTATGAGTTGTCACAGACCGGAAAAGATTTATATCCTGTGCTACGGGAAATGGCAATTTGGGCTACCCAATATGGAGAATCTCATCGGGCTCAATTCGACAAGCAGATGGAAGATTTTCCAGATAGACAATGATATTATGGATAAACCAAACAGCCTTAAATTTTACAATTAAGTTTTTTTATAAACCATCGATTGCAGAAACTTATAAAAAATATTAGTGGATACTACAAAATCTAAATTAAATTTTATTAGAAAACATAACATACTGCAAACTGTCTTCTGTCCAATTAAGAAAAATTATTTATCCATTATTAAATTCATTACACGAGAAACCAAATATAGAAAACGGCAGTGGATTTATTTTAAGCTCATTGCCATTTTTACTTGTATACTTTTACTTATCTTTTGACAATATGATTGCGTATCCTACTTAAAGTTTCTTTGGTAATCCCTAGATATGATGCAATCATATGTTGGGGAAACCGTTGCAAAAATTCAGGATTGGAATTTAGAAAATCGACATAACGTTGCTCTGCTGAATAGCTGATAAAGGCGTTAATTCTTTTCTGTGCCGAGATAGCATGTCTTTCATCAAGAACTCTTGCCATTTCATTAAATGCCGGAATATTCATTAATTCTAAAGCATCAGCCTTGGAGATAAACAAAAGAAAATACCTTTAAATCTAGATGCAAGAAAAAAATCTCAGGTTTTAACAAAAAATAATTTATTTTTTTTAATAATTGACTTTTTGGAATTGTTTTTTGACTACAATTTATCATGATCAAACACCTATTTATCACCTTTTGCTCGTTGTGTAAAAAGAGATTTCTGACTTTCCTGATATAGCACATTGAAAACTGCTCCAAATCTGGCCGCCCCTATTGCCGCCTACAGTTCCCATGAAAAACACTGCGGTGGTAAAAAATTAGAAATACATTAATGATACAGCCATTCTTTTATCAATTATATGTAGTTGTTATTTTAACGCAGATTTTAAAGATACCGACTATTTAAACCATCTCTTGAATTTCATTTCAAATAAAGTAGCCCTCTTTAACCGTTAATATTTCATAAACCTATATTTATGAAATCAGCGTATTTATATGTCAGAGTTAGTACTGATGAACAAATGAGAAAAGGCTATTCTCTTCCTGAACAGGAAGAAAGATTGTTGAAATATTGTGAATTGAACCAAATTATTGTCAAAGGAATCTTCAGAGAGGACTTTTCAGCAAAGGATTTTAATCGACCAGAATGGAAAAAACTTATTAAAATATTAAAAAACAATAGAAAGAGACCTGTTGAAAATATACTATTCATCAAATGGGATCGCTTTAGCCGAAATATTGAATATGCTTATCAAATGCTTGGTATTTTAAGAGGCTTAAATACCAAACCATTTGCCATTGACCAACCGATCGATTTTGATGTCCCTGAAAGTATTGTGATGCTTGCTGTATACCTTTCGATACCTGAAGCTGAAAACAATAGAAGGGGGCGAAATGCTTCAGATGGAATGCGTAGAGCTCGAAAAATGGGAAGATGGCCAGGAAGAGCTCCAATGGGATATATTAACCAGTCCACACAAGAAGGCAGAAAAATCATGATGCCTAAACAACCTCAGGCTGATTTAATTAAATGGGCTTTTGAACAGTTTGCAACAGGAACGTATTCGATCAATCAAGTTAGAATAATGACTCTTCAAAAAGGTCTTCAATGCAGTAAGAATAATTTTTGGAAGATTTTACATAATCCTATTTATTGCGGAATAATAACGGTTAAAGCAACCAAAGATGAGGATATTCAATACGTAAAAGGAATTCATAAACCTATCATATCTGAGAGCATTTACCGTAAGGTTCAATTATTACTCAAAAGTAAACGTAAACAGAGAGAATCAAAACTTCAAACAAAGTACCTCTTCCCACTTAGAGGATTCATAAATTGCCCCTTTTGCGGGCGAAAATTGACAGGCAGTACCTCTCAGGGTAAACATAAAAAATATAGCTATTATCATTGTAATACTTCTAAATGTAAAGGTCGATTTAGAGCAGATTTCCTGGAAAAATCATACGAAAGTTTATTAATTAAAATAACCCTTATTCCCAATGTATATAAACTTTTTGATATTATTCTCGAAGATGAAAATATATTCACAGCTAGAAGACAAGCATTAAATGAACAAAAAGGCGTTCTCTCAGAAATTTCTCAGAATAAAGAGCTTCTAACAAGAGCAAGAAGATACCTACTGGCTGGAAAAATAGACTTCGAAGATTTCAGAGAAATGAAAAAAGAGCATAATGAAATTACTAATAATTTAAACGAGAGATTACAGCATCTTACACAGAAATTGAATGTGGATTTCTATAAACATAGAGAAATATGGACGAAAGATCACATTAACATTTTTCAAGTCTATAACATTCAAGACTTTGTTGGTAAAAGACATATTGCAAGTATGTTTACACCTGCTCAAATAAATGCATCCATAAAAGAATTTGGGGCAATACAAATCAATCCAATTCTAAAAAAAGTAACAATGTACGATGGTGTAATCAATACTAAAGCTGAAAAAGTTCTAAAAACTATCGAAAAAAATATCAACCGAAGTACAAAATATTTTTCTGGGCGAATGATTTCTACTAGTCAGGCAATAAAAATCTTGGGGAAAAATGGAATAACTATTAATGAGAATGAGGCCATCGCTATCTTAGATTTCCTATATATGTTAGCAGCATCTTTTAAAAAGGATACTAATCTGGAATTGAGAGATTGATTGTGTAAAGGATTATTGAACACAAAATAGTGGATAATGCGAAAATTATAAAGAAAATGTTTTTTCGTCAAAAAACAGTAGAAAACTCGAACACTTTTTCACATAACAGCAAAGCAATGTAATCAACTGAAAATCAACACATATAAAACACAAAAAAAGGAGACGTTAAAAAATAAACGTCTCCCTAAGCGGAGAGTGAGGGATTCGAACCCCCGGACCTGTTACAGTCAACAGTTTTCAAGACTGCCGCAATCGACCACTCTGCCAACTCTCCATAAACTCCGATTCTATCGTCGTTTTCAGTGGTGCAAATATAGAATGTTTTTTGATTCCCTCAAAATATTTTCTATATAAATTTTAACAAAACTTAATAATAAACTATAAATCAAACTAATTATTTTCATAAACCATGGGATAGAGAAGAAACCAAGACTCCAAAAATAAAAACGCATCCCTAAGGATGCGTTTTTTATGTTGTAAAACTAATTTGCTATTAATGTAATTCTGCCAAATACTTTTCAGCATCCATTGCAGCCATACAACCACTTCCAGCTGCTGTGATCGCCTGTCTGTAGATATGATCCTGAACATCTCCCGCAGCAAAAACACCCGGAAGGTTTGTTCTTGAAGAACCTTTTTCAGTATCGATATATCCGTTTTCATCTAAATTGATTTGCCCTACGAAAATGTCTGTATTTGGTTTATGACCAATTGCAATAAAAATTCCGTGAACATCAATTGTTGATTTTTCCTGAGTCTGGTTATTAATCACCACTGCTCTTTCTACCAGATTATTTTCACCTTCAATACCAATTAACTCGTGGTGGAATTTCACTTCAATATTAGGTGTATTCTGAACTCTGTGAATCATTGCTTTTGAAGCTCTGAATTCATCCTTTCTCACCAACATCGTTACTTTATTTACCAGTTTAGCAAGATAAGTAGCCTCTTCAGCTGCTGTATCTCCTGCTCCAACCACTACAACATCTTTTCCTCTGTAGAAAAATCCGTCACACGTAGCACATGCAGAAACTCCTCCTCCATTGTATTTTTTCTCATCATCCAGTCCTAAATATTTTGCAGTAGCACCTGTAGAGATAATTACCGTTCTTGCGAAGATTTCTTTGTTTCCTGCGTATAATTTGTGAATACCTCCCACTTCCTTAGAAAATTCAACTTTGGTGATCATTTCGTAATGAACCTTTGTGTCGAATCTTTCCGCTTGTTTTTGCAAATCCATCATCATTTCAGGACCTGTAATTCCCGCTGGGTAACCCGGAAAGTTATCTACTTCCGTAGTTGTAGTCAATTGCCCACCTGGTTCCAGACCTGTATACAATTCAGGTTTAAGGTCTGCTCTTGCTGCATAAATTGCCGCTGTGAAACCAGAAGGCCCAGATCCAACGATCACACAATCTAAAATGTTTTGCTCCATAATTTGCTTTTCAAAAGATTATAAAATTAACGTGCGCTAATTTCGTAATTTTTACTATTAATTTAAAGTTATTTTAATGATAGTTGTCAATATCTAATATGTCGATTTTCAATGGTTCGGATAGCAAGTTACTAGGTCCGGATTTGAGGTTATAATATTACATTTCTATAAACTCGCAACTCATAGCTAGCACTATTTTATCACAAATCACAAATCACACTTTCATCTTAATCTTATCAACATTGATAATTTTGTAAACCAGCTCTTTAATAAGTTCCGCTTCGCTCATATTTACTGCTCCCAATCCTTTTCCCTTCATATCGAATTCTCTTAAAATAGAGATCACTCTTGTAGCATGCTTTAAAGGATATAATCTTGCCGATTCGGCATAGTCTTTAATGAAATACGGGTTCACTCCCATTTGAGAAGCAATTGTCTGTGGCGACTGACCAGCCATTGTATTGTAAATAATGACATTAGAGAAATAATTATATAAACTTGCCAGCATCATCACAAAAGGATTGTTCTTAGGATTTTTGCCCATAAAATGAGCAATTTTGAATGCTGCATTGGCATTTTTTGTTCCTAAGGCTTTTTGCAACTCAAAAACATTATATTCCTTACTGATTCCAATATGGTTTTCGATAATCGTTCCGTCCAGCACTTCCCCTTCTTTAAGAATGATTTTAAGTTTATTCAGTTCATTGGCAATTCTAGAAAGGTCATTTCCAAGGTATTCTGCCAAAAGATGAGAAATATTGGGAGCCGTTTTTATCCCTAAAGAAACACACTCATCAGCAATCCATTTCGGAAGATTATTTTCTCTGACGGATTCGCTTAAAAATAGTGCATTGGCTTTATCCAGGGCTTTTGTTACTTTTTTTCTGCTGTCTAATTTTTTGTGTTTATGAGCAAAAACCAAGACCGTAGACGGAACAGGACTCGTTACATAAGCTTCCAAAATTCTGTTTTCCTCCTCATTTAATTTTAAATCCTGCGCTTCTTTTACAATGATTACCTGTTTGTCTCCCATCATCGGAAACTGTCTTGCCAGCGAGAGAACTTCCTGATAAGAGGTATCTTTTCCGTACACCACCGTTTGGTTGAACGCTTTTTCATCTTCATTCAAAAAGTCGTGTTCTAAGGCTTTTACCGCAAGATCTATAAAGTAAGGTTCTTCTCCGTGGAAAAAATAAATAGGTAAAACTTCTTTATTTTTAATATTTTTGAGGATTAAATCTAATTCTTTCATCTTATAAATGGAACTTCCAAAACTGAATTTTCAGGAAACTTTTGATTTTAAATTCAAGAAAGACAAAGATAAGTTTTTTATTTATGATTTGGTTCGAAAGACCTATCTTTTACTCACTCCCGAAGAATGGGTCCGTCAGCACTGGATCCATTATTATCTTACTGTAAAATCATATTCGACCTCAGCTTTAATTACTGAAAAAAAAATTGTTCTGAACGGATTAACTAAAAGAGTTGACCTGTTAATCACCGAAAAAACAGAGCCTGTAATTCTGGTGGAATGCAAAGCTCCGCATATTAAATTAACCGAAAAAACATTTGAACAGACGGCAAGATACAATTCCATTATCGGAGCCAGAGAAATCATTTTAACCAATGGTTTACAGCACATTAATGCTTATTATGAAAATGAACAATATCAATTTTACAGAGCGGAATAAACTTTTCTAATATTCAAAATTTACTATGGAAATAAAAAACATCATATTTGACTTTGGAGGCGTGCTGATGGATTGGAATCCCCGGTATTTTTTCAAAGATTATTTTAATGATGATGAAAAGATGGAATATTTCTTGGAAGATATTGTCCAGTCTGCATTGAATGAAGAACAGGACAGAGGAAGAGCGCTTTCAGAAGGAACAGAAGTTCAGGTAAAAAAGTTTCCGGATTGGGAAAAGGAAATCAGAGCATATTATGACAACTGGACCACTATGCTGAAAAGTGATATCCCGCAGAATGTGGAAGTGTTGAGAAAGCTTGCAAAAACCCATTATCATTTATTTGGATTAACCAACTGGTCTGAAGAAACTTTTCCTTATGCTCTGAAAAACTATGATTTCTTTCAGCTATTTGACGAAAAGATTGTGGTTTCGGGAACTGAGAAATTAATTAAACCTGATCCAGAAATCTGGTATGTTTTGTTGGAAAGATATAACCTTAAGGCTCAGGAATCTGTCTTTATTGATGACAATCTTAAAAACATTGAAACAGCGCGGTCATTAGGTTTTGAAACAATTCACATTACTCCTGAAACCAATTTAGAAAAAGAACTGATCGATTTAGGCATTCAGTTTTAATCAATCAGGATATGATCTTTCTAACTATCTTCATTATAAGTTATTTTTATTAATTTAGATGTAGATTTTTTATTATAAATCAAAAGCTCTTCTTTTCATACACTCCATTCTCATTACTAAAATTATAAAATATGATACGATCAATCTTATCCGCAGCGTTTCTGACTGTTTCAGCAGCAGTTTTCAGTCAAAATCTTAAACCGGTCACTTATCAGGACGGTTCACAAAAACTGAACGGTTTGGTAACTTCCAACGCAGGAAAAAAACTTCCGGGCGTTTTAATCCTTCCGGCCTGGAAAGGCATTGATGATGAGGCAAAAACAGCTGCGGCAGAACTTGAAAAACAAGGATACATTGCTTTTATTGCGGACATTTATGGGGAAGGAAATATTCCTGCTGACAACGCTGCTGCAGGTAAAGCTGCAGGATATTACAAGCAAAACTATGAAGCCTATCAGAAAAGAATAACATTGGCTTTGGAACAATTGAAAAAAAACGGAGCAATTCCGAATAAAATTGCAGTGATAGGATATTGTTTCGGGGGAACCGGAGCACTTGAATCCGCAAGAGCAAGCCTGCCTGTTGTAGGCGTTGTTTCTATACATGGAAGTATCGGGAAAGATCAGTCCAGAAAAAATGGTCCAATCAGCACTAAAATTCTGGTGGAAAACCCGGCAGATGATAAAAGCGTAACACCTGAAGATTACAACAATCTGATCAGGGAAATGAATGAAGGAAATGCTGATTGGCAGATCATTACCTATGCCCACTCAAAACATACTTTTACAGATCCTAAATCACCGGATTATAATGAAATCATGGCAAAAAGAGCCTGGAATCATACGCTGATGTTTTTGAAAGAGATTTTGAAATAACTAAAAATGATAGTCTCTTTGTCATTCTGACGAAAGGAAGAATCTTTACTTTATTTATTTTAACCATTAAGGAATTAAGGTAATTAAGACGGATTCTTCAATTCGCTTCGCTGCTTTCAGAATGACAAAGGACTACTTTGCACAAAATTTATGTTGCCATAATTAATCAACACCTTCTTCTTCCCTGTTCACCAATTCCATAGAGAATGCAGGAAGGCAAATGGAAATATATTCGCAAGACTCAGGAAATGGGTTGCTGTACCGAACCCTCGCTCCTTTTTCAACCAAAATACTCTGTCCTTTTTCAAGAACTACAATTTCTCCGTCGATTTCAAACTGTTTTTTCCCTGAAACAATGATGGTAAATTCATCAAATTCAGGAGTTTGGTGTGGTTCGCTCCAATCCGGAGGTGCTACCATGTGGGCAATTGAAATATTAGGGTTCTGCGTTGAGTGTCCCCAATGTTCTTCTATTAATTTTCCGTCTTTTGTAGGAACTACAAACGGAGATTGCTGAATTTTATATTTTTTCATATCCAGTTTTCTTTTTTGATTTCATAAACAAAATTGGTTCTAGCCGGCTCCCCGAAATAAGCGACTTCCTCTTCTGCAATTTTTTGTCCTCCAAGTCGTTCTAATGCAATTTGCGAACGGAAATTTTCTTTTCCGATATGGAAGTAAACAATATCCACAAACTGAAAGATATAGTCAAGCATTATTTTTTTAATCTGAGGATTAATTCCTTTTCCCCAGGATTGGGTCCCATAAAAGGTATAGCCAATGAAAATGCTGTTCTTACTTTCATCAAAATCATAAAATCGTGTGCTTCCTAAGACATTCCCGGTTGATTTTTCAATAATTTTGAAAGCCCCTTTACTTTCTATTGCTCCTTTAAAAAAGTTTTCGAAAACTTCTCGCTGGTAACGGTCTTTATTCGGATGCTGCTTCCACACTTCAGGATCGGAAGCCACTTCGTATAGAGATTCAAAATCCCCTTGTTGTAAGGGGATTAATTGATATTCCTGATTTTCTAAAATGGTTTGTATAGAAAATTTCATCTGTAAATATTGAATTTAAATCAGAGCCATTTTAGCTTTTAGCTTTTGCCGCATCCGACTCAATTTTTTTAATTTCTTTCAATTTGTCCGAAATTTTAATCACGGCATCTAATTTTGAAGGTTTTAGGCTTACTTCAGCTACGGAAGTATCCCACTTAATCACTAAATTACCGGTATTTTCATCGATAGGATTTAAAGTAATTTCAAACCACTCCTGTTTATCGGCAAGTTTATTCACCGGAACGGTAACATCTACCACATCCTGTTTTGGATCATACGTATAAGCTCCCCACTGCTGAAAATCTTTATTTAAGATAACCTTCCATTCTTTTTCTGTTGGAACGATAAACAATCCATATGTTCCGGCAGGAACCACTTTTCCTCCGAAGCTTACCGACTGTCCGAAAGTAATTTTTGTTGATGAGTTTGCTCCAGCTCTCCAAACCTGACCGTAAGGAACCAAATCTCCAAAAATCTTACGCCCTTTCACTCCCGGTCTTCCGTAATCGATAGTAATTTTAGACATTGAAAACTGTTGCTCCACCTTTTGGCGCGGACTTACTGCCGGTACTGAATAATCCTGAGCAAAACTGAAAACTGATGTTGATATGCAAAGTGCAAATAGTAACTTTTTCACGTGTAAATTTTTGTTTAAAATTACAAAATCAAAACAAAATAGCCTTCTCCAGTTCCAATAATTTTTGTTTTCTCCAGATTCCTCCTGCATAACCGACCAATTCGCCATTGGAACCAATTACACGATGACAAGGGATCAGAATGGCAATTTTATTCATCCCGTTTGCCGTTCCAACTGCCCGAATTGCCTTTAAATTTCCCAGAAATTCCGACTGTTGTTTATAGGTTCTTGTTATTCCCATTGGAATCTCTGTCAGTAACTTCCAGACTTTCTTCTGAAAATCGGTTCCAGTAATGAATAAAGGGGTTTCGAACCGTTCTTTTTTCCCTTCAAAGTATTCTGCCAGTTCTCCTTCGAGTTGATGAAAATGTCTATGATCTTTTTCAATAAATTCAGCATTTAAAGTTTTGGATAGAGATTTGAATTGCTTTTCCATATTTTTTCTGTCTGTGAATTCCAGCAGACATATTCCTTCTTCAACAGCGCAGGCAAACATTGCTCCGAGTGGAGTTTCTATGGTTTTTCGATATATGATTTCCATTGAATTAAAGTTAAACAAAATCCGGAAATCTAGGAATTATAAATTAGTTAAAACTCTTTTCGCCTGCTGAACATGTCTTTGGTTATGATAAATTACAAATCTGAATGTATCTCCTAACTTAAGCCTAATCAGTGATGAAATACTGATACCGGTTTTTGTTTTGTTTAAATCTACATTTTGAGCGTTTTTTAGTAAATCTAACATCTGTTCCTGCTGTTTGATGAATTCAACAATAACATTTTTGCTTAGCTGTCTATGAATAGGATTCATGCTTTTAAAAGTCTTCATTTTATTTACTTTTTCATTGGGAAGCATACTTTTAGCAAAATAGTTTCCTAAAATTCCCGGCATAAAAAATGGATTGGAAGAGGTCCTAGAGGATACAATTTTCCGCCTGATCTTGGGAATATAGAAATTCCCATACCGATTAAGATGTTCAAAACATTCTAAAGCACTCCAGCTTTCTTGCGACGTTCGATAATTAAGTTCATGATCTGATTTCTGTAATAGGTTTTCTGCAGACTGAAGGTTTTCCTGTGTGATATTTTTTAAATCAACAATTAATTGATGGGAAGAGATTTTCATTATTATTTTTTGTACAAATTTCCCCTTTAATACTCAGTTAAATATTGACTGAACTCAAGATTTTTTGAGTCTTGATAAAGTTTCGGGAGACATTCTCAGGTAGTTGGCAATATATTTTTGTGGAATTTCCTGAAAAAGCTGCGGACTCCTTTTCAGCACTCTTTCAAATCGTTCCTGAGGAGAATTAATGAGCAGGTCTTTTTCTCTTTCAAGTTGTTGCATTACCAAATCTTCTAATACTAAAATCCAAAGTTTAAGATGCTCATCGCTGGAATATATAAATTGATAAAAATCTTTCTTTGAAGCTATTCTTACTTCTGTTTTTTTTATGGTTTGAATATACAGATCAGAAGACTTTCCCGACAAAAATGAATCTAACGAAACAATAATATTTCCAGAATATCCAAAACGGATGATTCTTTCTTCATTTTCGTCCATCATAAAGATTCTGACACTTCCCTTTTCAATAAAATAAATATTGGTGTCTGCTTCATCTTTTACTTTGAGAAACTGATACCGCTGAACGATCTTTTTATCCTGAAAAAGATCTGCTTCAAGTAGTGTTTTAATAAAATCCACAGAAAACATTTGATTAAAATCAGGTTTGTCTAAAAACCATATTCATTTACATCGGTTCACATTCCCGCTGTTATCATCGACATATAATAATTGGCACAATGCAAAGCAATCATTAGCAATATTTCTTTCTCTGAAAAGGTATCGAAAATGTCTGAAGTAGTAATATGGTATTCATAATTCATTGTATTCCACTTCAAATCGGGCTTCATTACCAAAAGCTCAGTTCCGGTTTGATCCGCAAGTACAAATGATTCTTTGAAAATGCCTCTATGTTTAAAAATATACCCACTTTTTATTTCATTAAAATAGGTCTGAATCACAATTTCTCCATTCCAGTTCATTCTGAATTTTAAAAGTATTTTTTCACCTTCTTTGAGCTCAATGGTTGTTCCCCAAAAGCCTTTGGGTTCAATTTGATATTTTGAATCTAGTGTTTCAAGTTCAGCACTGAACTTAAACCAGCTTTTATACGTCAGTGTACCAATAAGCACTTCATTTTCAGTCAACTCGAAAGTTAAAAAATTTTTCGACCTTACTTTATACTCTTTCATAAGCTTTTATTTTATTGTTAATAAATACGGTATTACAAAAAAATACACTTAGAGGTGCAACTAAGAATAATAAAATTTCTTTCATGGATATAGTTTTGATTGGTTTTTATTCAATTAATTCAGCTCTTTTTCCAGCTTTTCCAAATATTGCGTCCAGGCACTTGAACAGCCTTCATAGCATTCAAATTCCGGAGTCAGTCCATTATCAACCTGTGTATGATTATCTTTCGTAGAAATATCAAAACCAATTTTCGTTCCCGTCCATTCATCGGTCTTACTTGCAAAAGTCAGATTGCTGTCCGTAACTTCCCAGACAATCTTTTTGTCCGGAATAACTTCTATCAGCTTTTGCTTGGTATGATGCACCCCGTTTCCGGCATCGAAAATAAATATATCATTGAGCCGTTCCGATTTTCCGGTAATGATTTCATCGTGTAAACCATACCACCATTTTTGGGGATCACTCAAAATATTGAAAATTTCATCAATAGGCTTTGATGTAGTGAACGTGTAGGAGAAATTTTGTGTTGGCATATTTTTATTTTAATTCAGTCCATGATATATCAGCTTTATTTTGAATTATAGAAATCAAACACCAAAGCTGTGGGTTATTGTAACAGTCCGTTTCTTGGGAAGAATAAATTTTATTCAGATAATCTTTTATTTTTTCCTTTATTGTTTTTTTGATGTCTACTTCATAAATTTCAGGTAATAATTCATCTCTAAATCCCTTTTGTAATAAACTAAATTCCCAGATTGATCCTT
This sequence comes from Chryseobacterium sp., assembly GCA_039594975.1. Lineage (GTDB taxonomy): Bacteria > Bacteroidota > Bacteroidia > Flavobacteriales > Weeksellaceae > Chryseobacterium. The sequence continues at coordinate 1,253 of JBCNMJ010000056.1, read as the reverse complement.
TTTTTAAGCCTTGAATTGAAAAACCCCGAAAACTGCTTTGAAAAAATGATTCCTCATTAAATGTTTTTGAATTTGCCAAGCTGCCATAAGTAACATTTGTAAACTTTAGATCAGCATAGCTTTCTATTTCTTTAATCTCTTTCAAATTCAATAGGAACCGGAACCCTTTTGGTAATTTTTTGATATTATATTTCTCCACTATATTTGAATCTAAATTATAATTTCAAAACTAATTTAATAAATTCACTCTAAAAAGTTAATTTTCACAAAACGAACATTCTTGTAAATCATCTATGAAGATTTACTTTTTAAGTACTTTAATATTTGTATACCGAAAGACTTTTCCCGCCTCATTTTTATCTACTTTTGATAAAGTATTCTGTTTAGGAAATCCTTTTTCACTCACAATCTGACCGGTTACTTTAATTTGTATTGGTAAATTTTTCCCATTAAATAAATGATCCGCATTTATTAATTGTTCATTGGCAGGTTCTAGCCAGTAATATTCTTTTTTATTTGATTTCGATTCGCTCCACTGTGCGCAACTACAGGAAATCGCATTATAATCCAGAATCAAAGTTTTTACTTTTGTATCAGCTTTAAAAGCTGGTTTATCAGACAGTTTATTTATCGAATCGGAAATCAGTTTTGATCTTAAAATCTTATCATCAATTCGTTTTTGCTTTTTTAGTTTCCTTACAGGAAATCAATAGGAGACTTTACAGAAAAATTATTGATATTTGTTTTACATTCAATATCATTTTTTAGTTATTATATTTTTTGATACTCATAAATCGTTTTACCACGAAGCTTAAATTCTTTTTCACTTAAAATTCTTCCTGATTTTCTTATTTGTATCAAAGAATCACTTTTATCATAATAATATTCATCTAGAAATTCTACATATTCATTTGGATTACCAAAAGTAGTCATCGAACTGTCCCTTTTACTAATCAATTTATTTTTTAAGTTATATTTATAATAAGTTCTTATTTTTTGATTATCATTGAAAATTCTTTCTTGAAAGGATTTATTACCTTTAGTATCGTAGCTAAATTTAAAAATTTCAGAAATGTTTCCTTTTTCAAATTCTGTTTTCTCAGATATTTTGTTATTATTATATTTATATTTTACTGAAAAAGATTTAAGTAAGTAATTCTCTTCAACTAATTGATCCAAAGAATTGTACTTAAATTTTTGAAGTGTATCAATTTTATTATTGAAATAATAGGTGATATATTCTAGATTTCCTT
>JBCNMJ010000055.1:0-24769 GCA_039594975.1 Chryseobacterium sp. | reverse complement strand
AATCACTATTTTTGCACCCGTAAAAATCTTTTATGCAAAACATTAGAAATATTGCGATTATCGCACACGTTGACCACGGAAAGACGACCTTGGTTGACAAAATCATCCACGCTACCAATATTTTCAGAGAAAATCAGGAGAGCGGGGAATTAATTATGGATAACAATGATCTTGAAAGAGAAAGAGGGATCACGATCTTATCCAAGAATATTTCTGTTACTTATAAAGACACGAAAATTAACGTAATCGATACGCCTGGTCACGCCGATTTTGGTGGAGAAGTAGAAAGGGTATTGAAAATGGCTGACGGAGTTATCTTGTTGGTGGATGCGTTCGAAGGACCGATGCCACAGACAAGATTCGTACTTCAGAAAGCGTTGGAATTAGGATTAAGACCACTAGTGGTAATCAATAAAGTAGACAAGCCAAACTGCCGTCCGGACGAAGTTCACGATCAGGTATTTGACTTGTTCTTCAACCTGGATGCAACAGAAGAGCAGTTGGATTTCCCAACATTCTACGGTTCTTCAAAACAAGGTTGGTTCAACACTTCATTGGAACAGACTGAAGATATCTTACCGCTATTGGATGGTATTTTAGAATATGTTCCTGCACCGAAAGTAACAGAAGGTAATCTTCAGATGCAGATCACTTCTCTTGATTACTCTTCTTTCCTGGGAAGAATCGCGATCGGGAAAGTGACAAGAGGGGAGCTTAAAGAATCTCAGTGGATCGGTCTTGCACAGGCAGACGGAAAAGTGGTAAAAGGAAAAGTAAAGGAACTATACGTTTTCGAAGGATTAGGAAAGAAAAAAGTAACTGAAGTTCAGGCAGGGGATATCTGTGCAGTAGTAGGTTTTGATGCTTTCCAGATCGGAGATTCTTTCGTAGATCTTGAAAACCCTGAACCATTGCCAAGAACAGCGATTGATGAGCCTACACTGAACATGACGTTCTCGATCAACAATTCACCTTTCTTCGGGAAAGACGGTAAATATGTAACATCTAACCACCTGAAAGAAAGATTGACTAAGGAATTGGAGAAGAACTTAGCATTAAGAGTTCAGCAGACTGATGATGCGAACACATTCTTAGTATTCGGTAGAGGGATTCTTCACTTGTCAGTTCTGATCGAAACGATGAGAAGAGAAGGATATGAAATGACGATCGGTCAGCCACAGGTAATCTTAAGAGAAATCGACGGAGTAAGCTGTGAGCCTTACGAATCTTTGGTAGTTGACGTTCCTGAAGAATATGCTTCCAGAGTAATCGATTTGGCGACGCAGAGAAAAGGAGATCTTCACATCATGGAAACCAAAGGGGAGATGCAGCACATGGAATTCGAAATTCCTTCAAGAGGATTGATCGGATTGCGTTCTCAGATGTTGACGGCTACTGCGGGGGAAGCGATCATGGCACACCGTTTCACAGAATATAAGCCTTTCAAAGGAGCAATTCCTGGAAGAAACAATGGAGTATTGATCAGCAAAACGCAAGGTCCTGCAACAGAATATTCAATCAACAAACTACAGGACAGAGGTAAGTTCTTCGTAGATCCGGGAGAGGAAATCTATGCAGGAATGATCATTGGGGAGCAGAACAAGCCGGGAGACCTTGTGGTAAACATTGTGGAAGCAAAACAGCTGAACAACATGAGAGCTGCAGGTAAGGATAAAGATACAGGGGTAGCACCTAAAATCTTATTCTCTCTTGAAGAATGTATGGAATACATCCAGGGTGATGAGGCGATCGAGGTAACTCCGAACTTCATCCGTATGAGAAAGAAATTGCTTTCTGAAGAAGACAGAAAAAGAGTTGAAAGAGCTGCTAAAGCATAATCAATTTTTTACAGATAGATTAAAGCCTCGAACTTTTCGGGGCTTTTTTGTTATAGAATAGCAGAAAATGTTTATTTTTCATTTTCATTAAACGAAATATAATTTAATGCAGTTTTTTAAACGATGAAAGGGAATCAATTAAAATTAATCTTATTACTGGGGTTTTTCGCTTCTTGCAGCAGTTCTAAAACGTTGGCAGATACCACAAAACCCGTAAAAAATAAAAATACAGCACAACAATCATCTCCGATTTCAAAAGACTCTGCTATTGCCGCTAAAACGACAAAAATACCAGCGGAAGAAGTCTTTAAAGCCAACCTTCCGGAAATCAAAAGAGAATTTCGCGGAGCGTGGATTGCCAGTGTAGCGAATATCAACTGGCCTTCCAGAACGAATCTGACCGTAGATCAGCAGAAAGCGGAAGCGATCAGTATGCTGGATATGCTGAAAGAGAATAACTTTAATGCCGTTATCTTCCAGGTAAGACCTTCGGCAGATGCCTTATATACCAGTAATATTGAGCCATGGTCGTATTTTCTGACAGGAGAAACAGGAAAAGCTCCTTATCCGAACTACGACCCTTTACAGTTCTGGATTGAAGAAGCCCATAAAAGAGGACTGGAACTTCATGTCTGGCTGAATCCTTACCGTGCCCATCACGCGAATGGAGGTTCGCCCAACGGTTTATCCATGGTGAATAAGCTTTCTGATATTGTGATCCGGCTAAAGAACGGGATGTATTGGTTTGATCCTGCTGATCCTAAAACCCAGGGCCACGTTTCCAATGTGGTAAAAGACATTGTGCAGCGGTATGATATTGATGCTGTTCATTTTGACGACTATTTCTATCCGTATGCCACCTACAACAGGGGCGCTGATTTTCCCGACCATAAAACCTGGAATGCCTATATAAGCAGTGGCGGAACGTTATCAAGGGCTGACTGGAGAAGAGATAATGTCAATAAATTTGTTGAAAGGATCTATAAGGAAATCCATGCAGAAAAAAGCTACGTAAGATTCGGGATCAGTCCATTCGGGATCTGGAAACCGGGTTATCCGGAAGGAATTACAGGATCTTCACAGTACGACGAGCTGTATGCCGATGCCAAACTGTGGCTGAATAAAGGCTGGGTAGATTATTTTTCACCCCAGCTGTACTGGACGATCGATGCTAAAGGTCAGGGTTTTGAAGCTTTGCTGAATTGGTGGCAGTCTGAAAACACCATGAAGCGTCATCTCTGGCCGGGACTGAACACTGTTGAGGTCAAATCTTCAGATAGACCGACAGAAATAAAAAATCAGATTGAGATTTCACGACAGATTTTAAAAAATGATGCCGGAGAAATCCATTGGAGCATTGCCGGGCTGACAAAAAACGCGAATATGCTTCCTACCCTGAAAAACGGACCTTACAAAGAAAAAGCTTTGATTCCGAGAAGTCCGTGGCTGAATGCGGTTCCGTTGCAGACTCCGACCTTGTTTATGACCGATAACGGAACTTCTGTACAGGCTAACTGGAGTGTGAAAAATAGTAAAGACGTTTTCCAGTGGGTACTTTTTACCCAGTATAACGGAATCTGGGAAACCGAAATTCTGACGATGGATCAGCTTTCCAGAGAAATTCCGAAGTATAAAGAAGGAAAAACACTGAATGCCGTTGCCATTAAAGCGATTGACCGTTTAGGAAATGAAAGCGATTATTTGGCTAAAAAAATAAAGTGATCATCTGATCAGCATTACTAAAATAGAAGATTAAGCAAAACCGGTTCATGAGTGGACCGGTCTCTATATTTTAGAATAACTATAAATTATTATTTTAAATTATTGTTTATCAGTGTTTTTGGTGTTTGTGGCACTATGTGCTGCATAATGAGAAGAAAGGATCGGAATCATTTTTGCATCATTCTTTACAATCACAAAAAATATGAGTTATGAATACCAACAGACTTTCACCCACGCTGGAACAGGCGTTGAGTGCGCAGATGAACAAAGAAATTCATGCATCACATGTTTTCTTATCATACGGAATCTGGGCCGATGACAAAGGTTATCAGGGAATTGCCAATTTCCTTTACCGGCACGCTCAGGAAGAGAGAAATCATTCTATAAAATTCATGGAATACATCCTGAACAGAGGCGGGAAACCCAAAGTAGAGGCTATTCCGGCTCCCCCGGCTGATCCTGAATCATTGTCAGCATGTTTTGACGGGGTATTTAAGCATGAAGTGGATAATACAACAGCTATCTATAAAATCGTCGACATGGCGCTGGAGGAAAAAGACTGGGCCACCTGGAATTTCATGCAGTGGTTCGTTCAGGAACAGATTGAAGAAGAAACATTAGCTCAGAACCTTATTGATAAATTAAAAATTGCCGGAGGTGACAGAGCAACCGATGAATCTTTATTTACGCTCGACAGTGCCCTGGCTTCAGCACCGAATGATGTCCCTTTAGCTCAGGAAGCAACGGGAAATAATCCTTAGATAAAAAGTCAACATTTTACAGTTTTAAAATCTGCCGGAATACCGGTGGATTTTTTTATTATGAAACTCTCTATAATTTCACTATCTTTGCACGCTGAAAGTTGAAGGTAATGAATAGTATATTCATTGTAGTAAACCTTGAACTTTAACCTTTAAACTTTGAATCTGACGTTATGAAATGTGGAATCGTAGGCTTACCGAATGTAGGTAAATCAACTCTTTTTAACTGCCTGAGCAATGCAAAAGCACAGTCGGCAAACTATCCTTTCTGTACCATCGAACCTAACCTGGGAACGGTTTCCGTACCGGATCAGAGATTGTTTGAACTGGAAAAAATAGTAAAACCTGAAAGAGTGTTGCCTGCTGTTGTGGAAATCGTAGATATCGCAGGGTTGGTAAAAGGAGCAAGCAAAGGAGAAGGGCTAGGAAACCAGTTTCTTGCCAATATCCGTGAGTGTGAAGCGATCATCCATGTTTTAAGATGTTTTGACAACGGGAATATCGTTCACGTAGAAGGTTCGGTAGATCCGCTAAGAGATAAAGAAATTATTGATATTGAGCTTCAGCTGAAAGATCTGGAAACGGTAGGAAAAGCAGTAGAAAAAGCTAAGAAGTTCATCAAATCAGGGAAGAAAGAAGATATCCTGACGTACGAAACATTGCAGAATCTTCAGAAGCATCTTGAGGATGGTAAAAATGCCAGAGAATTTGCAACAGATGATTTAACGAAATCTATTATCGGTGAAGTTCAGTTGTTGACGAATAAGCCGGTTCTTTACGTTTGTAATGTAGATGAAAACTCTATTAAAAACGGAAATGAGTGGATCGGCAAAATTGAAGAAATGGCGAAGGCTGAAGGTGCTGAAATCGTTGTTCTTGCGGCTCAGATCGAAGCGGATATCAATGAACTGGAGACGTATGAGGAAAGAGAAATTTTCCTTGAGGAATTAGGCCTTACAGAACCTGGAGTAAACCGTTTGATCAGAAAAGCATACGATTTATTAAAACTTCAGACGTATTTTACAGCAGGAGTTAAAGAAGTAAGAGCCTGGACGATCGGACAGGGCTGGACAGCTCCTCAGGCGGCCGGTGTGATCCACACGGATTTTGAAAAAGGATTCATCCGTGCAGAAGTAATCAAGTATGATGACTATATGCAGTATGGTTCTGAAGCGAAAGTAAAAGAAGCCGGAAAACTTTCTGTGGAAGGTAAAGAATATATCGTGAAAGATGGAGACATCATGCACTTTAGATTCAACGTATAAGAAAATATTAAAGTTAGTTATAAATGAAAAGCGCTGCCAATGTATTTTGGGAGCGCTTTTTGCATTCCTGTAGTAAAACTTTTAATGAAATGAAAATTTTATATTTTTTTGTTCTTGTATTCTGTATTTCGTGTTCTGTAAATAATACTGACGGGAATTGTTTTATAGAAAAAGAAGAAAAGTCTGTATATGTTGAGCAGAAACCATATACGGTGAAGGAAATTCTTAGTGAAAAACCTGATTATCTTCAGGTTGTTGATCTGAAAAAATACAGAAGCTTTAAAAAAGACAGTACGGAATTCAAAGGCGGGTTTTCCGAAGAAAGGTGGAAAGCGAAAAAGGAAGAATACAATGTCTTCAGTGAAAAGTTTCCGGACCATTTTTCTTATTCTGCAAAACAGCAGGTTGGAAATGTTTTATATGCACTGGGAAGTAATACATTGGGATTTTGGCTGATGAAAATCGAAAATGACAGACCTTCCGCTTATTTTTTAGGATTAAGTTTTAGTCATTATTATATCAATAAGGTTCAGGAAACCCCAATTATTAAAGATGGATTTCTGCAGTTTGAAGGAAGTCTGGTGAAAATCATTAAGGTTCCCGGTTTGCCCGGTTATGATGATTATTCCGCTATGGAAGACGGAAAGCTATTCAGAATAAAATTGGATGATCTGATGAAAGACTCTGATCAGGATGGCTATAATGATATTTTTGAAGAGACTTTTGCCTTAAATCCCAGTAACAAAGATACGGATGGTGATGGGATTAATGATTTTGAGGATATGAATCCGTTATTTACATCTGAAAAGAATAAGTTTTCAGAACTCTATGCTTCATTACTTCCTTCTTATTCCGAAGATGACGATTTTAAAAAACTTCATTATACATTTGAAGTATATGAGAGTGATTGCGATTATTTTCATCAGATCAATCCTGAAATGAGAGTGCTTTTTATCCCTGAGAAAGATCAGAAAAAAACCTATTATACAAGAATAACGGATGTGACAGGAAGTCATATTTCCAAAATGAAAAGAACCAGTTATGATCCTAACAGGGTTTATATTTCAGAGTCAGGAAGTAGCCATAAGAATGATTATGTGGCAGAATATAAAGATGGAAAGTGGATGTTGGAAATCGTTGGAGGATATATCATATAGAGTTTAAAGAAGATTTAAATTCTAATTGTATTTATTTTGTACATTTGATTTTTACAAATCGATAGTATGGAAAAAACAGCGCATACCTCATATACTTCTCTCGATGATTTCTATAGAGAAATGACAGAAAAGCTGGGAACAGATATAGAAACGATCTTTCCGAAAGGGCTTCATAAAGACATCGGTCATTTTAATGTATTTGATATTGCCCAGACCATTGAAAGGGTAAAGACGACCTCGGAAATGCCTTATAACAGGAGAAAATATTATAAGATAAGTCTTATCAGAGGACGGAACCGTGCAGAATATGCAGATAAGATTATTCAGATTGAAAAAAATGCTTTGCTGTTTGCAACTCCCAAAGTCCCTTATCACTGGGTGCCTGAAGATCCGCAGCAATCGGGGAGCTTTTGTGTATTTACAGAAGATTTTTTTATCAAAGATAAATCTCACAGCACGCTTGAGGATTTACCGATTTTTCAGCCGGGAAATATTCCGCTGTTTGAAATTGATGATGAACTGGCAGATGAGATTGAGCAGCTGTATGGCAGGATCAAAAAAGAAATAGAATCGGATTATATCTTTAAATATGACCTGATCAGAAACTATGTGCTGGAACTGATTCATTACGGTCAGAAGCTACAGCCGGCTTCCAAATTGTCAACCTCAAACGATGCTTCACTGCGTGTGGTTTCGTTGTTTATAGAATTGCTGGAAAGGCAGTTTCCGATTGAGAACTCAGACCAACGATTGCAATTGAAAAGCGCAAAGGATTATGCAGACCGGTTATCGGTGCATGTGAATTATCTCAATAAAAAATTAAAGGAAAGTACCGGAAAGACCACTACAGAGATTATTGCCGAAAGAATCATCCAGGAAGCTAAAATACTCTTAAAACAGACCAAATGGAATGTTTCCGAGATTGCGTATTCTTTAGGCTTTGAAGAAATAGCCCATTTTTCGAATTTCTTTAAAAAGAAAACCTCACTGGCTCCACTGGAATTTCGTTCATGATTTGAATTTTGCAAATTTCCGTTTGATTCGAGCAAACACTTCATCCTTAGATTGTCAGAACTTTGTACCATCAAAAACAAACAATAAATGGAAACAAGAACAAAAATCGCATTGGTAACCGGAGGAAGCCGCGGACTGGGAAAAAACTCAGCCATTAAAATCGCTCAAAAAGGATTGGATGTAATCATTACTTACCGAAGCAATCAAGAAGAAGCTGATCGTGTTGTTGGAGAAATTCAGGCGTTGGGAAGAAAAGCGATCGCTTATCAGCTGGATACAAAAGATATCAAAAGCTTTGATGCTTTTATAAAGCAGGTCGGAGATCATCTGGAAGAAAATACAGGAAGCAGAAATATTGATTATCTCGTAAATAATGCGGGAACAGGGCTGTATTCACCCATCACTGAGGTTACGGAAGAACAGCTTGACGATATGGTGGATATTCACTTTAAAGGGGTGTTTTTCCTGACTCAGAAGTTTTTACCATTCATCAATAACGGAGGAGGAATTATAAATGTTTCTTCCGGACTGGCAAGATTTGCTTTACCGGGTTCGTCGGTGTACGGATCAATGAAAGCCGGGGTTGAAATGTTGACGAGATATATGGCGAAGGAACTGGGAGCAAGAAAAATTAAAGCAAATGTTGTGGCACCGGGCGCTATAGAAACCGATTTCGGAGGCGGAAGAACAAGGGATGATGAGCATGTGAATGCACTCGTAGCGTCTAATACGGCTTTGGGAAGAGCAGGTCTGCCGGATGATATCGGAGGTGTAGTTGCTTTCCTGTGTACGAAGGATGCAGGCTGGATCAATGCGCAAAGAATAGAAGTTTCGGGAGGAATGTTCTTTTAAAAAATCAGGCGGTAGTTTTCTACCGCTTTTTTTATATCTTTATTAGGTTAGTTTAAAAACAGGACTATCATATTCTTATGGTGAAAGAGTTTTTAGATCAGTTTCCCTATATTTTACTTATCCTGGAAGTAATCTATTTTGCCGCAGTCGTTTTTCTTGCTGGTAAAATTATCATGGATACCAAAACGACCAGTAAAACCTTAGCGTATTTATTGCTGATTATATTTATTCCGGTAATAGGTATTGTTATCTACTTTGTTTTTGGAGTCAATTACCGGAAAAATAAGTTCTATAATTTTAAGTTTGAGATCAATGAAAAAATTTATAGGGATATTCAGAATTATATTGAAAAGACCCATTTTGAATCTTTAGACAGAAGCGAAAACGAGTTGAAGGAATATAGTACAACCATCAGTTTCCTTTACAACGCAGCGCATTCTCCTTTATCGTCAAAAAATGAGGTGGAAATACTGGTGAACGGAGAAGAAAAATTTGCAAAGGTGCTGGAATGCATCCGGAAGGCAAAACATCATATTCATTTAGAATACTATATCTATGAAAATGACAGCATTGGGAATGAACTTGCAGATTTACTGATTCTTAAAGCCCAGGAAGGTGTTGTGATCCGGTTTTTATATGATGCATTGGGAAGCGGTAAGATCGGTAAAAAGCTGATTGCAAAACTAAAAACTGCAGGCATCGAAGTTTCTCCGGTCAATAAGATTACCTTCAGGCTTTTGGCTAACAGGGTCAATTACAGAGATCACCGCAAGATCATCATTATTGACGGAAAAGAAGTTTTTACAGGTGGAATCAATGTTTCTGACAAGTATATTAATCCTAATGCCCAACAATACTGGCGGGATATCCATCTGTATCTAAGAGGTAATTCAGCGTTTTATTTTCAGTTTTTATTTTTGACCAACTGGGTTTTTGCCACAGAGAAAATTCCTCAGCTCTCCAAAGACTATTTTGATTATCATGATGAATTTGAAGGGAGTAAACTGGTTCAGGCGGCTGCAAGCGGACCTGATACAAGTCCGGTAATTATGCTGAGTACAAATTCTGCAATTTTGTCTGCGAAAAAAAGAGTGTATATCGTTACTCCTTACTTTATTCCTATGGAAACCATTTTAAATGCCATAAAACAGGTGGCACAGGCAGGACTGGATGTAAGGCTGATGGTTCCTGAAAAAGGGGATTCCGTTATAGTGAATTCTGCAGCTTATTCTTATTATGAAGGGTTACTGGAAAATAAAGTCCGTATATTCTTTTATCAAAAAGGCTTTATTCATTCCAAAACCATGATCGTAGATAATGATTTTTCCAGTGTGGGAACAGCCAATATGGATGTAAGGAGTCAGGAGCTGAACTTCGAAGTTAACACCCTGATTTTTGATCAGGAAACGAATCAGAAACTGGAAACTGTATTTCTGGAAGATATGAAAGATTGTAGGGAGCTTTCATTAGATGAGTGGAGAAAAAGGCCAAAACATAAGGTGTTTTTTGAACATCTGGCAAGGCTTCTTTCTCCACTTATGTAATGTGTTAAAGTTTGGCCAGATTTTCAAGGGCTTTCTCCAGTGTTTCCTGTTTCTTGGCAAAACATAACCTGATCACGTGATCATTTCTTTTGTTTTTATAAAAAGAAGAGAACGGAACACTTGCCACTTTATGGGTAATTGTCAGTTCACTGGCAAAATCGAAATCATTTTTATCGGAGATCTTGTCATATTTCAAAGCCTGAAAATAGGTTCCTTCACAATCCAAAAGCTCAAAAGAAGTTGTTGCCAATCCCTGTCTTAAAAAGTCTCTCTTTTCCTGAAAAAACTGATTAAGTTGGTTGTAATGTTCATCATTTTTCATATACTCTGCCAACGCCAGCTGAATAGGGGTATTAACGGAAAAAACATTGAATTGATGGATCTTTCTGAATTCATCGGTCAGGTTTTTAGGAGCCGCACAGTAGCCAACTTTCCAGCCCGTAACGTGAAAAAGTTTTCCGAATGAGGCTACCAAAAGGCTTCTTTCTTTAAGTTCAGGATATTTACAGATACTCAGATGCTGCTTTCCGTCAAAAACGATATTTTCGTAGACTTCATCACTTAGAATTAAAATTGAAGTTCCTTTTACGATATTAATTAATTCCTGGATGTCTTTTTCCTTTAAAATCCTTCCTGATGGGTTATTAGGATTGTTCAGGATGATCATTTTGGTTTTATCCGAAACTAAATTCCTCACCGCATTCCAGTCAATTTCATAGTCGGGCGCTTTCATTTCAAAGCGTTTTACAACCCCTCCGAAAAGCTCAACAGTAGGTTCATAGCAGTCATAAGCCGGTTCAAAAATAATCACCTCGTCCTCTTTTTTTACAAAAGTAGCAATGGCTGTGAAAATAGCCTGTGTTCCTCCTGCGGTGACCGTTATTTCAGTATCGGGATGATAATTGGCCTGGTGTGAGTTTTCAATTTTTCTGGCAATTTCTTCCTTTAAACCGATCATTCCACCCATAGGAGCATACTGATTAAATCCTTTTTTGATAAAATGATCTACATGGTTCAGGAGCTCAGCATCGGGCATAAAATCAGGGAACCCCTGTGATAGGTTGATGGCTTCGTTTTCATTGGCAAGCTGAGTCATCCGGCTGAATATGGTGGTTCCTACGTTGGAAAGTTTAGACAAAGGAAGTTGTATCATTTAAAAAGAGATTTTGTTGATACCGAATTTAATAAATTATTTAAAATGTAAGCCTATTTAATTAGATTTTGTGGGTGTGTTTTTTAGGTTGTAAGCAGTTTATTGCTGAAAGATTCCGGCGTTGCGTTTCTTAATCGATTTCCTTACTGATTTTGTTATAAAAAACAGTTTAAACATTTGTTTAAAAAAATATAATTTTTTGCTTTTAAATGTGTTCTGTGATACTTACATTTGTTATGCTAAAAATAATTTAAAACCAATGATCATGAAAATTAAGAAGATTGAGTTTCCGGCAGCATCCGTTTTATCTCAGGGAAAAGAAAAGTTTGATTATGCGGATAGTTTTGAAGGAGAACTGGAAGGAAGCGGACAGGATTTCGATATTACACAAATAGGGAAAGCTTTTTTACAAGCGGACCAAAGTGGGGAAAGAAAATGTTTGCTTTCAGAAACAAGGTGGTAGGGTTATTTGGGTTAAAAACAGGTGCTGAAACTGATGTAGTGAAAGAAACAGACAATTTTACCTGCGAAGTGGGAGAGCGTGTTGGTCTTTTTAAAGTTTTTAGCAAGGCAAGCAATGAGATTATTATTGGCGAAGATGATAAGCATCTTGATTTCAGGGTTTCCCTTTTATTTGATAAAAACCGGGATGGAAAGGATGAAAACTCTCTGACGATTTCTACTGCGGTAAAATTCCATAACTGGCTTGGAGTATTATACTTTTTACCGGTACGTCCTTTTCATAAACTGATTGTTCCGGCGATGCTGAAAAATATAATAGGCAAGCTGGAAAGCACTAAACAATAATTTCAGAGAAGAAATAACGGTATTCCGACATTTACTGAATGATGATCTTAGGTTTTAATCAACCGAATTTAATTTATTTTTCAAACCGAATATAAAAAATGCTAATATTGCAGGAAATAACTTTTAATTACTTTGAACACTATGATTAATCATGAAATAGATTATAAAATTTACGGGGAAGAAATGCAGTGCGTGGAGATTGAGCTGGATCCGAGAGAAAGCGTAATTGCAGAACCGGGAAGTTTTATGATGATGAAAGACGGAATACAAATGGAAACTTTATTCGGAGACGGAACGGAAAAGGGACTGATGGGAAAATTATTTTCTGCCGGAAAAAGGATGCTTACCGGGGAAAACCTTTTTATGACCGTATTTACCAATACTTCTTCAGATAAAAGACATGTCACTTTTGCTGCTCCTTATACGGGAAAAATCATTCCTTTTGATCTGAGTAAACTCGGAGGTAAGGTGATCTGTCAGAAAGACAGTTTTCTTTGTGCTGCCAAAGGGGTGACGGTAGGAATTGAATTTCAGAAAAAATTGGGAACAGGACTTTTCGGTGGAGAAGGATTTATCATGCAAAAGCTGGAAGGGGACGGGATGACGTTCGTACACAGTGGAGGACACGTCATTGAGAAAGAACTTCAGCCGGGAGAGATCCTTAAAATTGATACGGGATGTATTGTAGCCTTTACCCATACTGTAGATTATGATATTCAGTTTGTAGGCGGGATTAAAAATACCATTTTCGGAGGAGAAGGATTGTTCTTTGCCCAGTTAAGAGGTCCGGGAAAAGTATGGATCCAGACTTTACCTATTTCAAGGTTAGCCAGCAGAATTTTACAGTATGGAACCACTAAAAATAAAGAACAGGGAAGTATTTTAGGAGGAATAGGAAACCTGCTGGACGGGGATGGATTTTAATACGGAACTGAAAATGATATAATGAAAGGGCTATTTTAATAGTCCTTTTTATTTTGCAAATTTCCGACAAACCAAAGAGGATTATTAGTTTTTACATGACTTTAAAATAAAATTAAAATTTGCTTCAGTTTTTAAAAAGGAAATTTTTAAATTTATAATGAATTGATATTTTTATAGATAAGATGAGGATAAGTATTTCCGAAAAAGAGCCTTATTTTTTCGCATAATTTTATTCAATTGTGTATTTTTGTATGTTTGCTGAAATTACATATGTCACAAGAAATAAACCCAATCTATTCCGAAGATAATATCAGAACCCTCGATTGGCAGGAACACATACGTTTACGTCCCGGAATGTATATCGGGAAACTGGGAGACGGATCTTCTGCTGATGACGGTATTTATATTTTACTTAAAGAAATTCTGGATAACTCGATTGATGAGTTCAGAATGAAATCCGGTAAAAGAATCGAAATAAAACTGGACGACGGTAAAGTTACTATTCGTGACTTTGGTCGTGGTATTCCGCTGGGAAAAGTGGTGGATGCGGTTTCCAAAATGAATACGGGAGGTAAGTATGACAGCAAAGCCTTCAAGAAATCGGTCGGTCTGAACGGGGTCGGTACAAAAGCTGTCAATGCTTTATCAGATTATTTCCGCGTAAGATCTTTCCGTGACGGTAAAATGAAAGCTGCAGAATTTTCGAGAGGATTGATTACTGAAAATTTTGATGAAAAAGATACTTCAGACCGAAACGGTACGGAGATTTCTTTTATTCCCGATGGTGAAATCTTCCTTCATTTTAAATTCCGAAAAGAGTATATCGAAAGAATGCTCCGTAATTATGCATATCTGAATCCGGGACTTACCATTCTTTTCAACGGGGAAAAATTTTATTCTGAGAATGGACTTAAAGATCTATTGGACGAAGAGCTGGAAAATGAGACACTGTATCCGATTATTCATTTAAAAGATCACGATATAGAAGTTGCCATTACGCATACCGATAAATCGCAGACGGAAACCTATTTTTCTTTCGTAAACGGACAAAATACCACGCAGGGAGGAACACATTTGAATGCCTTCCGTGAAGCGTATGTAAAAACGATTCGTGAGTTTTTTAATAAAAGCTTCGATGCATCAGACGTTAGAAAATCAATTGTCGCTGCGATTTCCATCAACGTGGAAGAACCGGTTTTCGAATCTCAGACTAAAACAAAGTTGGGATCCAACGATATAGGACCTAACGGACCAACGGTAAGAACTTTTATCATTGATTTCCTGAAAAGTAAATTAGATAATTTCTTACATAAAAATCCGGAAGTTGCAGATGCCATCCAAAGAAAAATCTTAATCTCCGAGAGAGAGAGAAAAGAGCTTTCAGGAATTCAGAAGCTGGCAAGAGAAAGAGCAAAAAAAGTATCACTTCATAATAAAAAGCTGCGTGACTGCAGACAGCATTATAACGATCAGAAAGCAGAAAGAAAGGCCGAAACCCAGATATTTATTACCGAGGGAGATTCTGCATCCGGATCCATTACAAAATCCAGGGATGTGGAAACACAGGCTGTATTTTCCTTAAAAGGAAAACCGCTGAACTGCTATGGCCTTACTAAAAAGGTGGTTTACGAAAATGAGGAGTTTAATTTACTTCAGGCTGCTTTAAATATTGAAGAAAGTCTGGAAGATTTAAGATACAATCAGGTCATTATTGCCACCGATGCCGATGTCGATGGGATGCACATCAGATTGCTGATGATTACATTCTTCCTGCAGTTTTTCCCGGACATTATTAAAAACGGGCATCTCTACATTCTGCAGACTCCATTGTTCAGAGTAAGGAATAAAAAAGAGACGAGATATTGCTACAGCGAGCAGGAAAGAGTAAAAGCGCTGAATGAATTGGGCAAAAATCCTGAGATTACCCGATTTAAAGGATTGGGAGAAATCTCTCCTGATGAATTTAAACACTTCATTGGGAAAGATATCAGACTGGAACCCGTGGTGATAGGAAAAGATCAGACCATAGATCAGCTGTTAGAATTCTATATGGGGAAAAATACTCCCGACAGACAGACTTTCATTTTAGAAAATCTGGTCGTGGAAGATCAGGATATTCAGATTAAAGAAATTTTGGACTAAATTAGATCGTAGAAAAAATAGAACAACTATATGAGAATAAGTAACCGCAGTAAAATTTCAATATATAATTCCATCAATATGTTGCTGGTGTTGATTTTAGCAGGTGGTATATTTGCTTTCTTGTTAGAAGACAGGTTTAATATTTTAGGAGACCTTGATTATCTGTTTATAGTGATTCCCGCTGCTATGCTGATTGCTTTTTACCTTATCGGAAGGCAGATTTTTGAATACGACAGCGACGGGGAAGCTTTGAATTTCAGGAACAGAAATATTGTTCCTTTTATCAACAAGCCACTTAGTGATGAGTTTCCAAAGTATAAACTGATCAGCTACGAAATTGTGGATATGTTTCTGATCAAAAGGCTGTATGTGAAAGTATCCAGCAAAAATACAGGCTCTACTATGCTCAAATACGAAATATCATACCTTTCTAAAAAAGAAATAAAAGATTTGAAATTCTCTTTAAATAAAGTAGTAACAACTAATAACGAGAAAAAAGAGTTAATTAAATGATGACAGAAGAGAACTCGCATGAAGGTGAGAGCCTGAAAAAAGTCTCTGGGCTTTATAAAGATTGGTTTCTGGATTATGCTTCTTATGTAATCTTAGACAGGGCCATTCCGTCGGTATATGATGGTTTCAAACCCGTTCAGAGAAGGATAATGCATTCCATGAGAGAGTTGGAAGACGGACGTTATAACAAGGTTGCCAATATTGTAGGAAATACCATGAAATATCACCCTCACGGTGATGCTTCTATTACCGATGCCATGGTAGGAATCGGGCAAAAAGAATTACTGATAGACACTCAGGGAAACTGGGGAAATATCTATACCGGTGATTCTGCTGCTGCTGCAAGATATATTGAAGCCAGATTAACTCCTTTTGCCTTAGAGGTTGTTTTTAATCCTAAAACCACAGACTGGACGAAGTCTTATGACGGAAGAAATAACGAACCCATAGACTTACCCGTAAAGTTCCCGTTGCTTCTTGCACAGGGAGTGGAAGGGATCGGTGTTGGACTTTCTACAAAAATTCTTCCTCATAACTTTAATGAGCTGATTAATGCTTCTGTTGCGTATTTAAAAGGCAAAAAGTTTGAACTGTTTCCTGACTTCCTTACCGCAGGTTTTTTGGATGTTTCCGAATACAATGACGGACAAAGAGGAGGAAAAGTGAGAGCCAGAGCCAGAATCAATCAGGTTGATAAACATACTCTGATGATCACGGAGCTTCCTTTCTCTAAAAATACGGGAGATTTAATTGACTCGATCTTAAAGGCGAACGAAAAAGGGAAAATCAAGATCAAAAAAATTGAAGATAATACTTCAGATAAAGTAGAAATCCTGATTCACCTTCACAATGATATGTCTCCTGATAAAACGATAGATGCGCTGTATGCCTTTACGGACTGTCAGGTAACCATTTCTCCGAACGCCTGCGTTATTGTAGGAGATAAGCCAATGTTCTTAAGCGTTTCCGAGATTCTGAGGATGAATACCGATCATACCGTTTCTTTGCTTAAAAAAGAACTGGAGATCGAGCTTCATGAATTGCAGGAAAGCTGGCATTTTTCATCTCTGGAAAGGATCTTTATTGAAAACAGGATTTATCACGATATTGAAGAGGTTAAAAGTTGGGAAGAAGTTTTAAAGACAATCGATGAAGGATTAAAGCCTCATACGAAGCATCTTCTGAGAGCTGTTACGGAAGAAGATATTTTGAGATTAACGGAAATCAGGATCAAGAGAATTTCGAGATTCGATTTAGATAAATTTAAAGAAAATATCGCTGCTCTAGAAGGTAAAATAGAGCAGGTAAAACATCATCTGGAACATCTTATCCCGTATGCTATTGATTATTTCCTGAATATTCAGAAGAAATACGGAAAAGACAGACAAAGAAAAACAGAATTACGAATCTTCGATACCATAGATGCTACTAAAGTAGCAGTGGCTAACGAAAAATTCTATGCCAATTTCGAAGAAGGATTTATCGGAACTTCCCTGAAAAAAGACCAGTATTTATTCGACTGTTCAGATATTGATGATATCATTACCTTCAGAAAAGACGGAAGTATGAAGGTGGTGAAAGTAGAAGCAAAAACCTTCATCGGTAAGGATATTCTTCACGTTGCAGTATGGAAGAAAAATGATAAGAGAACGGTTTATAACATGATCTATCGTGAAGGTAGGGAAGGACCATATTATATGAAACGTTTTTCCGTAACGGGAGTAACGCGAAATACGGACTATCCTTTGGCTTCAGATAAAAAAGGTTCAGAAACCCTTTATTTTTCTGCCAATCCAAATGGTGAAGCAGAAACTGTAACCGTGCTTTTAAAACCGAATCCGAGAATCAGAAAAAATAAAATGGATATTGATTTCTCTGAATTAGCCATTAAGGGAAGAGATTCAAAAGGAAATCTGGTTACCAAATATTCTGTGAAAAAAGTGGACCTGAAGGAAGAAGGAGTTTCTACGTTAGCCCCAAGAAAAATCTGGTTTGATGAAACCGTGAGAAGGCTGAACGCGGATGCAAGAGGTACTTTGCTGGGAAGCTTTAAAGGAGATGACAAGATCTTAACAATCAATACCAACGGGGAAGCCAAGCTGGTAAGCTTTGATCTCGGAAACCGTTTTGATGACGAATATTTAGTTCTGGAGAAATGGAAGCCACAACAACCTGTAACGTGTATTTATTATGACGGGGAGAAAGAAATTTATTTTATTAAAAGATTCTTACTGGAAAACAATACCAATCCTCAGACTTTCATGCCTTCGGAACATCCGAAGTCTTTTATAGAAAGTATTATCGTTGCCAATAATGCTACTGCTGAAATTATTTTTGCAAAAGATAAAGGAAAAGAACGTGATCCTGAAACGATCAATATTGATGAATTCATTGCTGTAAAAGGAATAAAAGCGATCGGAAATCAGTTTACGAAATTTAAAGTAAAATCAATCAATATTACGATTCCTGAACCGGAAGAAGAGGAGCCGGAAGTGTATGAAGAGCCGGAACGTTTTGAAGGCGACGATGAGGGAGGAACCATCGGAGATTTGTTCCAAAGTGATGAGAATCCGGAAAATTAAATGTTGGGAAAATTATGAACATTCTGATATTAGTTATAGCAATTACGGCCATTATAAGCTTTGTAGCTCCTAATGGAAGCAGTAATTTTGAAAAATATAAATTCAGTGTAGGGGCAATCTTGAACCGAAAGGAATATATTCGTTTACTATCCTCAGGATTTTTACACGCGGATCTTATGCATCTGGTGTTTAATATGTTGACGCTATATTTCTTTGGCCCGGTTGTTATCCAGGGATTTGGAAGTTTAGGCTTTATAATTATTTATTTTGGATCTATTTTATTAGGTAATATATTTTCATTATTTGTGTATCAAAAGCAGACATGGTACTCCGCAATCGGTGCGAGTGGAGGAGTTTCAGGGATTTTGTTTGCATCGATTGCAATGATTCCCCATCTGGAAATTTATATGTTTTTTATTCCGATAGGTATTCCTGGGTATATATTTGGCCTTGTTTATTTTAGTTATTCTGTTTATATGATGCTGAATCCCAGTCAACACGATAATATAGGCCATGCAGCGCATTTGGGAGGGGCTTTTTTCGGACTGGTTTATGCCGTTGCTAATCAACCGCAGGCAGCAATAGCCAATTCATTATATCTCGGAATTATGGCGCTTCCTTTAATTTATTTAAGTTATGAGATCTTTATAAAGAAAAGAATAGGCTAAAAAAGCTATCTTTACTTAAAATATTAAGACCAATGGACACATCAGAGTTAAATCGTTTCGTCGTAATACTTATTTATGGTTCATTGGTCTTACTTTCTTTATTAAAGCTCAGTAATCCGCTTAAAGTTAATAGAAAAGCGAATTTCTGGTTCGGAATATTTCTTTTTCTATGGTCTTCTTTTTGGCTGGATGAGATCTTGTTTCTAGTGACGGATTCAACGATAGAAATACATTCATTACTTTTTGTCCGGTTTATCCAGTTTTTCACACCCATCACTTTTTATTTAAGCGTATTATTCTATACAAATCCTGTTTTTAAGTTTAAAATTTCAGATTTAAAGTATACCATTCTTCCGGTAATATTCTTAGTTAGTCTCATTTTTATTGAATTCGGTTTTTACGAGTTTCAATATGTTATCATAAGTTTAATACTCTTTCAGGCACTTTTTTATACAGGGCTTTCATATTTTACAATCAGGAAGCATCAGAAGAAAATTCAGCAGTTCTCTTCAAATACTGAAGACATCAATTTGAATTGGCTGGAATATATTATACTTATTCTTTTTATTGTAAATATTGTTTATGTGATTTATAACCTATCATATAATCCAAATTCATTGAATTTTTTCATTAATTCAGTGTTTTTATTGGTAATTTATTTTGTTGGTTATAATTCGTTAAAACAAAAAGAAATTTATCCTGTGGAAAAAAAACAGCGCGAAGAATTAATTTCAATTGATAATTCTGAAACAGGCGAAATTAAACGAAAACTGATTTCCGAGGAAGAATTATTAAGAATTAAAGTGCAGTTGGAAAAAGTTATGGAAACTCAAAAACCATATCTCGATAGTGAATTGAATCTTATCAAGCTTTCCGAATTGCTTTCTGTTTCCACACATCAGTTATCGTATACAATCAATACTGGATTTCAAAAGAATTTTTTCCAGTATGTGAATGAATACCGGATTGAATATGCGAAGAAACTTTTGAAAGATAGTTCGAAAAATAAACTTTCTATTTTAGGTATTGCTTACGAATCCGGATTCAATTCAAAAACGTCTTTTAATACTACTTTTAAAAAATTGACTAATCAGACTCCTTCTGAGTTTAAAAAATGAGTTCGGGTTTATAAGTTTTAACTTGTTTTGTTTTTAACTTGTTTAAAATCAGTTTTTTATTTTCGTGGTATGAAATGGTTCATTCATATAATTCGGAACATTAGCAGCACCTTTCCAGACTACTTTTGTCTCAGAAAGTTTGTATTATGAAAACAAAAGAATCATTTGCCGTAGTTACCGGAGCAAGTCAAGGTCTAGGAAGAGCATTTACAGAAAGTCTGGCAAGAAGGAAAATCAATGTTATTCTTGTGAGTCTCCCCAATCAGAATTTAAAAGAAATAAGCCAAAAAATAGCCGAACTTTATCACATTAAAACCCATTATTATGAGGTTGATCTTTCTGTGAATGAAAACGTTTTAAAGCTAACGGAATGGATAAACAAGTCCTTTAATATTCATATTTTAATTAATAATGCAGGATTGGGCGGAACAAGAAAATTTTTAGACGTTACTTCGGACTATATTAATAATATTCTTCAGGTGAATGTTACTGCCACTTCATTGATTACCCATCAGCTTTTGCCTAATCTTCTGAAACAACCTCAATCTTATATTTTAAATGTTTCAAGTATGGCAGCTTTCTCGCCTATTGGTTTTAAAACGGTTTATCCGGCTTCAAAAACTTTTATCCATTCATTTTCAAGAGGTCTGAATGAAGAACTCAAAGATACCAATGTGTTCGTAAGTGTTGTGAATCCAGGCGCGATGAAAACAAATCCCGATGTTGTCGAAAGGATTGAAAAACAGGGTTTTATCGGGAGGTTGACCCTGTTGGATCCAGATAAAGTTGCAGAATATTGCATCAATCAGCTTTTTAAAAAAGATTCTGTAATTATGGTAAATCCCGTGAGCTGGCTTGTAATGAAAATATTGCCGATCTGGATTAAATTACCATTAATGACCAACGCAATAAAACGGGAAATAAAAGCATGAAAAAAATTTTTGTTACAGGAATTACAGGGCTTTTAGGAGCTAATGTTGTTATTAAATTATTAGAAGATGGTTATTTTGTTATTGCTTTGGTGCGCAAGAAAAGCAACTATTTGGGTGAAAAAAATAAGAGTCTAAAACTTATTGAAGGAGATCTGTTTTCAGATTTCTCGGAATATTTAAAAGATGTAAACTTTATTATTCATATCGCCGCGGAAACAAAACAAAATTTGCTGAATTATGAAGATTATAGAAAAGTTAATTATGAAGGCGTTGTTCATTTACTCTCGCAAAGTGTAAATGTTGAAAAGTTTTTGTTTGTAAGCACGGCAAATACTTTAGGATTTGGAAGTTTAGATGATTTGGGAACTGAAAATGATCAATGGAAATATCCTTTTAATGAATCTTTTTATGCTAAAAGTAAACTTGAATCGGAAAATTTTCTTTTAGAGAATAATAAAGCGAAAGTAATTATTGTAAATCCAACATTTATGATGGGTGCCTATGATAATAAACCAAGCTCCGGAAAAATTATCTTTTGGATTTGGAAAAAAAAGCTTGTTTTTTACCCAAAAGGTGGAAAAAATTTTGTGAATGCAGAAGATGCCGCTGAAGGAATTTGTAAAGCATTAGAAAAAGGAAAATCAGGTGAAAAATATCTTTTAGCCAATGAAAATTTGAAGTATAAGGACTTCTTTAAAATAGTCAATAATGTTACTGGTCAGCAATCGATATTGCTTCCAATTCCGGACTTTATTTTAATTTTTTTGGGTTTTATAGGAGATTTTTTAAGGTTTATAAAAATTAAAACGAATTTAAGCTCGGCAAATATGAAAGCTCTTCGAATTGATAACTTTTATTCTAATCAGAAATCAATAAACGAGCTTGGAATTCACTATCAACCTATTGAAAAAGGAATTACAGACGCTGTTGAATATTTTAAGAATAAAACTAAGTAGTTCTTTTGTTATTGTGAAATTTTTTCTAATGCGTCCTGAAGAGTTGCAATAAAATTGATATGCTTGGTTTTATTACTTTCAAAGATGAAATCCTGTAGGCTTTTACTTTCATACTTATCAAAATCTCCAATTATAGTTAAATTAATACGATAATTCGAAAACTTTTGAAGAATATCGCCCGCAATTTTTGTTTTTAAATCAAAAAAATCAGGTGTAATATTGTTCTCATAAATAATTACCTGATCAAAACCTTGGTAATAGATATTACCTAAAAGATCCAGCCCATCCTGTGTAGAATTAATGATAATATTATCAGAAATTATTTCCGCTATTTTAGTAGTATTGATTTGATGCGTTTTAATCTCCATATCTTATTTCTTTCCAAAAATAAATCTGTCATTCTCTGACAAATCCTTTATAAGTAAAGCTTGAGAAAAACTCTTAGTGTAAAGATCCAACGTTTCAGGACCTAATTTCTGATTAATTTCTAAAAACAATAATCCGTTGTTAGTAAGATGCTTTTCTGCATCCTCTGCAATTTTCCGGTAAAAGATCAAAGCATCAGAAGTAGGGGAGAAAAGCGCCATTTTGGGCTCGAATTCTTTAACGGAATCAGCAATTTCATGCTCTTCTTCAATACCTATATAGGGTGGATTTGAAATGATGACATCAAACTCTTGTTCCAGATCAAAATTCAGATAATCACCATGGATGAAATTGATTTCAAGCTGATGTAAATCTGCATTCTTTTTGGCTGTTTCTAAGGCTTTTTCAGAAAAGTCTATAGAAGTAACTTCTGCTTCCGGAAAATGTCTTTTTAACACCAAAGGAATGATTCCGCTTCCTGTTCCGATATCCAGAATCTTTAAAACATTCTTGTTGTCATTCTGAACCGAATGTGAAGAATCTTTTGTGATTAGAGTTTGAGATTCTTCATTTCGCTCCGCTGCATTCAGAATGAAAATTGCTTCCTGTATTTTATGAATGGCAAGTTCCAACAATTCTTCTGTTTCAGGCCGTGGAATCAATACATGTTCGTTCACGAAGAACTTCATTCCATAGAATTCGGTTTCTCCTACAATATGCTGATAAGGTTTGCCGGTTTTTAATTCTGAAATAACCCGTAAAAGGCTTTGTTCATCCTGAATCAGTAATTCCTGATCGGAAAATCTCCTTTGATGAAAACTATCAAAGCCTACGATCTTCTGAACAAAGACAGAACATAAAAAAGCACTTTCAGATTCTGTATAAAGCTCGGAAAGCTCTGCTTTAAAATGTCTTTTAAACTCTAAAATTGTCATTTATCTCGTAAAAACCAGTTTTGTGTCTGTAGATTTTTCTTCATCAATTCTGTAACCTTCATAGTTGAATGCTTTTACATCATTCAGGGTTTTAGCGTTGGTTTCTGCACAGAACCTTACCACCAAGCCTCTTGCATGTTTGGTATAAACCACGATAGTTTTTGGCTTTCCGTCTTTCAATTCATAGAAATCAAAATCGATTACTTTATGATTGAGTTTTTTTCGGTCAATTACTTTTCCGTATTCGTTGCTGCATAAGTGAAGCAGAATTTCATTCTTTTTCATTTCAGCATTCAGTTGTTCTGTCACTTTTTCTCTCCAGAATTCATAAAGATTTTTATACTGGTCAAATTCAAAGGGACGGCCCATTTCAAGCCTGTAAAGCATTACTTTGTCCGACGGTTTTAAAAGTCCGTAAAGCCCGGAAAGTATTCTGTAGTTTTTCTGTAAATAATCTACCGCATCTTTGTCGAGTGTTTTGGCGTCTAATCCTCTGTACACCTCACCGGTAAAAGCATACATCGCGGGAGCAGATTCTTTGGCTCCTGGTTTTGCTTTCCATTTCTGGTTTCTTTCCCAGTTTTCATCTGCCAGTTTGGGAGAAATCTCCATGAGTTCAGACAGATATTTGGGCGATTTTTGTTTTAAATAAGATTGTATATAAGCTGCTTCTTCAATAAATTTTGGAGTGGTTGCTCTCAACAGATCGGTTGAGTTCTCTACATTCATTAATTTAGCAGGAGATGTTATAATTTTCATAAAAAGTCAAAATTTAATTTTCAAGTTCAGTATGAACTTTTGAATCAGGAATTATAATATTCCTTTTCCCTGACGGATAATTTCCGGCTCACCAGAAGTAAGATCCACAATGGTAGAAGCTACATTATCTCCATATCCGGAATCAATGACAATATCTACCAGATGATCATATTTTTCAGCAATAAGCTCCGGATCGGTAGAGTATTCAATAATTTCATCATCATCTCTGATGGAGGTAGATGCAATAGGGTGACCCAGTTTTTCAACGATGAGCTGCGGAATAGAATGGTCGGGAACACGGATCCCGATGGTTTTATGTCCTTTATAAGCTAAAGGCAAACTTTTATTAGCTTCCAGAATAAAGGTGAATGGTCCCGGAAGATGGCTCTTTAAAAATCTGAAGACTGAAGTATCAATTGGTCTCGTAAAGTCCGAAAGATGGCTTAGATCATTACAGATGATAGAGAATTGAGCTTTTTCCAGCTTAACTTTCTTCAGCTGTGCCAGCTTTTCCATGGCTTTAATGTCAAAAATATTACAGCCCAATGCATAAATTGTATCGGAAGGATAGATAATAAGTCCGCCATTATTTAGGGTTTTAATGACCTCATTAATAAGGTTTTCCTGTGGGTTTTCCGGATAGATTCTTAATATTTTTGCCATATAACAAAGATACAAATTATAAAATAGTTTTCATAAAAATCCTTTATTTAAAAGAAAAATTAGGATTTTAAAAATATTGTCGTATATTTGCATCACAA
>JBCNMJ010000054.1:0-24811 GCA_039594975.1 Chryseobacterium sp. | reverse complement strand
ATTTATTCTGAGCCTAATACGCTGACAGGATCTATCGGGGTTTTCGGAGTAATTCCTTATTATAAAGATCTTGCAAACAAAAACGGTATCCGCTCAGATATTGTCGCAACCAATGCCAATTCGCAATATTATTCTGCCCTGAATGGTGTTACCCCTTACGGAGTAAACCTGATTACCAGAAGCGTGGAAGGAACCTATAAAAGATTTGTGCATTTCGTTACCCAGAACAGAAAACAGACTTTCGAGCAGATCGACAGTGTAGGAGGGGGAAGAGTATGGAGTGGAGTTCGTGCCAAACAGATCGGTCTCGTAGATGAGTTGGGAACGTTGAATGATGCTGTTAAATTTGCAGCTCAGAAAGCAGGATTAAAATCTTATCATGTATCTTCTTATCCAAAAAGAATGACTCAGTTTGAGCAGATTTTCAAAGACCTGAACGAAGATGATATCTCTGCAAGAATCATTAAAAACAAAATAGGCAAAGCCAACTATGATATCCTTCAGCAGATTACAGATCAGAAGCTGCAGTCTGAGGTGAAAATGGAAATGCCTTATCAGATTAGAATTAACAACTAACTAAATTTTATATTGTATACAAAAATCCCGGATCTGAATTTCAGATCCGGGATTTTATTTTTTATAAGCGTTCGTATCAGCTTTTTCTGGTGGCCATTCCGTAAATCCAGAGGATGATTAAAGCTCCTCCAATAGATAGAATCCAGCTTCTCGGATTCCAGAAAGACGTTACATCTCCCCAATGTAGAACGTAAACCCCAATAGCTCCTCCTACAAATGCTCCCAGAATTCCAAGGATAATAGTGATTAGCCATCCTCCTCCCTGAGTTCCGGGCATGATCATTTTAGCGATTGCACCTGCAATAAGACCGAATAAGATCCATGTTATAATTCCCATAGTTGCAAATTTTTTTATGTTAGTATTTAAATGAATTGTTTGCTAGTATAAGGGAAAACATGATATAAATCATCTTTTCTTGAAGAATGAGTCTACAAATTCCGTACCATTAAAAAGCTGCAAATCCTGCATTTTTTCACCTACTCCAATATATTTCACCGGAATCTGGAACTGATCAGAGATTCCGATTACCACTCCGCCTTTTGCGGTTCCGTCTAATTTGGTAACGGCTAAAGCGTTTACTTCAGTAGCTGCGGTGAACTGTTTGGCCTGTTCGAATGCATTCTGTCCCGTAGAACCATCAAGAACCAAAAGAATCTCATGTGGGGCATCAGGAATAACCTTCTGCATTACTCTTTTGATTTTGGAAAGCTCATTCATCAGGTTAATTTTATTATGAAGCCTTCCTGCAGTATCTATAATGACAACATCGGCATTCTGTGCAACGGCACTTTGTACGGTATCAAATGCAACGGAGGCAGGATCTGATCCCATTTCCTGTTTTACAATGGGAACACCCACTCTTTCGCTCCAGATGACCAGCTGGTCTACGGCAGCTGCCCGGAAGGTATCTGCAGCCCCAAGAACTACTTTTTTACCTTCTGATTTGAACTGATGAGCCAGTTTTCCTATCGTTGTGGTTTTTCCCACTCC
This sequence comes from Chryseobacterium sp., assembly GCA_039594975.1. Classification (GTDB taxonomy): domain Bacteria; phylum Bacteroidota; class Bacteroidia; order Flavobacteriales; family Weeksellaceae; genus Chryseobacterium. Next base: position 23,244 of record JBCNMJ010000054.1, on the reverse strand, counting down.
GTTTACTCCCACCACCATAATGACGTAGGGCTTTTTGGTAGTGTCAATATTTCCTGTACCGGCATGAGGATTTTCAAGCAGTAGTCCGGAAATCTCATCGCGAAGAATTTGATCAAGTTCATTGACGCCTACATATTTGTCTCTGGCAACACGTTCTTCAATTCTTTCGATGATTTTAATAGTCGTGGAAGCGCCTACGTCAGAAGCGATCAGTACTTCCTCAAGATCATCCAGTACCTCATCATCTACTTTGCTTTTGCCGACTACGGCTTTCGTCATTTTTTCAAAGAATCCCTGGCTGGATTTTTCCAATCCTTTGTCTAGGGTTTCTTTTTCTTCCTTTTTGAAAATATTTTTAAACCAACTCATAGTTTTAGTTTATTCTTATTTATTTTTTATCACTGCTGTGGCTTCTACTTCTGTAAGCACGTCATCTCTGAACAGCCTGTTTACTTCCACAAGGGTGCTTACAGGAGAATTCTGAAGGCTTACCTACAAATCCCTTACTTTTCTGAATTCAGGTGTTTTTTTGATGTCTGTGGTAAAGATTCCCAGTTTGATTATATCTTTACCTGTTCCTGCATATTATTTCAGGATACCTTCTGTATTTTTGAAAACCTGCTGTGTCTGCTCTTCTATTGTTTTCCCACAAGATTTGCTTCCGTGTCCATTGGTACCTGTCCGGATCATAAAATCATTCTGGAACTTCCGCAGTCGGTGCTTACTGATTGGGAAGGCCCTTTTAAGCTGAAAACTTTTGGCGAACTTTTATATTCTACGGGCGTCATTGTTTTCTGACTGAATGAAAATAGAAAAGCTGCTGTACAGGCCAGAACAAGTATCTTTTTCATACTTTACTGATTAATAATCTGGTGCACAAAGATAACAAAAAAACTACCCAAAATATGAGTAGTTTTTTATATTGTAAATAAAGTACTGATTATTTTTTTAAATAACCATCTACTTCATCAGCATTCATTACTTTTTCTTCGAAAATGTAAGCTCCTGATTTAGAAGACTTAACCATTTTCACCACTTTAGTCATTTTTTTAGACCCAGTTTGTAGGGTTGCTACTACTTTCTTTGCCATGGTAAGTTATTATTTATAAATTACTTAATTTCTTTGTGAATGGTAGATCTCTTAAGAACAGGATTGTATTTTTTCAATTCCAATCTTTCTGTAGTGTTCTTTTTATTTTTTGTAGAAATGTATCTAGACATTCCTGGCATACCACTTTCTTTGTGCTCTGTGCATTCAAGGATTACTTGAACTCTATTTCCTTTTTTTGCCATGATTTATTAATTCTTTTTAATCAATCCGTTTCTAGTAGCTCTTTCAATAGCTTCCTCGATTCCAATCTTGTTAATCACTCTCAATCCATGAGCTGATACTTTCAGTGTAACGTGCTTATCTTGCTCCGGAAGGTAAAACTTCTTCTCTAATAAGTTAATTTCAAAACGACGCTTCGTTTTGTTATTAGCGTGAGAAACGTTGTTACCAACCATTGCACGCTTTCCTGTTATTTGGCAAATTCTTGACATATCTCGATGTTCTTATTTGTATAATATTTGAGGTTGCAAAATAACGAAGAATTTTTTAGATAGACAAATGTTTTAAAATTTATTTTTCAATTAGTTATAATATTTTTTCAGAAATATGGCCATTAAGCCTGTTGTTTAGTGAACTTTTTCTGAAACCTTTTTATCAGGAAATAAAATAATAAAAATCCTAAAGCAAAGATAGAGAACCTTGTTAGTAGATCTCCGGCCTTTACATAAAACGTTTGCTTCTCATATAAGTTTATCTTGGCAAACAAAGCTGTTTTGTCTCCATAAAAAGTGTCTTCCACAATTTCTCCTTGAGCATTGATATGAGCTGAAATCCCACTGTTTGCTGCGCGTGCAATTTCTCTTCGGGTTTCTATGGCTCTTAATTTTGCATAGGACAGAAGCTGTTTATGTCCTTCTGAAACTCCCCACCAGGAATCGTTGGTCATAATGCCCAGAAAATTGGCTCCTTTTTTTACATAATCTGTTACGAATTCTCCATAGATGCTTTCGTAGCAAATGATAGGAGCGATTTTCCCTTTGTTATAAGGGTTGGAAAAGGCAACTCTTTCTTTATCTGAACCTAAAGAAGCAACAGTTCCTCCCAGGTTAATCATCGCATCACCCAGAAGGGGTTTTAAATAGTTCATATAAGGGAAAATTTCCACACCGGGAACCAATTTGCCTTTATGATATACCTGTACTTTTTGATTGGGAATAACCTGTATTGCCGAGTTAAAACTTTCCACCCAGAGCCCCTGATTGATTTGATAAGCTTCAGTGGGCAGATCTTTTGAACTGGTGTAAAATTTATGTGATGAAATTCCGGTTGAAAAAACAGAACCGGGATGCTTAGCAAGGAATTCTTTAAGGTTGTTTAAAATAACACTTTTTTCAAAGGCGGTTTCGGAAATAGAGCCTCTTCCCGGAAGTGCGGTTTCGGGAGCAATATAATAATCAATTTTTCCTTTTGTATTTTTTTCTGCAAGATCTAAAAGATCCTGTTCGATTGTTAAGCTGTCTTTGGAATATTTTTCAGCATAAGGATCAAGATCTGGCTGAAGCATTAGAACATTAACCGTTCCGATTGGTTTTTCATTAAAGCTATTGTATTTTATTATCGAAATAATCATTGGGATGATGATTAAAGCCGCAACAATAGAAGAGTTTTTAATCAGATCTTTTCTCTTTCTTCCGGCTTCCCAGATTCTTATGGTGTAAAACAGTAACACATTGACTAGTAAAATCCAGAAACTTCCGCCTGTAGCACCTAATGTATCATACCATTGTATTAATTTCGGATATTCTGAAAATGAATTTCCAAGATTCAGCCAGGGCCAGGTTAACTCCCAGTTCAGGTGGAACTTTTCAAAGCTCATCCAGATCGTTACGAAAAATGCCAATCCCCAATACGTTCCCTGTGCGTTTTTGTACCAGTGATAACATTGAAATACTAACGAATATAGCAAGGAATTAACTAAAACCGGAAATAAAACGGCCATTAAAGAATGGCTTCCGTCAGGATTTTTTGATCCATACAACCAGCCTGTCGTTACAATATTCCAAATAATAAAGCATAAGTAGGAGAGTCCGAAAACAACCCAGCTTTTTCTTTTGTAATCCGAAAATTTCGAAACACCGTGTTCCATCATTAAAAGAGGAACTAGCGCAAAAAATATAAAAAACGGAATTCCGTAAGTGGGCCACGAGATGGACAAAAGCATCGCTGAAATGAGCGTAAGTAAAACGTATTTCATTAAATTGATTTAACACACAAATTTAATGTTTTTGAAATGAATAAATTTGTAATCGATGTTAAAGAAATTTTATAAAATTATTATTGTTCCCTATGTTTTATTTTTACTCTATCTGATGTTTTTCGGGATGGGGAGAACCCAGATGGAGGATAATTTACTGACTATCGAACCGATATTTTCTACGATAAATTTTATTAAAGGCTGTATCTCCTGGAAAGATATTGTAATTATCGTTGTAGGAAACGTTGTGATGTTTATTCCTTTTGGATTTCTGGGTTGGATTTTTCCTAAGCTTCAAGAATTAAAAAGCTTGCTTTTCACATTTATTTCGGCTATTACAATTGTTGAGGCTATTCAGTATTTTACAAGAATGGGGATTTTTGAAGTGGATGATATTATTTTGAATACGTTTGGAGTGTTTCTGGGCTTTTTAATGAAAAGGTTTATTGAAAGAATATTTGAGAATAAAAGAGATGCTTCGACGGGCTCAGCATGACATCTCTAATACTGCATAAAATATTGAAGAAATTGTATGATGTTAAAAAATTCCGGTATTCGCGATGTCATGCTGAGCCCGTCGAAGCGTCTCAATATTTTATCCGTTCAATTCCTTCGCACGCTTTTCCGCGTTCAGAATTCCTTTTTTCAGTATTTCTTTACAACTGTTTTCCTCAAAAGTCTTTAAAGCTGCTTCGGTTGTTCCGCCTTTTGAAGCAACATCCTGAATCAGTTCTTCGAGACTTTTTTCAGAATTATTCATCAGGTGATAGGCTCCCAACATGGTTTGCTTTACAAAAAGCTTGGAGAGATTTTCCTCAATTCCCATTTCAACTCCGGCCTTTATCATGGCATCAACAATATAATAGAAATAAGCAGGTCCGCTTCCTGAAAGTGCTGTAACGCCATCCAGGAGTTCTTCGTTTTCCAGATAAACAGATCTTCCGGTAGAGTTTAATAATCTTTCGATATTAATTAATTGGCTGAAAGAAATTCCTTGTGCTGCTGTATATCCAGTGATTCCCATTCCTAAAAGGGTAGGAGAGTTCGGCATGGCTCTGACCACTAATGGATGATGTAATAATGTTTGAATTTTTTCAATTTTGATTCCTGCCATGATCGATAAAACCATCTGGTTTTCTTTCAACTGAAACTTGAAATTTTCAGCTACATGTTGAAAATCCTGAGGTTTTACGGCGATGATAATTAAATCCGCATCCAATTCTTTCACCTCATCAAAAGTCGAGATTTTTGATTTTGGAAATTCTTCCGATATTTTGGAAAATTTGGATTCGTTTCTTGTAATTAAATGCAGGTTTTCAGGCTTTATCAGTTCATATTTCAAAAATGATTTTGAAAAAGATAAACCCATATTTCCTGCTCCGAGAATAGCGATTTTCATAAGTTTTAATTTGGTGAGGTTTTTATCATATAATATTCACTTCCCTTTCCAGCTCAATTCCGTATTTTTCTTTCACAGAATTGATAATTTCAGTAGAAAAATCGAAAACTTCTTTTCCTGTCGCATTTCCTGTTGCATTGATGATCACTAATGCCTGAAGCTTATGAGAAGCAACATTGCCGATCTGTTTTCCTTTCCAGCCGGATTGTTCAATCAGCCAGCCAGCCGGGACTTTAACGAAGTTTCCGTTGGGGTAGCCTTGAATATTTTCAAATTTCTCTTTTAATTTTTCAAATTGAGCTAAAGGAATCGTAGGGTTTTTGAAAAAACTCCCTGCATTTCCGGTTTCTTTTGGATCCGGAAGTTTACTTTGCCGGATATTAATTACAGCTTTTGAAACATCCTGAATTGTAGGACTTTCAATGCATAAATTTTCCAATTCAGATTTGATAGCTCCGTATTCTGTTTTAATGATATGATTTTTGGTGGTAAGCTTAAAGGTGACTTCCAGAATCACATATTTTCCTTTTCCTTCCTGTTTAAAAATAGAATCTCTGTATCCGAATCTGCATTTTTCAAGATCGAATGTCTTAAGTTCCAGACTCTCTAAATCCAAAACTTTACAGCTTACAAAAACGTCTTTTATTTCGGTTCCGTAGGCTCCGATGTTTTGCATGGGAGAAGTTCCTACATTTCCGGGAATAAGAGAAAGGTTTTCCAATCCGCCATAGTTTTTATCCAGACAGTACATAACGAAATTATGCCAGTTTTCGCCTGCTTTAGCAGTTACCCATACCTCATTTTTATTAATAACTTCTTCTGAAATTCCTGTCAGATTCAACTTAATCGCAAGTCCGTTAAAGTCTTTGGTGAATAAAATATTACTTCCGCCTCCAAGAAACAGAACGGGAGTTTTGGGTATTTGAGAATTTGAAAAATTAATAGCTTCCTTTAATTCTTCTACGGTGGTGACTTCAGCAAAATATTTTGCTTTAGCTTCTACTCCGAAAGTATTGTAAGCTTTTAATGAAAAATTTTCTTGCATAAGTTTATGGATGTTCTGTTGGGAGAATTTTTTCTAATTGTGATTTGAATCTTTCAAATTGCTTATAATGAAGGGTATCATGATAAGAATTTACATAAACATGGGATTTTTTTGAAGTTTTGATTTGGAAAACTTCATCGGTTCCTCCTTTGGCCTGGATGCTTTCTGAGCTTTTTATATGATCTAAACTTTTAAGATCAAAAGAAGAGGTTAATTCTTTCCAAATTTTTGGAGATGTTTTGGAAAACCATTGCTTATGAGTTTGCCGGCTAGTATTTCCCGTTTCTGATGTGATGGAGTCCTGGGTGATTTTAATGATCCGGTAATTTCCCAGATTCCCGCTTACATTTGAGAAGCTAATAAATGTAATTTTATTGCTCCCAGGAATGTTTTTTTTAGCTTCCTCATTACAGGATAAAAAAATCAGCAATAAAAACGTTGAAAAAAATATTTTCAAACCTAAGAATTTTATTGCTGACATTTTTATGTATTAAAGGTTGAACTCTAATTTGTATTGCTGTAAAGCATCTTTTAGAATTTCTGCACTTCTTCTTAAATCTTGTTCTTTAAGGACATAAGCTATTCTTACCTGTTTTTTACCCAGTTCAGGATCGCTGTAGAATCCTCCTGCAGGCGCAACCATAATGGTTTCATTGTTATTGGAGTATTTCTCTAATAGCCATTGTGCAAACTTTTCACTGTCGTCAACAGGAAGTTCAGCTACACAATAAAAAGCTCCTTTTGGCTTCGGACAAATTACTCCCGGAATAGCGTTCAGTAAATCTACCAATACATTTCTTCTGTGAGTATATTCTTCTCTTACAGCTCTGATGTAAGCTCCGTCATTTTGATGAGCGGCAGTGGCTGCAATTTGACCTAAAAGAACAGGACTCAGTCTTGCCTGAGCAAAAAGCATGGCTGCATTGTGAATTTTTTTAGAACGCGTAATCATGCACCCGATTCTTACTCCGCACATAGAATAACGCTTGGATTCCGAATCGATGATAATACAGTTTTCACTCAATTCAGGGAAAGCAAGCATTGAAATTTGCTGTTTCCCGTCATATACATATTCTCTGTATACTTCATCAGAGATTACTACAATATCATATTTTAAGGCAATTTCCGCTAATTTCTGCAATTCTTCACGGGTGTAAAGGTATCCTGTCGGATTTCCCGGATTACAGATAACGATTGCCCTTGTTTTTTCTGTGATTTTCTTTTCAAACTCTTCAATCGGAGGAAGAGCAAAACCTGTATCAATGGTGGATGGAACTGCCACTACATGGACATTAAAAGTACTTGTGAATCCGTTATAGTTTGCATAATAGGGCTCAGGAATGATCACCTCGTCACCATCATCACATAGCGTCGAAATAGCAAAGTTTAAAGCTTCCGAGCCTCCATTGGTTACAATGAAATTGTCTGGGGTAAGATCTGTGAAATCTAAAGAATGGTAATATTCAGTAAGAGCTTTTCTATAGTCTAAATTTCCTTCGGAAAGAGCATATTCCAATACTTTTAAATCAATGTTTTTTAAAGCATTCAGTGCTGTTTCAGGAGTTTCAATATCAGGTTGTCCGATATTAAGGTGGTATACTTTAGTTCCTTTCTGTTTTGCTTTCAATGCAAAAGGTACCAGTTTTCTCACCGGTGAAGCTGGCATCTGCTGTGCTCTGTTTGAAATATTAGGCATTATTTTTTATCTAAAAATTGATTGCACAAAAATAGCAAAATATTTTATCAACGGATTGAATAGACGGGACTAAATCCAATATATTATGCTTTAAATAATAATTGTGATATATTTTGTATTTTGTTTTATTTGGTATATATTTTTTGTAATTAAACGTTTGTTTATTATTTAATTTATTTAGTTTTGATTTAAATATTGAAAAATAATCAAAATATTCATTGTGGTTTTAGATTAAATTCTTAGTTTTACGCCAGACTAATAAAAAATTTTTATGAGAAAAAATCAACCAGCTCTTGTGCTTGGTGCATTAGGACTATTTGCCAGTTCTTTTGCCTTAGCACAAAACTATCAGCAGATGCCTATCCAAACTGGATTTACGGCAGATGTAGTTGCCAATGGGACAGGCTCCTCTGCCGTGACTACAAATAATGATGTAGACGGAGTTTCTTATGCTTTTGTAGCTAAGGATTTTCTTTTAACAGCAACAAGTACACCTATTAATTATGGTCTTCCTGTTGATGGAATTATTAATTCTGTAGTAACAACAACTCCCGGACTGAGTTATCAATTAGGAAGTTTGAGTGCAAACAATTCCTTGAGATTAGCTGCGGTAAATGATTCTGGAACTTTAACATTTACAACACCAAAAGCGGCTACAAAATTGTATATGCTTTCTACGAGTGGAAGTGGTGCTTCAACAGTTTCTGTAACAGTAAATTTTTCAGATGGCACAAATCAACAGTTTACAGGAATTAGTATTGCGGATTGGTATACCGGAACTAATATTGCTCTTCAAGGTTTTGGTAGAATTAAAAAGCCAGGAGCAAGTCCTGCAGCAGGTGATGATGTTCCGTCGCCAGAAGGAGGGACCAATCCCCGATTGTATCAGAATGAATTTGTGATAAGTGCTGCTAACCAAACTAAGCTTATTCAAAGTGTTACCGTAACAAAAACAGCAGGTACGGGATTACCCAATATTTTTGCTTTCTCAGCAGATGCATATTCCACTTGTATGCCTCCTACATTACAGGCAGCCGGGTCAATTACCGCTAATTCAGCTACAATTTCGTGGACGGCTCCTACAGGATCGACACCGGCAAGTTATGATATTTACTATAGCACCTCGAGTACAATTCCATCAAGTACTGCTACTCCGAATTTTGCGGGAGAAACAGGAACTTCTAAAGTTATTCCGGGCTTGAACCCCAATACGGTTTATTATTATTGGGTAAGATCCAATTGCAGCACAGGAACCAGCCAGAGTTCATGGTCTTTTGGCGGTACATTTAAAACAGCTTGTGGTGCCATGACTTCTATGGTTGAAAATTTTGATTCCTATACTACAGGAAATATCGTTCCTGATTGCTGGGTAAGGAATGCAGGTACAGGAAGTATGACAATCTCTTCAACCAGTCCGGCTTCTGGAACTAGAAATATCTATCAATATGTTTCCTCAACCGGAACTCCAAGTACTGTTGTATTGCCAGAGTTTTCTAATATAAATGCAGGAACAAATTGGTTAAGATTTAAAGCGAAAGTAAGTTCGGCAACCGGAACTTTAAAAGTGGGGTATGTAACTAACCCTACAGATGCTTCTACCTTTGTTTTATTGCAAGCTTTAAGTATAACTAATACTACTTATACCAATTCGGAATATACAGTAGTAGTTCCTAATACTGTTCCTGCTAATGCAAGATTAGCTATTCAGAACACAGCGGATGCTAAATCATATTACTGGGATGATGTTTATTGGGAGCCGTTGCCTTCTTGTTTTGCGCCAACTACAATTACATCATCAAATGTAGCTTCATTCTCAGCTACAATCGGATGGACAGCTCCATCAACAGCACCTGCAAATGGATACGATGTATATTATAGTACGTCGAATGTAGCTCCTACTTCAAGTACAGTTTTAAATTCTACAAATTCTGTACCTGCTACTACGACTTCCGCTCAATTGACAACCTTAGCGTCTAATACAACTTATTATATTTGGGTGAGATCAAATTGTAGTTCTACAGATAAAAGTACATGGACGGGGCCAATTTCTATTACGACTCCATCATTCTGTCCAACAGTAACAGCGCCTGCAGCTGGGGCAACAGGAGTTTCCGTAACACCATCAATTACCTGGAATGCTGTTACCGGAGCAGCAGGATATAGATTAACGGTAGGTACTACGGCAGGAGGAACAGATGTTTTAAATAATGTAGATGTCGGAAATGTTACTACTTATCCGTTTACTACTTCTTTGGCATTTAATACAAAGTATTATTACACTGTTAATGCTTATGCTGGAGGGCAGACTTCATCATCTTGTACAGAAAATAATTTTACTACTGCATGTACAAGTATAGGTACTCCTTATGTTTTAGATTTTGAAAGTGTAACAACACCTGCACTTCCTGGCTGTACGTATAATGTGAATGCAGGAACTGGAAATAACTGGACGACAGCAGATGCTCCTACAGATTGTCCGGGACTTTCAACTAAGGTATTAAGATATGCTTGGAATAGTTCAAACGCTGCAAATACTTGGTTCTTTACTCAAGGATTGAATTTAACGGCTGGAACACAGTACACAATCTCCTATAAATATGGGAATAATTCTACTACATATGTAGAAAAGCTAAAAGTAGCCTTTGGTACTTCGGCAACTGCAGCAGCCATGGTTAATGCTATAGCAGATTATCCGACTATTAATGACAAAACAGCTCATACAGCGTCTGTTAATTTTACAGTGCCTACAACGGGAATCTATTATTTTGGATTTAATGCTTATTCGGCTGCAAATCAATATTATTTATATGTTGATGACATTAGCGTTAACAATGCGAATTTGGCAACATCTGAAGTTTCAGCAAATAAGAATACTGTTCTGGCATATCCAAATCCATTTACAGATGTTTTAAATATTTCCGATATCAAAAATGTAAAATCTGTTTCAGTTATGGATATTGCGGGAAGACTTATTAAAAACATTGAAAAACCTTCATCAACTCTTCATCTGGGAGATTTAAAAGAGGGATTGTATTTAGTGGTTCTGAACATGAACGACGGTTCTAAGCAGACCATAAAAGCAATTAAGAAATAGTATCTATTTTTATTAAATATTATTGAGCGGCTTTACTTTTTGTAAAGTCGCTTTTGTTTTATATTAAATTTGCTAATTTTAAGCATTAAATTTATATTAGGATGCAAATTTCTGCAATTTCAATAGATGACTATATCTCAAAGATTCCTGAAGAAAGACAGGAGGTTTTTAAAAAGCTTTTTGATACAGTGAATAATAATTTACCCAAAGGTTTTTCAGAAAATATCAGTTACGGTATGGTGGGTTGGGGAGTTCCGCTTGAAACATATCCTCCGGGATATCACTGTACGCCCAATACGCCGCTTCCTTTTATAGGCCTGGCTTCCCAGAAAAACTTTATTGCATTGTATCATATGGGAATCTATGCAAAGCCTGAATTGTTGAATTGGTTTGTAGAAGAATTTCCAAAATATTCAAAAAGAAAGTTGGATATGGGAAAATCTTGTATCAGGTTTAAAAAAGTTGATGATATTCCTCTTGAGCTTATTGCTGAACTGAGTAAAAAGATGACTGTGGATGAATGGATAGAAACTTATGAAAAGAATTTTAAAAAATAAATTTTTTATCACTTTTTTACCTCTTTTTATAGTTCTGTTCATTGCTGTTCAATGTGCAGGAGTTAAAAGCTCAGGATTACAAAACGGGGACTTGCTTTTTGTTACTGCAAAAGATTCCGGACTATCCGGAGCAATTAATAATGTGACTCAAAAACAAAAAAATTCTTCCTTTGATCATATTGGAATTCTGGAAAAAGTTGATGCCCATTATTTTGTACTTCATGCTTCTCCAAAAAAAGGTTCGGACAAACAGGAACTCAAAGATTTTGTAGAAGATCAGAAAAAAGACGGACAGGATATTTTTGTTTATAGACTGAAACCTGAATACCGAAATGCAATTCCTGATGCTATTGTCAAAGCAAATTCGATGTTGGGAAAGCCATATAATTTTAATTATATCCTGAATGAAGATTCCTATTATTGTTCGGATTTTATTGAAAGGATTTTTAGAAAAGATCATGTTTTCACATTAGAACCCATGACTTTTATTGATCCGAAAACAGGTAAAACCAATGAGTTCTGGCAAAAATTTTATCAGGAGAAAAATCTTAAAGTTCCCGAAGGGGAATTAGGCTGTAACCCGAATGGCTTAGCAGGATCGTCGAAAATAGAAAGAATTCAACAACTTAAATAATTATACTAAAGAAGCATCATTGCTTCTTTTTTTTATTTTAAAATAAATTAAAAAATATTAGTCTATAAATTTGGTAGACTAATATTTTTTTATATTTTTGTCCTGTATTAATAATCAACAACAGTATGTATTTCAGAAAATAACTTTTTAATCAAAAAACGAGATGTTATGATAACAAATTTGCAATCACTGCCTAATAACGTAAACCTAATCAAGAAAGAACTGATTTTAGAAATAGAATTGAACGGGAAAATGAAATTCGATCATTTGCTCAATATTATCTATCAGCAAATGGGAATGTGTTATAAGCTATTGAATGCAGATGTGGAATACATCAACGGAAATGATTTCGGATCATTTCAATTATATCTTAATGCCACTTCAGAAGATTTTCAGCAGCTTGAATTTTTCCTGAATAAAAATAAACTTTTGAATACTACTGTAGAATATGTCTGCAGAAAGTATTCCTAGTTGTGTAGATCCATATAGTTTGAGGAGCGTTCATTTATTGAGCGCTTTTTTTATTTATTTTCCGGTAAAAAGACTATTTTTATCCGAATAAATAAATCACAAATTATGGTCGCACTTATTATTATCGGTATCATCGCAATTTTCCTTCTGTATGCGGTTTCGATTTATAATCGCTTGGTAAAACTTAAAAATTTAGTTCAGGAAGCTTGGAGCAGCATTGATGTGATGTTGAAAAAACGTCATGATCTGATTCCTAACCTTGTAGAGACGGTGAAAGGATATGCTACTCACGAAAGAGAAACACTTGAGAGTGTTACGAGAGCAAGAAATCAGGCAGTAGGAGCTAATTCTTTAGAAGCTAAAGAAGCTGCTGAGAAAAATCTTAACCAGGCGATGATGAATCTTTTTGCTGTTGCAGAGCAGTATCCAGATCTGAAAGCCAATGCTAATTTTCAACAGTTACAGGCAGAGCTTACTTCTATTGAAAATGATATTGAAAAATCCAGAAGATATTATAACGGAACTGCCCGTGAAAACAATACATTGGTAGAATCGTTCCCAAGTAATATAGTTGCTAATATGTATAAGTTTGAAAAGGTTTCCTATTTCGAGCTGGATAATATTACAGAACGGGAAGTTCCAACGGTAAAGTTCTAACGATGACGAAATTTTTAAAGTTTCTCTTTCTGCTGTGCTTTACCCTTGGTTTTGCTCAGGAAAACAATCTATCGAATGAAGAATTCTCTGGAGTGGAAAGAATTCTTTCTTTTCATTCGGATATTAACGTTGATACCCATTCAACCTTGCATGTTACAGAGAATATCAAAGTTCATAGCCTTGGTGACAGGATCCAAAGAGGGATATTCCGTACTTTACCGCTGTCAAGAAACCTGAATAACAGAACTCAGAAAGTAAAATATGATATTGTTTCAATAAAGAAAAATGGAGTAGAGGAGAATTACCATGAAGAAATAGAAGATGGATTTCTTAAGATTTATATCGGAAACAAGGATATTATTCTTGAACCTGGAAATTACGATTACGAAATTCAGTATAAAACAGAAAATCAAATCGGCTTTTTTGACAGATATGATGAATTGTACTGGAATGTAAATGGAAATTATTGGGATTTTCCTATTGATGCCATCTCTGCGGTGGTACATCTTCCGGCGGGAGCAAGTATTTTACAGAATTCCTGCTATACTGGTTTTGCGGGGAGTAGAGAACAGAACTGCTCTCCAAAACTACTTTCGGATTATTCTATAGAATGGACTGCTTCCGGTTTTCAGGCTAATGATGGGCTTACTGTTGCGGTAGGTTTTAAAAAAGGAATCATGATTCCGCCGCCGCCACCAAGTTTCCTAGAAAAATTCGGAATATTAATCGGTGGTTTTCTTGTGTTTTTAGGACTGTTGTATTACTATTATTCAACGTGGAGGAAGTATGGGGTTGATCCTGAAAAACCTGTTGTTTATCCTCAGTTTAATTCTCCTAATGATCTTTCACCGGCATCTTTGGGGTATTTGAAAACAGAAACTTTCAAAAATAAATATGTAACGGCAGCATTGGTCAATCTTGCCATTAAAGGCTATATTCAGATTATTGAAAAAGATAGTTCTGGTCTTTTGGGACTTTTTAAATCAAAATATTATACTGTTAAAAAATTGAAGCCGGCTGATGAAAACCTTCCCAAAGAAGAGAAAAAACTGGTAGACCATCTATTTTCAAGCTATCGCGATACAATTGATTTTGATGGAAAATATGATTCTAAAATCGAACAGGCTGTCTTAAATTGTAAAGAAGCATTGAAGTTTCAGCATGATGCTTTTTTAAATGAAGGAAATAATACCAAGAAACTGATTTTGCCTTTTTTGCTGATTAGTTTTGTGTATTTTGCAGGCCTATTTTTAAGTTTCAGAATGTTCCCTGAATTTGAAAAAATTATCATCGGAATGTTTTTGTATGGAGGGCTGTTTATTGCTTTCTTTATTGCAGGATTATTATTCAAATACTTTCCGGCTCTCTTTAAGCTCTTTTTAGGATTTCCGGTTCTTATTTTTATTCTTATCGGAGTATTTATTCATAAAAGCAGTGATTTTACCATTGATAATAATTTTAATATCTGTTATATTTTTATTGTATTAGGGTTTACCTCGCTTATCATCTATGCATTTTTGATCAAAAGACCTTCCGAGGAAAAATTAGAAATAAAATCTCTTATCGAAGGCTTCCAGATGTATATGGGAGCAGCGGAAACTGAACAGCTTAAATTTCATAACCCGCCTGAAATGACTCCCGAGGTTTTTGAAAAATATCTTCCTTTTGCAATGGTGTTAGGTGTGGATGAGATTTGGGGACAAAAATTTGATGCCATGCTTTCAAGAATGTCGACCGAATATCAACATAACTGGTATGTTGGCTCTACATTAAACCGTTATGCTTTTGCAAGCTCGCTTAATTCAAGTCTTACAAGCTCAATACAGTCTTCATCAACGAAACCTTCTAATAATTCCAGCAGTGGTTCTGGCTCAGGAGGTGGTGGTTTCTCCGGAGGCGGGGGCGGGGGAGGAGGCGGTGGCGGTTGGTAAACCGTTTCAAGGTCTTAATAAATTAAAAGCGTTCAGAAATCCTGAACGCTTTTTTATATGGTTAATGAGAATCAATTAAATTCTTTCAATGTCAGCACCAATAGCTTTTAGCCTGCCATCAATATTCTCATATCCTCTGTCGATCTGCTCGATGTTATGAATAATTGATTTCCCTTCAGCAGAAAGAGCTGCAATAAGAAGCGCGTTTCCGGCTCTGATATCTGGAGAAACCATTGTTGTTCCTCTTAACGGAGTTTCCTGATTTAAACCGATTACGGTTGCCCTGTGCGGATCACATAAGATGATCTGTGCTCCCATATCGATCAATTTATCAACGAAGAATAATCTGGATTCAAACATTTTCTGATGTACCAAAATACTTCCTTTAGCCTGAGTGGCAACCACTAAGATAATAGAAAGCAAATCAGGAGTAAATCCTGGCCATGGAGCATCCGAAATGGTAAGAATAGAACCGTCTATAAATTTCTGGATTTTATAATTTTCCTGAGAAGGAATATAAATGTCATCACCACTTTGTTCCAATTGGATTCCTAGTTTTCTAAAAGTATTAGGAATTACTCCAAGCTGATTCCAGTTTACATTTTTAATCGTGATTTCAGATTTTGTCATGGCAGCAAGACCGATCCAGGATCCGATTTCCACCATGTCAGGAAGCATAGTGTGTTCGGTTCCTCTAAGGTGAGTTACCCCTTCAATCGTTAAAAGGTTGGAACCGATTCCGGAAATGTTTGCCCCCATTCTGTTGAGCATTTTACAAAGCTGTTGCAGGTAAGGTTCACATGCCGCGTTATAAATTCTTGTTTTTCCTTTGGCTAAAACGGCTGCCATTACAATATTGGCTGTTCCTGTTACAGAAGCTTCTTCCAGCAGAATGAATTTTCCGTTAAGTTCTTTGGCTTTTAAAGAATAAAAATATTGTTCTTCATCGTAATTGAATTCAGCGCCCAGTTCAACCAATCCCTGGAAATGAGTGTCAAGTCTTCTTCTCCCGATCTTATCCCCTCCCGGAGTTGGCATATAAGCTTCTCCATATCTTGCAAGCATCGGTCCCATCAACATGATAGAACCTCTTAATTTAGCACCGTCTTTTTTAAATTCTTCAGATTTTACATAATCAAAATTCACAGAGTCAGCCTTAAACGAGTAATCACCGTGTCCGTTTTTAGTAACTTTTACACCGAAGTCAGCTAAAATTTCGATTAGTCTGTTGACATCATGAATATCCGGAATATTTTTTATTCTTACTTCTTCATCCGTTAACAGAACAGCACATAAAATTTGTAAAGCTTCGTTTTTTGCTCCTTGTGGGGTAATTTCACCCTGTAATCTTTTCCCTCCTCTTATTTGAAATGTTCCACTCATTATTTTCTGTTCTTGTGATTATTGTTATGTCTTCTCTTGTTGGGTTGGTTTTTATTATTGTTGTTATTGCCGCCTTTATTATTACGGTTGTTTCCGGTATAATAAATCTTACTTTTCTCCAATGTTTCTATTCCCGTAAGATCAAGTCTGTTTTCGGAAAGTTCTTTTAAATGGCGGAAAATAACATCATCAGTTACATGTTCCTTATTATAAACGTTGTAAGATTTCTTCATATTATTGGCAATTACTTCTATAAGAGCCTCTTTTTCATCTCCTGTTTCAAGTTCAATTGCTTTTTCTATAAGTTGAAGTATACTCTTTCCGTAAAATTTGAAATCTCCCTGTAGTTTAGGATATTCCATCTTTTTAGGTTTTTCGGCAAGCTGTTCTCTTGTCGGGAAAGGATAAGGAGAATCAACATCCAAATCATAATTTGCCAAAATAAAAAGATGATCCCAAAGTTTATGCTTATAATTTTCTTCGTCGCGAAGCTGCGGGTTTCTCTGACCCATAAAATCGATGATCGCCATTGCCATTTCATTTCTTTCTTCCTTTGTAGAAAGCTCTTTGCAACGCTCAACCAACTGTTGTATGATTCTACCGTATTCCGGTAAATGAAGCTGTGTTTTTTGGGTGTTATATTCCATAGTTTGCAAATATATGGATTAAAAGAAAAATGGTTTCGAAAAACTTAATTCTTTATGATTATTTAATAAAAAAAATGTGAGGCTGTTTTATACTTCTATGAATTTCTTTTTCTGATGGGCATCAGGCAAGAAACACTTCTGGGAAGAAAGTTTCATTCTGTTTTTAGAAACCATATCGTAAACGGCATTACCCAAAAACGTAGGAAATATTTTCCCAAGTAGACTTATTATTTTATAAAACCCGCCTAAAATCTCAGAAATTTTCAATACGGCTTTAGATTTTATAAGATAATATTGCTGAGGTTTCCAGAGATAAAGAGTATTGAATTGCTTAGTCTCGAGGCCGCGTTCTGTAAGGAATCTCTGTCCAAAATCCGATTGAAGTGAGGCAAACAAAAATTGATCGTTTTTATCCTTTTCCAAGATCCATTGAACCCAAAAATTACAGACTCCACATTCTCCGTCAAAAAAAACAATATGTTTATGTTGTATATCCTCTTGCATAATTCGGCTTTTTAATAGTAGAAACTCTCCAACGAATAAAGATAGTGAATTTTAGATTAATAATGATCGGATAGCTAAGAGTTTCATTTTTAATAATTTGAATGATTCTAAATAGATTTGTTGAAGTTTATTTTTTAATAAAATAAGACAGAAATTTTCTAACTTAATTGCAGTATATTGTAGTTTGTTCATATGCTATTTTCAGAAATGTAATTCAAAATAAATAATAGTTTTTAGCTATCATAAAAATAATTTCAATAGATTGTGTTTATTATAAAAGTATTGTAAGTTTGCTCTGTTCATAAAGAAAAAAATTAGAGGTAATCAACATAAAAAATTAAACGATAATGGAAAACGATTTGAATGACATCAGTAAATGTCCGTTCCATAATGGAACAATGAAAAAACAAAATGTAGCAGGTGGAGGCACCAAAAATCTGGATTGGTGGCCGGATCAGTTGAGGGTAGATATTCTTCGTCAGCATTCTTCTTTATCAAATCCGATGGATAAAGATTTTGATTATGCAGAAGCATTTAAAAGTCTCGATCTAGAGGCGGTAAAAAGAGATCTTCATGCTTTGATGACTGATTCACAAGACTGGTGGCCTGCAGACTTTGGGCATTATGGCCCTTTATTCATCCGTATGGCTTGGCACAGTGCGGGAACTTACCGTGTAGGTGATGGTAGAGGGGGAGCCGGAGCTGGGCAACAGCGTTTTGCTCCTCTCAATAGCTGGCCCGATAATGTAAGTCTGGATAAAGCGAGAAGATTGCTATGGCCGATCAAACAAAAATATGGAAAGAAAATTTCCTGGGCAGATTTGATGATTCTTACGGGAAATGTGGCGTTAGAATCGATGGGTTTTAAAACTTTCGGGTTTGCTGGTGGTCGTGAAGATGTTTGGGAACCGGATACGGATGTATATTGGGGATCGGAAAAAACTTGGTTAGGAGGAGATTTGCGTTATGCTCATGGTTCAGAAGGAGTTGCTGAAAATAGGGGAGTTCTTCCTACCGATGATGATGCGGACGGAGATATTCATTCAAGAAATTTAGAAAAACCTTTGGCTGCAGTACAAATGGGATTAATTTATGTAAATCCTGAAGGTCCTGATGGAAATCCGGATCCTATTGCGGCTGCAAAAGATATTAGAGATACGTTCGGAAGAATGGCGATGAATGATGAAGAAACGGTAGCATTAATTGCAGGAGGACATACTTTTGGAAAAACCCATGGAGCCGGACCTGCAGATCATGTAGGAAAAGAGCCTGAGGCGGCAGGGATTGAACTTCAGGGACTAGGATGGAGCAGCTCTTATAAATCAGGAAAAGGGACAGATGCCATTTCAAGCGGATTGGAAGTTACCTGGACGGAAACCCCGACACAATGGAGTAATTATTTCTTTAAAAATCTTTTTGAAAATGAGTGGGAATTAACGAAAAGTCCTGCAGGTGCTCATCAATGGGTGGCTAAGAATGGCGAAGAAATTATTCCAGATGCATTCGATCCTTCTAAAAAACATAGACCGACCATGCTTACCACGGATTTATCGTTGAGGTTCGATCCTGTTTATGAGAAGATTTCGAGAAAATTCTATGAAAATCCGGATGCTTTTGCGGATGCATTTGCCAGAGCCTGGTTTAAATTAACCCACAGAGATATGGGGCCAAAAGCTCGTTATTTAGGTCCGGAAGTACCGGCGGAGGAATTAATCTGGCAGGATCCTATTCCGGAAGTAGATCATGTTCTGATTAATAATTCAGATATTGAAGCATTAAAATCAAAGATTTTAGATTCAGGACTGAGCATTTCCGAATTGGTTTCTACAGCTTGGGCTTCAGCTTCGACTTTCAGAGGGAGTGATAAAAGAGGAGGGGCCAATGGAGCGAGAATTCGTTTGGCTCCGCAAAGATATTGGGCCGTGAATAATCCAACCCAGCTTCAGAAGGTTTTGTCTGTTCTGGAAAATATTCAGAAAGAATTTAATGAAAGTCAGACAGGAGGTAAAAAAGTTTCCCTGGCAGACCTTATCGTTCTTGGAGGAAGTGCCGGAATTGAAAAAGCGGCTAAAAATGCTGGGCACAACCTGATTGTACCTTTTGCGCCGGGAAGAATGGATGCTTCTCAGGAACAGACCGATGTAGAATCTATGGGGTATCTTGAGCCTGCAGCAGATGGTTTCAGAAATTATTTAAAGAAAAAGTTCTCCGTTTCTACAGAGTCTTTATTGATTGATAAAGCGCAGTTATTGAATCTTACCGCTCCGGAATTAACAGTATTAGTGGGAGGAATGAGAGCTTTGAATACAAACTTCGACGGTTCTTCTCATGGAGTTTTTACTCAAAATCCTGGCGTTTTAAGTAATGATTTCTTCGTTAACCTTTTGGATATGAATACACAGTGGAAATCAGCCTCCAATAATAATGAGCTATATGAAGGTGTAGATCGTAAAACCGGAGAGAAAAAATGGACGGCTACCCGTGCAGATCTTGTTTTCGGTTCAAATTCTGAATTAAGAGCTATTGCCGAAGTGTATGCAAGCTCGGATGCGAAAGAGAAATTTGTAAATGATTTTGTTTCGGCTTGGGTAAAAGTAATGAATGCAGATCGGTTTGATTTAATTCCGTAATAAAATTAATGAAAGACTCTTTAATAAGAGAGCTTAGAATATATAAAAAAGACCTTTCTGATATGGGGAGAGGTCTTTTTTTATCTTAATTTAAAATCTCATTCATTTGCGTGAGAATGATCGGCTTTCCGTCGGTTACAATAATCGTATGTTCATGTTGAGCCATGTAACCACCTTTGTTTCCTACCATGGTCCAGCCGTCATTTAATTCTACTGCAACATTTGAATCTGTTGAAATAAATGTTTCAATAGCAACCACAGAATTTTTCCTGAATCTTCTTTGGTCGAAACGGTTCCTGTAATTCATTAATTCATCAGGCTGCTCATGAAGGCTTCTTCCTACGCCGTGTCCGCCAAGATTTTTAATGACCTTAAAACCTCTTTTTTTCGCTTCGGTTTCCATGAGGAATCCAATGTCTGCGATTTTTATACCACCTTTTATATTGTTGATTGCCTTTTCTAAAATAGCTTTGGAAGCATCCACTAATCTCTGATGCTGATTGATATCTTTTCCAATAATAAATGAACCTCCGTTGTCCGCCCAATATCCGCCAAGTTCCGCAGAAACATCGATGTTGATGAGATCGCCCTCTTTTAAAACTCGTTGCTCGGAAGGAATTCCGTGACAGAATTCTTTGTCAACACTAATGCACGTCCAGCCCGGAAACCCATACGTAAGATAAGGAGCGGATTTTGCCCCAAAATCTGCAAGGATTTTTGCTCCATATTCATCAAGATCTTTCGTGGTCATGCCTGGTTGAGCGTAATTGGTCATCTCCCTTAAAGTATAAGCAACAGCTTCACTTACTTTTTGTATTCCGATTAATTCCTGTTCGTTTGTGATGGACATAGTGTTATGGTTTATAAACACAAAGTTAGGAATTAATATTGGTAAGAGAAGTCATGTATTAAGAGTCAAATGGACTGAAATTAAAAGCATTCTTGAAAAAATATGGTCTTTTAACTGTATTTAAATATGTTTTCAAATTACTTTAATAAAAAAATAACGCCTAATGAGAATAACATTAATGATAATATAGTGGAAACAAGAACTGAAATTTTCTTTATGGGATCATCATATTTTTTTATTAAAATTGAAATATCATTTGTCTTTTTAGAACCTAAAATCATTTTCATGGAGGCTAATCTCGATGAAAAGAATTGAATGCTTTCCGTATTTTTAATTATTAAACGATATTGTCCTGTTTCATCGGCAAGAAAATTAAAATATTCTATTCCATTTTGTCCTTTATGAAAGAAGCTATATTTTAAGGAATTAATTTTTAAGTTAATCTTTTTATCTGCTTTTTCTAAGTCAAGTTTAGCTTGGTTTAGATTCAAATCTTTGCATCCTAAAAAGCATAGGGTATACTGATCTGCTGTTTCAATCTTGAAGTTAATTGTATTCTTAGATATATCTAAATTGAGTTATTGTTTTTCTAATATTAAACTGTTTCCAAAAATTTTAAAATTTTTGAAAGAGTAAAATGCTAATAGTAGTGCTGTTATGATGCAGATTAAGAAGATAGGCATGTCTTAAATTATCTTTTTTATAATAATGATTTTAAAAACAGTAAGTCAAGTGCTGTTAAATAAAAAAATCTCCTAATTATTAGGAGATTGCTTGATTTGGATCGTAGACCCACAGGGATTCGAACCCCAGATGACTGAACCAAAATCAGTAGTGTTACCGCTACACCATGGGTCTGTATTTCTATGACGCGAAATTATAGAAATTATTTCAAAAATAAAAATGATATTGAAACATAAATGCATGTGAAATTCTCTCAAATGTTTTATTTATTGATATTCAAAGAATTATTTTTAAGAAATTTTTTTAGAATTTGAAATAAAAATTAAGGTTGATACATTTGTAAATTAGATCATTTAATATTTTAGCTTTCTTAGTCAAATCAATCGAGTAAAATAAAAACCTTATCTTTGCAAAAAATTGGGCTCCAAAAGTTGGAGAAACCCATTAATAATTAAATTATTAAACATTTTTATGTCGAATATAGTCGCAATCGTTGGGCGTCCCAACGTAGGAAAATCCACATTATTTAATCGTTTATTAGAAAGGAGAGAAGCTATTGTTGACTCTACTGCAGGGGTTACCAGAGATCGTCATTACGGAAAATCTGACTGGAACGGCGTAGACTTTACAGTAATTGATACCGGAGGTTATGATGTAGGAACGGATGATATCTTTGAAGAAGAAATCCGTAAGCAGGTACAATTGGCTGTAGATGAAGCTACTTCTATCATTTTTATGATGAATGTGGAAGAAGGTCTTACCGATACGGATCATGAAATTTACAGATTGTTAAGAAGATCAAACAAGCCTATTTATATTGTGATCAATAAAGTAGATTCTGCAAAAGAAGAACTTCCGGCTACGGAATTCTATCAGTTAGGAATCGATAAATACTATACTTTATCTTCTGCAACGGGTTCTGGAACGGGAGATTTATTGGATGACATCGTAAGAGACTTTCCAACGACAGAATATAAAGACCCGTTTGAAGGATTGCCGAAAATCACCATTGCAGGTCGTCCGAACGTAGGGAAATCTACGATGACAAATGCTTTGTTGGATGTAGAAAGAAATATCGTAACTGATATTGCAGGAACAACAAGAGACAGTATACAAACACTATACAACAAATTCGGCCATGAATTTGTGTTGGTAGATACTGCGGGAATGAGAAGAAAATCTAAGGTTAACGAAGACCTGGAATTCTATTCTGTGATGCGTTCGATCCGTTCTATTGAATATTCAGATGTGGTGATCATCATGGTGGATGCTACACAAGGGTGGGAATCTCAGGATATGAATATCTTCGGATTGGCTCAGAAAAACAGAAAAGGAATCGTAATCCTGGTCAATAAATGGGATTTGATCGAAGATAAGCAGACCAATACAATGCGTGACTTTGAAAAACATATCAAAGATAAAATCGGACAATTCCAGGATGTTCCCATTTTATTCGTTTCAGCATTGACGAAACAGAGAATTCTGAAGGCTGTTGATATGGCGATGCAGGTTTACGAAGACCGTAAGAAGAAGATTAAAACTTCAAAATTAAACGAAGTAATGCTTCCTATTTTCGAAGGAACACCACCGCCGGCAAATAAAGGAAAATACATTAAAATCAAGTACTGTGTACAGCTTCCAACGCCGTCACCACAATTCGTATTCTTCTGTAATTTACCGCAATACGTAAAAGAACCGTACAAAAGATTTACTGAAAACCAGTTGAGAAAAGAATTCGGGTTTACCGGAGTTCCGAT
>JBCNMJ010000053.1:0-24933 GCA_039594975.1 Chryseobacterium sp. | reverse complement strand
TAAAAAAAGAATGGAAGTCATAAAGTGTTTCGGGAAATCTTTTTTAATTTTATAAAAAAATCATTTACAATGAAAATACAAACAATGTCATTATTGCTAGGGAGTGCATTTTTGGCAGCTTCATGCTGTACTACAAAAACGTACACTATAAACCCTAAAAGTGGAACACAAACCGACGGGACTGCAAAGTTTACCCAGAAAAAAAATGAAGTGGTTATGAAACTGGATGTAAAAAATCTTACTCCTGGAATACACGCCGTACACATTCATGAGAAAGGAGACTGCTCTGCAGCTGACGGAACTTCTACAGGAGGACATTGGAACCCTTCAAAGAACGATCATGGTAAATGGGGAGCTGAACATTTCCATATGGGAGATATCGGAAATTTAACTGCTAATCAGGACGGAGTGGCAACCCTTACTTTCAAAACTGAAAAATGGTGTTTAGGATGTACTGATGAATCTAAAAATATCATTGGTAAAGGTCTTATCATCCATGCTGCAGCCGATGATTTCCATACCCAGCCTACAGGAAATGCCGGAGGAAGAGTGGGATGCGTAGAGATTAAATAATTGTCTATAATAAGTAAAAAAATAACCGCTAATTTCTTAGCGGTTATTTTTATTTATTGCTTTGTAGTCATATCTGCGAGAATGTTCATTGCTTCCTGAAGATAAGTATCTTTTCTAAGGTTCTTCACCCATAGTTCAGATTTCTTCTTGAAGGCTTCATCTTTTTTCTCTCTTTCGATTTCTGCAGGGAACATCGTAAATTTAAGTCCGTTATCGAATTTCGTAAGCACTTTGAATTTCTCGATCTGAGCTTTTCTCTGCTTCATCAGTTCATTGAACTTATTGATATTCAATGTAATCGTTTCTTCTTTATCCAATTTTTCTCTCCATTGTGCAGATTCAATCAGCAACTGGTAGTTTGAATTTTTTGCCATTCTTGCAGCACTTGCTTTTTCTAAAGCCTGAATATCAAAATAGTTCAGCTTTTCGAATTTCGTAGCAGGAATTTTATCCCAAGCTAAAGCATAATCATCATATCTCTCTCCTATCTCTGCATAGGTAAAGAAGTCTTTCATCTGAATATCAGAAACCACACCTTTTCTTTGAGTAGATTCTCCGGTAATTCTATAGAACTTCTGAATTGTCAGTTTTAAAGATCCGAAATCGTCTTCTGTATTTAAGAATCTGTTCAGGTCTACAAAAGTCTGAACGGTTCCTTTTCCGAATGACTGTGGAGATCCGATAACTAAAGCTCTTCCGTTATCCTGCATTACTCCCGCAAGAATTTCTGAAGCTGAAGCAGAAAGCTCGTTTTGCATGATCACTAATGATCCTGTCCAGATTGGTGATTCATTTTTATTTTTCAGGGTCTGGATTTTCCCGTTTCCGTCTTTTACCTGAACATATGGACCTGCATTCATGAACAGTCCCATAATATCTCCTACTTCCGTTAACGATCCTCCTCCGTTATTTCTTAAGTCTAAAACAATTCCTTCGATGTTTTGCTGCTTAAGTTTAATAATTTCGTTCTTGATATCATCAGAAGCATTTCTTCCTTTATCGTTTTCAAAATCAGCATTAAAGCTAGGCAAGTTGATGAAACCATACTTTTTCCCGTTCGGAGCATTTACTACGATACTTCTTGCAAAAGTGTCTTCTATCGCCACCTCTTCACGGATCATGGTTACATCTTTTATTGTTCCGTCTTTTTTCTGAACCGTTAAAGTAACCGGAGTTCCTTTTTCTCCTCTGATCAGTCTTACCGCTTCATCAGAAAGCATTCCTACCACATTTACAGCATCTTCCTTCGGCTTAGATTTTACTTTTAAAATTTTATCTCCTTCCGAAAGCTGTTTTGATTTCCAGGCTGGAGCTCCAATGGTAAGAGCACCTAAATAAAGATTTCCTTTTTTCTCCTGGATAATTGCTCCGATTCCAATTACTTTTCCTGTAAAGTTGGTATCAAAATCTTCTTTATCTTTTGGAGAATAATAGTTGGTATGCGGATCGAAAACTTCTGTATAAGCATTCATGTATACAGAGAACCAATCCATTTTCTTTCTCTTTTTAAATCTTGTAAAGGTTTCTTTCACAAGATCTTTTACCTCATCTGTAGCCTGCTTTATTTTCATTTCCGGAGAAAGAGGCTTGTATTTGATGGTATCTTTTAAGTTGTATTTCTGAACAGAATCTTTTTTCTCTTTCTGAGCTTCTTCTTTGCTGTTCATCGACTCAACTTCCTGCAGGATATTATATTTGATGAATTTTTTCCACTCATTATACTGTTCTTGCTTATTAGCCGGTACTTTCTTTAATTTTGGCTCAAGAGTAAGCGTTTCGTCTTCTTCCAGATTGATTGGCTTACTGAAAATATCCTGAGTGATCTTGTCGATCTCATCTACTCTTTGGTACAATCTGTCAACCGTCAGTTTATAAAATGTTAAATCTCCCTGATTAAGATAATCGTCCAATTTAGTTTCATGCTTACTAAACTCATCCATATCCGACTGCAAAAAGTATCTTTTCGCAGGATCGATCATCTCAAAGTAATGCTTGTACACATCTTTGGAATAAGCATCATTAATGGGTTTCGGGCTGTAATGTAAGTAAGATAGGGTGTTTTTTACACTCACCATTATCGTCTGCATTTTCTCATCATCATTTTTAGGCGAATTGAAGCAAAACATTAGACTTGTCAATGGAATTAGTAGTAAAAATTTATTCAGCTTAAAATTTTTCCACATAAACTGTCTGTTTTTATTAATTTTTTATAAATAGTAGAATGATTAGTAGTAACAAATAATTTTCTGTTACAAACTATCAAATTTAGCACCTTATTTATAAATATCGAATACTTTTAGTTTTTTTTGTTAAAATAGTTATTATTTTAGACTTTCACGTCCTACTTTCCAATAAAATTATTTTGAATAATATAGATATACCACCATTATTTATTGAATCACAATACTTTTTGTTCTCACTGTATGAGCTGAAAAATAACCTAAAGCCCCGTTTGTGATATTACTTGGAGGATTAGCCGGTGTAACTCCCCCTCCAGGTCCACCACCGGAAAGCTGAAAAAGCGCAGAATAAAAAGTATATACAGGATCGTCTATACACTGCATTTCAACATGAATCGTATCGCCTACCACCACTTTTATATCATCTGCATTAGTATCATCGTTAGGAAGAATCAAAGGTCTTTGATTTGGCATTCCATTATTTACATTATCAGAAAACTCCGAAAAGAATTTTTTTGGATTATTATTTACCGTATAAACAAAAAGATAACGGTTTCCAAGTGGAGAAGGATCGGTAAAAAGAGGCAGAAGTGTGTAGCTTGTTTCACCTCCCACCTTGAAAGAGTCCTGCTCCAGGCCGTCAAATGAAACGGCTTCAGGCATTATGCTCTGTGCAGAATATTGTTTTCCTTCAGCATTTATTTTTAAAGTATAAGTTCTTCCGGACTGCCCTACAAAATTAGAAGTTTTATAGGTTCCATTTCCTGCGTACTGCAACGTTTCGGTTTGTCCGGTATTATCACTTAAAACAACCTGCGCATTTTCCACTGCAGGATACTGATTGGCTTCCGTAAAAGCCACTGACTTTGTAATTTTCACAAAATACGGACCTGCCTGATCGGTTACATTTCCTTCGATCACGATTTGCCCGCTTTGATCCTCCAAATTAAGATCAATTTCCTTTTCACAAGAAATTACTAAAGAAAGTGACAATATGATTAAAAATATATTTTTCATGAATTAAAATTTGAAATTATACGTGATATTGGGTACCCAACGGAACAATGATGTCTGCATAGCACGGGTTGTTCCTGGTTTATCCGGATTGTCTTCGAAATTGATAGTATAAGCATTTTCCCGTCCATAAACATTATAAATTCCAAAAGACCAAGAACCTTTGAAACGCTTATTAGATCCTGCACTCGGCTCATATGTTGCACTCAGATCCATTCTGTGATAAGCCGGCATTCTGTCTGCATTTCTGCTGCTGTATTGGAAAACAGTCTGTCCGTTCAGTTCGTATTTTCCGGTCGGGAAAGTCACTGCATTTCCTGTGCTGTACAAAAATAATCCTGAAAAAGACCATTTCGGATTCAGCTGATAGGTTGCAACCACCGAAAGATCATGGGTCTTATCCTGTCTTGCATTATACCAGTCATCATTATTGATCCCGTTAATCTTTCTTTCTGTTTTTGACAAAGTGTAGGAAATCCAGCCCGTTAATTTTCCGCTTTTCTTTTTAGCTATTAATTCTAATCCATAAGCTCTTCCTTTTCCGAATAACAGCTCACTTTCCACATCTGCTGCCGTATCAAATGAAATCTGCGCTCCGTTTTTATAATCGATCTGATTTTGCATGGATTTATAATAAACCTCGGCATTTACTTCATAATTATTGTTGTTGAAATTTCGGCTATAGCCTACGCTGACCTGATCTGCAATTTCCGGCTTTACGGTATAGCTGCTTCCGATCCACTGATCGGTAGGATTTCCGCTTCCGCTGTTGCTTAATAAGTGTAGGTTTTGGGTATTTCTGGAGTATCCTCCTTTTACGCTGCTGACTTCATTAATTCTGTAATTGGCAGTAATTCTCGGTTCAAGATTCACGTAAGTTTTTCCGAATTTTCCTTTTTCCAAAAACTCAGAATCGGTAAGAACTCCATTTTGATAAGTATTAAAAGTATCTCCTCCTAAAACGCTGAACATTGAAAGCCTCACTCCATAATTAACGGTTAACTTTTCTGTTGCTTTAAAATCATCATTGATATACAGCGCGTTTTCCCATGAATTTCTCGGATTTCTCGGAAAACTGCTTACACTGGTTCCGGAAGCACTGCTTGGTGTAATGGTATGATAAATAGACTGTAAACCAAATTTAACTGAATGTTTATTTCCTGCAAACCATGAAAAATCCTGTTTCAGATTCCAGTCTTCAATTTGGGAATCCAGTCCGAAAGTATTATTGTTACTACTTACGCTTACATTATAATTATAGTTACTGTAAATCAACGAAGTATTGGAAAATAATTTACTGCTGATAATGCTGTTCCATCTTAAAGTAGCCGTTGTATTGCCCCAGTCCGTAGAAAAAGTATCGCCTAAACCAAGTACATCTCTTCCAAAATATCCGGATAAATACAATCTGTTGTTTTCATTGATCTGATAATTGGCTTTTAAGTTTAAATCATAAAAATATAATTTACTGTCTTTATAATCATCCGTAGTTTTTAGAAATAAATCGGCATAAGTCCTTCTTCCTGAAACAATAAAAGATGATTTTTCTTTTTGAATTGGTCCTTCAACACTCAATCTGCTACTGATCAATCCAATTCCTCCGTTTACGTTATATTCTTTATTGTTTCCGTCTTTCATTTTGACATCCAAAACTGAAGACAGCCTTCCTCCGTATTGTGCAGGACTGTTTCCTTTAATGATGCTCACATCTTTCAGGGCATCACTGTTGAAGGTACTGAAAAAACCCAATAAATGGGAAGCATTATATACCGCAGCTTCGTCAAGCAGAATAAGATTCTGGTCTGTAGCACCTCCTCTCACGCTGAATCCGCTGCTTCCTTCTCCGTTACTTTTAATACCCGGTAAAAGCTGTATTGTTTTCATTACATCTTTTTCGCCAAACAAAACCGGAAGTTTTTCAATGTTTTTAATGCTTAAGGTTTCTGTTCCCATCTGGGCAGAACTTAGGTTTTTATCTTTTTTAATCCCAGAAATAACAACCTCATCAATGGTTTTTACTCTTTCTTCTTCTCCGGCAACCAGCTCAATATCCTGTTTTATATTATCTTCTACAGAAATACTTTGCTGAAAATCTTTAAAACCGGGATTCGAAATCAATAAATGATAAGTTCCTTTGGGAAGAGAAAGAGAATAAAAGCCATATTCGTTAGCTACAACAGAAATATTGGGATTTTCTGCTACTTTTACAGTCACTCCAATAAGCAGTTCCCCATTTTTCTTATCTTTTATCGTTCCGCTTACCGAATATTGCTGCTGAGCAAAAGCAACCGTACAAAAACAAATTGCCGCCGCCGAAGTAGCTGCCTTTAAAAAGGATATTTGCATTAGTTTATTTTTTGTGAGTATATATTTATACTTATTTTTTGATTAGTTTTTAAATTACATGGATTGTTACAATAATCCTGTATTACTGCAATACAAAACGCTTAAATCATCAAAATATTTCTCTCTTTTAGATCATTTCAAAAATATTATATCCAGAATTAGCTCTTCAGGACTTCATTTAAAATTATCGCGAATTATGTATTTTAGGTTGTATATTTGTTAAAATTATTTTTTTAATATGGAAAGACCACTTATTCTGGTTACTAATGATGACGGAATTACAGCACCTGGTATCAGAAATCTTGTAAGCTTTATGAACGAAATCGGAGAAGTCGTTGTTGTAGCTCCCAATTCTCCACAAAGCGGTAAAGGTCACGCTATCACCATCAATTCTACCCTAAGTTACGAAGAAGTACAGCTGGATGGTCCTCAAAAGGATTTTTCGTGCAGCGGAACTCCTGTAGACTGCGTGAAAATGGCCCTTGATAAAATCTTACCGAGAAGACCGGATATTGTTGTTTCAGGAATTAATCACGGAGCCAATTCTTCAATCAATGTTATCTATTCAGGGACGATGTCTGCAGCTGTTGAAGCGGGTGTAGAAAACCTTCCGGCAATAGGATTTTCTTTACTGGATTTCAGTTGGGAAGCTGATTTCACTCAGGCAAAAGAATATATTCAGAATATCGTTAGAAAGACATTGGAAAACCCAATGCCAAAAGGAATTGTTTTAAATGTAAACATCCCGAAGCTTTTAAAAGAAGAAATAAAAGGCGTAAAAGTCTGCAAACAGGCCCACGCAAAATGGGAAGAAAGCTTTGATGAAAGGGTAAATCCGCATGGTAAAAAATATTACTGGTTAACAGGATATTTCAACAATATGGATGAGTCTTCCGATGCTGATGAGACAGCTTTAGCCAATGGATATATTTCCATTGTTCCGGTAAAATTTGACTTGACCGCTTACGAGTATATGAATACCCTTAGTGAGGTAATGAATTTTGATTAAATATAAAGGCGTAACATTGTTTACGCCTTACTTTTTGTTTTTTGTCCTTTTGTCTTGAAACAAAAGAACGAAAATTCAAGACTTGGAAACTTCCGCTAAAAATTAATTCTGTTCCCTAAAAATTCTAAAACTCGCACGAATTGAAAATTGATCCTCTCTGATTCAATATTTGTCTCGCGCTCAAACAGTAGAATTTTTTTAACGTTCACAGAATTAATTTTCTTAACTCTCCACTTTCCTAGGTCGTTAACATAATCTGTAAATCTGAGAAATCTGTGGGAAATTTAAAATAAAACCCTATCCTCTTTTCTCAATTCCTTCAAATATTTGCTTTTATCATCCCTGTAGAAAAGGTTCATCGTCTCAAAAGGAATTAATTTCAAATCCTTATTTACAATGTGAACACATGATTTCTTTACTGCACGAACATCAAAGTCGTGAGCATCCATAAAATTCATAATAATAATTCTGAACAGATTATCATAATCAAGATTAGGAGCGGAAACTTCAGGAAGACAACACAATAACTGATTTACTTTAGGCTGCACTTTATCTACGGAAATTCCGGTACTGAAAATATCTAAAAGCTGCATCTGCAATCCCGTATCCTGTTCGTAGACAATAGTATTTCTAGTTTCATTATTCAGTAAATCAGCAGGATTGATGTATCTCGTTAAAGGAATGGTTTCACTTTCCAGTTTTAAAATATACCCCATTGCCAAAGCATCCGGATTGCAGGGAACGGGAATAATATCGTCCGAATTCAACAAAGGGAACTGATTCAGAATCTCCTGTCTTACCTCTGTTAATGTAATTTTTTCATGGGCTGAATCTTCCCTGTTTCTTCCTGCAATTTCAACAGGTTGGAAAGTAATTCCGCGAACGCATTTCTGTTTTAAAGCAAAATCAATGATCTTTCCTATTTCGTCAATATTTTTATCTTTCTGAAGAACAATAACAAGCGTTGTAGAGAGATTTAAAGCATTTAATTTCTCCAAAGCCTTCATTCGAATATCCGTTAGATCTTTTCCTCTGAAATCCTGTAAGACTTCGGGTTTAAAAGAGTCAAACTGAAGATAAATTTCAAATTCCGGAGCGTATGTGGCTAATTTTTCTGCAAAACCCGGGTCATTGGCAATTCGTACTCCATTGGTATTCAACATCAAATGTTTGATGGGTTTTGATTTGGCAATATCCATAATTTTGAAAAACTCCGGATGAATCGTCGGTTCGCCTCCACTGATCTGTACCACATCCGGTTCGCCTTCATTTTTTACAATGACATCAAACATCGCTTCAATCTCTTCCAGGCTTCTGTGACTTCCGTAATGTGGTGAAGACATCGCATAACAAGTTGGGCAGGTAAGATTACAGCGATCCGTCACTTCTACGATAGAAAGACAGCTATGTTGCTCATGATCGACACATAAACCGCAATCATAAGGACATCCGTATTCTACATCCGTTCCGAAATGTAAAGGCATTTCAGAGGCTTTATTGTAATTTCTGATGTTTTTATAATAGTGAACATCGGAAGCAATTTTAGTCTTAAAAAATCCATGATCAGGACATCTTTTCGTCATGAAGACCGCTTCATCCTCAATAATGATTTTTGCACCTACCCTTTTCAGGCATTCAGGACAAAGGCTGATCGTATAATCGTAATAGGTATAGTTTCTTACTGGCATAATTCTTTTTTTTTACAAGCTAAAACCACAGATACAGCCTCCAGCAATAAAAGTAAGGATTCCGATGAGGATTCCGATTAAGGGAACTTTAAAACTGTATTTTTTTCCAGTACTCGAAGCAGACATTATTCCTAAAATTACAGCAATTAAAATTGAAATAGCAAATGTGGCGAGACCTATGCAAAGGAAAATTATTCCCATTCCGGCAAGATCTCCTCCTCCAAGATTACCGACTTCTAATAATTTCATGTGTATTTTTTTTCAATAGATAAATATAATAAATGACCACTAATAAACATACGATTTGTATCGTACTCAAATTCAAAATGATATTAAATTTTGGTTTAATGAAATCCAGGATAAATCTGAACAAGAAATAAAAAAGCATAAAAACCTGAAATAAAACTCCTGATCTGTAGGTATAATTCTTTTGAAAATATTTCAAAAAAATGAAAAGAATCAATAAAAATATCATCTCATATAAGGCAACAGGATGTCTATTGATATGATCTCCCAGATTCATTCCAAATATGGAATCAGTTGGTAATCCGTATGTTTCTTCATAAATTCCTGTACAAAAACAACCTATTCTTCCTATAAACATTGCCACAATTAATGGATAAACCATTTTATCCCCGGTGCTTTCTTTTTTACCTATCATTTTTTTCATCAATTCAACCCCAACAAGACCACCTGCTAAACCTCCTACAATGGTATTATTCAGCCAGATATATATCCATAGATTTTGAGTTTTCATTAGATCGTAAGGTCTTTCTAATGAACCAATGAAATGTGAACCAAGCAGTGCCCCAAGAGTTGCAGCAATCAGGATAAGTAATGAATTTACACTACTGAATTTCTCTTTATCTTTTCTTTTTGCAAAAGTATAATACCTCATCCCTATAAAAATCCCTAAAGATTCTGTAATGGGATGCAATAAAACCTCTTTACCCAAAATGTGAAAAGTAAACGGAAAATCCATGGTTCCAAAAATATCGTTTTTAATTAAAACTTTAATACTTTTTTCTATTGTCGATTCTACTTTTATTTCCCACAGATTTTACAATTCTTCACAGATGATTCTGTAAATCTTGACGCGAAAATGACTTAGAAAATGGAGCGTTAATAAAATTAATTCTGTGAACGTTAAAAAAATTCTACTGTTTGAGCACGAGACAAATATTGAATCAGAAGAATCAATTTTCAATTCGCGCGAGTTTTAGAATTTTTAGAGAACAGAATTAATTTTTAGCGGAAGTTTCCAAGTCTTGAACTTCTGTTTCAAGACAAAAGAAAATTAACTCATAAATTATTTATAAAATCTTTCTAAATCAAATTTCAAATCAATCTTTTTCCTAAATTTAAGAAAAATAATTTACCAAATTATGAGAATAGAATATGATATAAAACTGGGTTTTAAAGACGTAATGTTCCGTCCGAAACGTTCTACCTTAAAATCCCGCTCAGAAGTTAACTTAGACAGAGAATTTACCTTCAGACATACCAAAAAGAAGTGGAAAGGCACGCCCATCATTGCAGCCAATATGGATACGGTGGGAACTTTTGAAATGGCTGTAGAATTGGCAAAAGATAAAATCATCACTGCCGTTCATAAGCACTACACACCTGAAGAATGGTCCTATTTTCTGAATAGCCAGCCTGAAGAAATTTATCAGTATATCGCGCTAAGTACCGGAACCGGAAAAGCTGACGAAGAAAAAATAAAAACGATCCTTGAAAACCACCCAAAAATCGAGTTTCTCTGCATAGATGTAGCCAATGGGTATTCTGAACATTTTGTGGAATTTGTGAAGAAAGCAAGGGCCAATTTTCCTGATAAGATCATTATAGCAGGAAATGTGGTAACCGGAGAAATGGTTGAAGAGTTGTTATTAGCAGGTGCAGATATTATAAAAGTAGGAATAGGCCCCGGTTCTGTATGTACTACCCGTGTAAAAACAGGAGTAGGTTATCCTCAGCTTTCTGCCATTATAGAATGTGCAGATGCTGCTCATGGTTTAAAAGGCCATATCATTGCAGACGGAGGCTGTAAAGTTCCGGGAGATGTTGCCAAAGCATTTGGTGGCGGAGCAGATTTTGTAATGCTTGGGGGAATGTTTGCCGGTCACGATGAAAGTGGCGGTGAAATTGTAGAAGAAAATGGTAAAAAATTCAGGTTATTTTACGGAATGAGTTCTAAAACTGCCATGGACAAACATTCAGGTGGTGTTGCAGAATATAGAGCTTCTGAAGGAAAAACCGTAAAAGTGGCTTACAAAGGTCCTGTTTCGGAAACGGTAAAAGATATTTTGGGAGGCGTTCGATCAACTTGTACGTATGTAGGAGCATCAACCTTAAAAGAGCTGTCTAAAAGAACAACTTTCATCAGAGTTCAGGAGCAGGAAAACCAGGTTTTTAATTAACACCTTTTAAAAAGTAGAATTATTATCACGGCCTATTTCTAAGTATCTGATAATAAAAGAAAAAGATTCTCATGATATTAGTTTTTTTGGCTTTAGTTTACAACAAAGGTAAATCTATCATAAACACAAAAAAATACCTCATATGAGGTATTTTTTTGTAAAAAGCGACATAAAAGTTGTCTTTTTGGTATTTTTAAGTTAACAGTCCTCCGTCAACATTTAATGTTTGTCCTGTAATATAAGAAGACATTTCACTTCCTAAGAAAACACAAGCATTGGCAATATCTGCAGGTTTTCCTAATTTTTTCATAGGAATTGCTTCATTCCATTTTTGAGTGGCTTTTTCATCTAAGGCAGCCGTCATTTCAGTAGCAATAAATCCTGGAGCAATCGCATTGCAGCGAATGTTTCTCGAACCTAACTCCAACGCCACAGATTTTGTAAATCCTATTACTCCTGCTTTAGAAGCAGCATAATTTGCCTGTCCTGCATTTCCGCTGATCCCTACTACAGAGGTCATATTGATGATAGATCCTGATTTTGCCTTCATCATTGGCTTAATAACCGCTTTTGTAAGGTTGAAAACAGAATCCAAGTTTACTTTGATAATGGTATCCCAGTCATCTTTAGACATTCTCAATAACAAGTTGTCTCTGGTAATACCTGCATTGTTAATCAGAATATCAATCTGTCCGAACTCAGCCATTACTTCATCTACTAATGTCTGAGCCGCATCAAAATCTGATGCATCCGACTGATACCCCTTAATTTGAGTTACAGAACTTAAAGTTTCTTCTAATTCTTTCGCTTTGTCTACAGAACCAGCGTAAGTGAATGCAACCTTTGCCCCTTGCTGAGCAAACATTTCAGCGATTCCTCTTCCGATTCCTCTTGTAGCTCCCGTAATTAGCGCTACTTTTCCTTCTAATAGTTTCATATTTATTGACAATTATTTCTTTATTATAACTTATCAGTCTTTATTTTTTAAAAGCAGACTAATGTGTAATTATTTTACAGAGATAAAATTTAAATGACCGCAAAGATATCATAATTTGTTATTCAATACATTTTATCTCGTCAAATTATAGAAATTTTAAGTCTTTTTATGATTAAATAACTTTATTACAGCTTATTATCTGTTTCAGAACCGGTAAAATTCAGATATTCCGTTCCTTTATCTTTTGTCAGTCTTATGCCGTCTTTATCCACTGAAAACCTGTCATATACCACATCTTTCAAAGGTTCGTTCTGATAATTGGTAACTCCGTATTTTTTTTCTTTCTGTACAACAATTTCATTATCAGGAAGAAAAGCATTGATATCATCATAAATAAAAGGAACAATCTCTTTTCCGTTTTCATCTATGATCCCGTATAAATTATCATAGTTCTTGCAAACAATAGCGGGAAACATATTTTGCGGATAATAAAAGATCCCGTTCTCTTTTATGGAAGCCACTCCTTTAAGCTCTTCATATTTTTTATCCGTCACTGAAAACCTGTAGAATACTCCTTCTTTTTTGACAATTAAGCTGTTAGGAAAAATCTTTTCAATCTGATAGCCTGGCTCCAGAACATCTATCAAATTTTTATCCAAAAGCCTTTGCTCATTACCTTTTATCAAGTAAATAAAATTATTCCCGGCAATTTTAATTCCTTCAATATTGTCATACTCTTTCGGAACTACAATCTCCCCATCAAGTCGTATTACAGCCATTTTAGGATTTTTAGGGCTTTTCTGAGTGCTGAATAAATCGTTAAATAATGATTTTACATAGTCGAAATCTGTAGAATAAACCTTTTTCGCTTCCTTTGAAAAGATGCTTATTTTTTCATTTTTAATGAAATAAATATACCGTGTTCCTAAAAACACTTCATCGTAAATCTCATCTGCAAGACGATTCTCCTGAGCGTCTATAATTCCGTATTTATTGGTCGCAGGATTTTTGGTGATCAAGAAAGGATAACCTCCGATATTATCTACATTGTTGTTAGATATGGTATTTAATGTTACTCCGTCGTTATCAACGATTTCTCCTTGTTTTTCACCTGTAGGGATGTAAACCTTATTCTTATAAAAATGAAGATTTTCTTTGAACTTTCTGTCGCTTTTTAATTTTCCTTCGGAATCATAAATCTGCCAGATATTATCTTTTTTTACAAAAAAACGGTTGTCTCCTGCAAATTTTATTTTATCAGTATAAGGAATGATTTCTTTTCCTTCATAGTCGTAGATTCCTTCTTTTCCGTTTTTAGATAAGATAAGTCTTCTTTTAATACTCCAGGAAGGGTTAATTTTATGGGTATCGAAGGGAATTAACAGCTTTCCTTTCTCATCCACTAATGCCATATTCTCTTTCTTCGGATCTTTATCTTTTATTTTTACAAAAAAACGGTCTTTGTAGAGATGAGATATTTCGTTTTTAGCCGGAGCTGTATAGGTAATCACTCCTGTAGAGTCTACAATACCATATTCTGTGGATTCTGCATTGATGGCAATGCCATATCCGTTTGAGTAAAATTTGACTTCCTTGCCAAGCTTTTTTGACAGAAGTAACTGTGTGTATTGATCTGTTTGCTGTGCTGTACAAACAGCTGATAACAATACAAAAACTAGTGTTTTCAATTAAATAGCATTATTTACAATAAGAACAATTTCTCCTTTTAAAGTTTTTGTTTTGGAGAACTCAATTAATTCATTGATTGTCCCTCTTTTAGTTTCTTCGAATTTTTTCGAAATTTCACGGCTTAAACTTACTCTGGTCTCTTCACCAAAGAACTCTTTAATCTGTTCCAAAGTAGTGTTTATCTTATGTGGGCTTTCGTACAAAACGATCGTCTTTTTTTCTTCTGCAAGCTGTTTAAGCTTGGTTTGTCTTCCTTTTTTCTGTGGTAAGAACCCGGCAAACAGAAATTCATTATTCGGGAGCCCTGAAACCACCAAAGCCGGTACAAAAGCTGTTGCTCCCGGAAGACAAATCATTTCAATGTTATGATCTGATCCTGCTTTTGCCAATAAATATCCCGGATCTGAAATTCCGGGAGTTCCTGCATCCGTAATGAGGGCAATATTCTGACCGCTTTTAAGATCTGCAATCACTTTTTCGGTTGCCTGATGCTCATTATGCAAATGATAAGATTTTAATGGCTTAGAAATCTCGAAATGTTTTAATAAAATTCCGGAAGTTCTAGTGTCTTCACATAAAATATAATCAACCTCTTTCAGTATGTTTACTGCTCTGAAGGTCATATCTTCCAAATTTCCGACGGGTGTCGGAACAAAATAAAGAATACCGCTCAAAATTATAAAAATTTATTTTCTACCAATACCCATAATCTCTGAGCATACTCGTCTACCTTTTCCCATTTTTTATCATAGTAAAGATCACTCAGATATTCCTTAGCTTCTTCCAGATTTTTGAAGCTGTTCAGGTCTGCAACCACTTCATTCAGTTCAGACTGGCTTCCTCCGAACAGCATTTTTGAAAAAGCAATCCTGTCATTTAAATCCAGTTTAAATTCAGGTTTTGATTTCTCTTTTTCCTTTTCCATATATTCTGTTGAAACATTCGTTTTCAACAGACTTCCCGTATCTTCTTTTTTTATTTCAACAGGCTTTTGCTGAAGATTTTCCGGTGTTTCCAGATGATCGTCATCAAAAAGCGTTTGTACTGCTTTCAATCCTCTTATATTGGCCAACCTTATTTTCTTATCCTGATGATATTTTTCCAGATTTTCGAAACTTTCATCAGACGCAGGCTTTTCTTTTTCTGTTGTAGAAGTAGAAGTTTCAAAATCTATTATTTTACCTCTTTTGTTATCTTCTTCAGCAATTACTTCTTCTCTTTCCTCTTCTGTTGTTGAATCTTCATGCTTTATCTCAGTCAGAATATTTTCTACATTGGAGGTTTCTGTGATCATTTCACCCTGCTCTATAGCAACATTTGAAACGACAAACTGATCTTCATCCTCTTCAATCAGAATAGCCTCTTCTTCATACATCTCCGTATCAAAAATACTTGGAATGGTTTCTGAAATTTCTGAAGATTCTTTTGTTATTGTTTCTTCAGCAAAATTCTTTTCTTCTTCATATTTATTTTCAGATTCCTCGATTTCATTCAGCTGGTTATTAAAAATAGCTTCTTCCTCTGTAACTTTCTGGTGGAACATTTCTTCTGAAATATCATCTGCATTATCAGGTTTTGCTTCGGCAAGAATTCTCTCTTCATCTACAAAATCCAGGGCGCTCTCATGATATTCTGAAAGGCTATTTTCTTCTATTTCTTTAAGTTGTTCATCATAAACAGCTTCTTCCGTAGTTTTTTGATCATATGAAGAAGCCGAACTCTCATTAGTATTGGCAGGCTCAAGATTTTCACCTACAAAGCTTATTATATTTTCGTGATACTTATTTTCAGCAATTTCATTCAGCTGATTATTAAAAATAGCCTCTTCTTCCTCAATATTCTCTGCAAAAACCTCTTGTTTTTCATCGATTTCATTCAGTTCATTATTGAAAATGGCTTCCTCTTCAATGATTTCATTGCTGTTATTTTCATTATTTTCTGAAATAGGAGATCTATTTTCAGTGATAAAATACTCCATATTCTTTTCCAGCAATCTTAAGAAAGAGATTCTGTTAGCAAGTTCATCTACAAGATCCTGCTTAGAAAGTAATTCATCTACATTATTTATTTTCTCCAAAATATCAATGATATTCTTGGATTCAAAAAAAATTTTTTCCTTTAAATCTTGGATGTTCTGCATATAAGAATCTTATTAAAATTGCTTACTTTTGATCTTAAAAATATACGGCTAATTTAACAAATGTTTTTAGAAAATACAATTAATCACTCCAAACAAAGCGGTTGGATGGAAGTTATTTGTGGCTCAATGTTTTCCGGAAAAACCGAAGAGTTGATCCGAAGGCTTAGAAGGGCAGAAATGGCGGGGCAAAATGTGGAAATTTTTAAACCAAAACTGGATACTCGTTATTCTGAAGAAGACGTGATTTCTCATAATCAGAATAAAATACGAAGCACACCTGTAGAAAATCCTAACGAAATTCTTTTGTTGGCATCCAATTGCGATGTCATCGGAATAGATGAAGCTCAGTTTTTCGATCAAGGGATTGTAGATGTCGCCAATCAGTTGGCCAATAGCGGAATCAGAGTCGTTATAGCCGGATTGGATATGGATTTTTTGGGACGTCCGTTTGGACCAATGCCTAATCTCATGGCAACGGCAGAATACGTAACAAAAGTACATGCTATTTGTAAGAGAACAGGAAATCTGGCCAATTATTCCATGAGGATTTCTCAAGGTAATAATTTGGTTGAATTAGGCGAAACAGAGAGCTATGAAGCAGTAAGCCGACGTGTTTTTATTGATGAAGTACTTTCGAAAAAGAAAAATAGTTAAATTAGACATAAGATTAAATTTTAAATC
Organism: Chryseobacterium sp.; assembly: GCA_039594975.1. Taxonomy (GTDB): domain Bacteria; phylum Bacteroidota; class Bacteroidia; order Flavobacteriales; family Weeksellaceae; genus Chryseobacterium. The sequence goes on along the minus strand of JBCNMJ010000053.1, from coordinate 8,253 downwards.
TTATTAAAATATATTTTGTTGAACATAACAGTACAAATCAGCTTATAAAATAAGTTGATTGTAATTTAGTATATGATTGACAAACAAAAACAGACACAAAACACCAGCAGAAAGGGCATCAATGAACTATACAGTAAATCAAATTGCAGATATCACCAATGCTAAAGTAATTGGAGATAAGGAATTAGTTATCAAAAATATAGCTTTTGATAGCAGAATTATATATTCCACAAAATATACTGCATTTATTGCCATCAATACCCATAAAAATTCGGGTGAAAAGTTCATTGAAGCTGCTATTGACAGAGGGATCAATGTTGTTATTTCTGAACATGAATATGATCAATTCAAGAATATAACATGGATTATTGTTGAGAATTCTGTCGATTTTCTTCAAAAACTGGCAAAATTTCATTTTGAAAATGCCCATTTAAAATCTATCGGAATTACCGGAAGTAACGGGAAAACGATTTTAAAAGAATGGCTGTATCAATGTCTGTGGAATGAATTTCCTACGGTGAAAAGCCCGAAAAGTTTCAATTCCCAGATCGGTCTCCCTCTTTCTCTGCTTCAAATAAATACTTCCCATAAATTGGGAATCTTTGAAGTCGGAATTTCCAAACCGGATGAGATGGATAAACTGGAACATATTTTCCATCCTCAGATCGGTTTACTGACGCATATCGGGACCGCTCACCTTGCCAATTTTCAATCGGAGGAAGAACTTATTGACGAAAAAATAAAACTTTTCAGACACTCTGAAGTTATTATTTACAATGGTGATAATTTATTGGTTGATAAAAAAATAAAGGAGCTATATTCAAGTAAAAAATTAATTTCTTACGGATTTAAAGAAAGCAATCAGATTTCTTTTAAAAATAATATTTCAAAAGATGAAAATGTTGTTGTTCAATATTTCGATGAAGAAATCTCTTTTCCGGTTCATCAAAGAGACGAAGCAACATTAACCAACGCTCTGGCTCTTGTAACAGTCTTAAAGGAGTTAGGAGTCGAAAATAAAAAGATCGTTGAAAAAATCAACGCTCTGAAGGCCGTTGAAATGAGACTCGAAGCTATCGAAGGAATTAAAGGAAATATTATCATTAATGATTCTTTCAATCTTGATCTGGATTCTTTAAAAACGGCACTACAATTTTTAAACGAATACAATAAACCCAAGAAATCTTTGGTACTCACCGATATCGTTGGCGTTAATTCGAATTCTAAAGAACTGTACGAAGAAGTCTCGGAGCTTGTAAATGAGCAGAATTTTGATTCTGTTTTCTTAATTGGAAATGAAATATCAAAATTTAGTGAATTATTTAAAGCTAAAACTTTTACTTTCATCAATACTCAGGAATTAATTGAAAGTAAACATATTACTGAAATTGAAAACCAGATCATCCTGTTAAAAGGAGCCAGAAAATTTGAAATTGAAAAGCTTAAAGATATTCTTGAACTGAGAAAGCACGATACGGTTTTAGAAATCAATCTGAATGCCATTTTACATAACATCAACTATCATAAATCTTTGCTTAAACCTACCACTAAGATGATGGCCATGGTAAAGGCAAACTCTTACGGCTTAGGTAGTTATGAAATTTCGGAATTCTTACAGCACCACCATATTGATTACCTAGGAGTTGCTTTCGTAGATGAGGGTGTAGAACTTCGAAAAAAAGGAATCACGGTGCCTATTGTTGTTATGAACCCAGAACAGCATAGCTACGAAACAGTAATAGAATATAATTTAGAACCTGAAATCTATAGTTTCAGGGTTTTGGAATTATTTTATGAAGCGGTTCAGAAATCGGGTTATGATAAAAAATATCCTATCCATATTAAGCTGGAAACCGGAATGCATCGCCTTGGTTTTAAAGAGTATGAATTGGAGCAGTTAAGTGAAACTTTAAAGCACAAGAATGTTAAGGTTCAAAGTATTTTTAGCCATCTTTCGTCTTCAGATATGCCTGAAGAGAAGGAATTTACTCAGCATCAGCTGGAAAGCTTTGAGAAAAATTCAGAATATTTAATTGAAAAATTGGGCTACACTCCTATCCGACATATATTAAATTCTTCTGGAATAACAAGTTATACTGACCATCAATATGATATGGTTAGAATAGGAATTGGAATGTTAGGAGAATCACCAAATAGTGAAATACAGAAACAATTACGATCTGTTGTAAGTTTTAAAACGGTGATTTCCCAGATTTCCAGGGTAGAAAGCGGTGAATCAGTGGGTTATAGCAGACGATTTAAGACTGATCATACGACAAGAATCGCCACCATTCCTGTAGGGTATGCAGATGGAATCCCAAGATTAATTGGAAATCAGGTAGGAAATGTGGGAATTAACAAAACTTTAGCCCCAATTGTCGGAAGCATTTGTATGGATATGATGATGATTAATATAGATCATATTCCCAATGTAAAAGAAGGAGATACGGTAACTGTATTTAATGCCTATCCAAGCCTCAAAGAATTCGCAGGCTACTGTCAAACGATAACCTATGAAGTACTAACCTCTATTTCACCCCGTGTGAAGCGGATCTATATAAAAGATTAAGCCTATGAGAAAACTCCTGATCATTTTATTTGCATTTCAGCTGATTTTGTTTCAGTCTCAGGTCAAGAAAGATTTAGTGATTCCGAAGAACCCCAAAATTGGACTTTCCCTTGCTGGTGGCGGAGCTAAAGGATTTTCTCATGTGGGAGTACTTAAAGTATTGGATTCCTTGGGAGTAAAAGTAGATTATATTGCCGGAACCAGTATGGGGGCCATTGTTGGAGGACTATACGCTTCCGGATATTCGGGAAAAGAGATTGAAAAGATCGTGATGGATACAGATTTCTATTCATTGATCATGGATCCTAAAGCAAAACGCCAGGAAACTACTTTTTATAACAAATCCGTCGATAAATATCTTTTATCAATTCCTTTAAAAAACGGAAAAATCACTCTTCCATCTTCCATCAGTACAGGACAAAAAAATGTTTACTTGCTGAAAGAACTTTTTAAAAACGTTTCGAATATTGATGACTTTTCCAAACTTCCGATTCCTTTTATGTGTGTTGCCACCAATCTGGAAAGCGGAAATATGCAGATTTTTGAAAAAGGAGATCTCGTACAATCCATTATGGCGAGTTCAGCGTTTCCTTCTTTAATGGATCCTGTAAAAATTGGAGACAGTATTTATATAGACGGAGCCATGAGCGTAAACTATCCTTCAAAGCCTTTAAAGGACAAGGGAATCGATATTGTCATCGGTGTGGACCTTAACCAGGATCTATCGAAAAGAGAAGATTTAAACAACATTATAGCGATTTTAAATCAGGTTATTGATTTCGGAATAAAAAAAGATACCAGAAGACAGTATAAATACACGGATATAAATATTAAACCTGACCTGAAAGGAATGACCGCCACAAGCTATGATGATAAGAAAAAAATTCTCGATAGCGGTTATGTGGAAGGACTTAAATATGTAAATATCCTGGATCAATTACCCAAGCGTCCGTTTGAGCGTCTCAGACAGCAAATAAACCCCATTTATTCCAACGTTTATAAGATTGACAGTATTTCCATAGATGGAGGGAAAATATACGGTAAAAACTATGTTCTGGGAAAAATGGGACTACGCCTCCCCTCTCTGGAAACTTACGGAAGTATCAATAAAAAAATAGATAAGCTTGTTGCCACCAACAATTACCGTTTCATCAATTATGATATAGTTCCTGAAAACGATGCAAATTATCTCAAGCTATATGTAACAGAAGATGAAAGTCGTCATTTTTTGAAATTCGGACTACACTATGACGAAATTTTCAAAACAGGATTGCTTTTAAATTATTCTGCAAAACGACTTTTATTTAAAAATACAAATCTCTCGTTAGATGTTGTTGTAGGAGACCAGCCAAGATATTACTTAAACTATTTTATAGATAACGGCTATATTCCCGGATTAGGAATTTATTCATCCGGAATGAGCTTCACATTGAGAGATATTAATAATTACGATATAGACAAATGGGAATGGCTCCGAAATGAAATATATATCCAGTCAATCTGGAAAGATAAATTCGCGATCGGAGGAGGATTAAGCCACGATTATTTTGAAGCAGAATCAAATGGAACTAATAAAAGGTATAACCGCTTCCTCAATCCTTACATCTTTTTAAAAAGCGATACCCAGAATGATAAAGACTTTCCTACCCGCGGAATTTATATAAACGCCGAAGGTAAGGTTATAGACTTATTAAAATCTGAAGTAGATAAAAGACTGATTCAGATAAAAGCAGATATACGACTCAATATTCCTTTGACAAAATACTTCAGTTATCGTCTTAATTTATATGGAGGAATTACAATTGGAGAAAACCTTCCTCAATTCTATCAATATAGATTAGGAGGCATTTTCGAACAAAACGTAGTTAACTTTAAAAGCTTTGCAGGTTTTAATTTTGCTCAGTTAAATACAAATAATCTAATTTTAATTTCCAACGATGTCCAGTTTAAGTTTAATAAGAACTACTTCGTAAGTGGAAATTTCTCTTTTGCAAATCTATCCAATGATATTAGTTTTGAAGACGCTGTAAAATTAAATTACAGTTCACTGGGAATTACAGCAGGTTATAAATCTCCTTTTGGGCAGATAAAAATTAATTTTAGCCACTCACTTAAAAATAATCAAAAAGGCATATTCAGTGTTATTTTGGGACACTGGTTTTAAAACAATGATACAATTCTTTTACGAAAACTTACCGGAATCTGTAAATACAGAATACAAAAATTGGCTGGAAGATATTATTCTTTCAGAAGCAAAAAAACTTGGTGAAATCAATTATATCTTCTGTGACGATGAATATTTATTGAAAGTAAATCAGGATTATTTACAACATGATTACTATACAGACATCATCACTTTCGACTATGTGAAAGGCAAAACAATAAACGGAGAGATTTTCGTATCTTTGCAGCGCATTTCAGATAACGCTTCTATCCTATCCAAAGATTATGAAGAAGAGCTGAGAAGAGTATTAGCTCACGGTATACTTCATCTTTGCGGATATAAGGATAAAACCGAAGAAGAAGAAAAAGGGATGCGGGAAAAAGAAGATCATTATTTAGCAAAATACAATTAAACAGTAAGCTAAAAAAACCGCGATACAAGCTATTTTAGCGTGTATTTTTAAACAATGTTTCACGTGAAACATTTATAGATAAGATTAAAATTTAAGGCTTAAAACAAGCAATAAAAGATGATTTCAGAAATATATGATGTAATCGTAGTTGGTGCCGGTCACGCAGGATGTGAAGCAGCAGCTGCAGCAGCCAATCTGGGCTCAAAGACTCTGCTTATTACGATGAATATGCAGACAATTGGACAGATGAGCTGCAACCCTGCGATGGGAGGAATTGCAAAAGGACAAATTGTAAGAGAGATTGATGCAATGGGAGGCTATTCAGGGATTGTAGCGGACAAATCTGCTATACAGTTCAAAATGCTAAACCTTTCCAAAGGGCCCGCAATGTGGTCCCCAAGAACACAGAACGACAGAATGCTTTTCGCAGAGGAATGGCGTTTAACATTAGAAAATACTCCAAATCTTGATTTCTTTCAGGATATGGTGAAACAGCTTATTATAGAGAATAACAAGGTTGTAGGAGTTGTTACTTCATTAGGAATTGAGATAAAAGGACGCTCAGTAATACTTACAAACGGTACTTTCCTTAATGGTTTGATCCACGTTGGAGATAAACAGCTAGGAGGTGGAAGAATGGGTGAACCAAGAGCTTTTGGTATCACAGAACAGTTGGTTTCTTTAGGTTTCGAAGCCGGAAGAATGAAGACAGGCACTCCACCGAGAGTAGATGGAAGAAGCCTGGATTATTCTAAAATGGAAGAACAGAAAGGAGATGAAAATCCTCAAAAATTCAGCTATTTAGATACACCTAAGTTAACCAAGCAATTAAGTTGCCATATTGTTTATACCAACGAAACCGTACACGATATTTTACGTGAAGGATTCGATAGAAGTCCTATGTTCAATGGAACAATTCAGAGTTTAGGACCAAGATATTGCCCGAGCATTGAAGATAAAATCAACCGTTTTGCGGAGAGAAACAGACATCAATTATTCGTAGAACCTGAAGGTTGGAGAACCGTAGAAATCTATGTAAATGGATTCAGTTCATCACTTCCTGAAGATGTACAGATCAAAGCAATGAAACATATTCCGGGATTTGAGAATGTAAAAGTATTCCGTCCTGGTTATGCTATTGAATATGACTACTTCCCCCCTACCCAATTAAAGCATACCTTAGAGACAAAATTGATCGATAATTTATACTTTGCAGGGCAGATTAACGGTACTACAGGGTATGAAGAAGCAGCAGGACAAGGCCTGATTGCAGGGATCAATGCTCACAATAAAGTAAAAGAAAAAGATGAATTTATCTTAAATAGAGATGAAGCTTATATTGGGGTTTTAATCGATGACCTGATTACAAAAGGTACTGAAGAACCTTACAGAATGTTTACTTCAAGAGCTGAATATAGACTTCTATTAAGACAGGATAATGCAGATATCAGGCTGACTCAAAAGGCTTTTGACTTAGGATTAGCAAAAGAAGACAGATTACAAAGAGTAAACGAAAAAATAGCTAAAAGTGAGGAACTTGAGAACTTTCTTCGAGAAACTTCTTTAAAGCCTGGAGTGATCAATCCTATTCTTGAAAGTATTGAAAGTAGTCCTGTTGATCAGGCTTACAGAGCAGCTCAAATCCTTACAAGACCTAATATGACTTTAGAAAAGCTGGACGAAATCGGTTTTATTAATGAAGTTTCTTCTACTTATGATGACGAAGCAAGAGAGCAGGCTGAAGTAAACATTAAATACAGAGGTTATATAGAAAAGGAAAAAGAAAATGTAGCCAAACTAAACCGTTTAGAAAACATTAAAATTCCGGAGGATTTTGATTACACAAAAATCTCAAGTTTGTCTGCTGAAGCAAAACAAAAAATGTCAAATGTAAGACCAAAAACAATTGCTCAGGCAGGAAGGATAAGTGGTGTTTCACCAGCCGATATAAACGTTTTGCTGGTCTATTTAGGACGTTAAATACAAAATGTTTCACGTGAAACATAGATAAAATAAAAGCGAAAATTAAGGTATTTATGAGCTTATTTTAAACTCTGAAATATCTTAATTTTTATATTTAAAGAAACAAATTCAATGAAAATAAAAGATCATTTTCTTTCACAGGAAATATTCGAAATTAAAGAAACGGAAACAAAAGGAGTTTTTAAAACCTCTCCTATTCCATCCAATATTTCAAAATATTATGAAAGCGAAGATTACATTTCCCATCACCAGGATTCAGGAAGTTTAAAAGAAAAGCTTTATAAATTTTTACAGTCATTCAATTTACAGTATAAAAAAACAATATTATTGGACAGAATAAAGAAAGGTTCAAGAGTATTAGATTATGGATGTGGCGCCGGAGAATTTGTAAAATTCATTGAAAATGATTTTGAAACGTTCGGTTTTGAGCCGGATGCTGATGCTAGAAAAGCTGCTAAAAATAAGATTTCAAAAGCAACTATATTAGATAATATTAATACCATTGAAGATCAGAGTTTAGATGCCATTACGCTTTGGCATGTTTTCGAGCATGTGGAAAACCAGGATGAGATGCTTGAAATTTTTAATAATAAATTAAAAGAAAAAGGACTTTTGATTATAGCTGTTCCCAACCCTACTTCTTACGACGCACAACATTATAAAGAATATTGGGCAGCTTATGATGTACCAAGACACATCTATCATTTCTCAAAAAAAGGAATGGAAAATCTTATCGCTAAGAAACCAAATTGGAAAATAAGAAAAATAAAACCGTTGGTTCTTGACTCTTACTATATTTCGATGTTAAGCGAAAAATATAAAAAATCACCTCTTTTTTGGCTAAAAGCAACAATCTACGGAACGATTTCCAACGTAAAAGCCCTTTTTTCGAACGAATATTCAAGTTTGATCTATATTATCGAAAAAAAGTAGAAAATCGATTTTTGACCTATTTCTAAAGGTCATTTTTTCGTATTTTAATATAAAAAGTAAAAAACTCAGAAATTTTTTCTGAGTTTTTGTTTGTTAAGGCAATTCCCTACTCTATTTAAATTTATATTTTTCGAAAAAAATAAAACTAAATATTAATTTTTAAAATATGGGTAATATGTTAGTAAGTATTCT